>CAYQOF010000106.1:0-10513 GCA_964419035.1 uncultured Anaerolinea sp. | reverse complement strand
AGACGTTCAAACTGAAATGGAAACCGCGCAAGGTTCCGCTCGCTTATTGGTATTACCTGCCAAGGGGAGGGCGCGTCCCTGAACTGAATCAGAAGAGCGCCAGGTTCCAGTTCGCGATGCGCATGTGGCGCAGACTCCCAGCCTTTGTCGTGCGGGTGCTGGGACCGGTTTTGATACGCGGGATCGCGTAAGGGCGTCGAAACAATGGTGAATGTCGTAAAACTGGATGATACCCTGCACGATCGGTACACCTCCTACCTTGCGAGCAGGCTGGACGCGCGTTTTGGGCACGCCATCGCATGGGCAAAAGTTCTGCATGACACCTACGGAGTCGGCATCGAGCATCTGGTCGCGCTGGATGGGGAAAAGGTGGTCGGGATATGCCCGTTGTTTTATTGCAAGCCGATCATCGGCGGGGCGCATTACGTGACCAATCCCTTCCCCACGTATTGCGGACCTCTGTATGATTCCGTCGAAGCCTTGAATGCCATGCTGAAAATTGTGACCGGAAAAACATCCAGTGTGGATCATGCCGAGGTGTTGACACCCAACGCACTCCCAGGCGCGGATGCGGCATATCTTCCATTTCAGGAAGGCTTGGATTACACATTCAAACTCGATCTCAACAGAGATATCGAAGAGATTTACAACGGATTGAGGGTCAACTTCAAGAGAATCCTCAACAAGTCCTCGAAAATGACAGGCATGGAACTGATCGTTGACACTGACGGCGGTCTGTTGGACGAGTTTTACAGATCGTACGTCAGAATCTATGGGCGCAAACACGGGTTCATTCCGCACGTCAAAAAACTTTTCAGAAGGATTTTTACCTGCTTCAGGCGCGGGGACGCCCGGCTGTACATGGCGCGCATCAACGGGAAATATTTCGGAGGCATTTTCACCTTCTGGGCGCATCACGAAGTATATTACGCGTGGTCAGCCGTGGAGCCCGATAACGAATATCAGCCCGCGCACAGTTTGATCTGGATGGTCATCCAGGATGCCGCCGCCGAAGGATATGATTGCTTCAACATGGGCGAGGCTCCAAAAAACCATGAAAGCCTGATCCGCTTCAAGCAGGGATGGGGAACGGTCGTCCTCGAGCCGCGCCGGTACTTCATCCCCGGCAGGACGCGCCAGCCTTCGCCCCGTCTCTTCGACCGGGTATCATGGGCGAAGAAAATAATCTCCAGCCTGCCATCCGGCGTGATCACCACATTTCTCTCGCCTGCCATCCGTTATTTTTTATAGAAAGGAAATCAACAGATATGTCGGTGCTCGGCATCGTAAACATGGAAAATTTCAGAAAGGTGTTCCGCAACGTCCGCAAGGTGGGGCTGGTCACGACCATTCGTTATGTCGTTTCAGACCTGCTGTTCGATTTGAAATATAAAATAGATACCATCAATACCGAACAACTCGAAAATCTCGACATCGCCTCCCCGAACGTGGTGCACGGCGTCTATTACGAAGGGACGAACGCTTATATTTTCAAGAAAGCCTTTTCGAATTTCAAGGTGGACGCGTCCAACAGTTGTTTCGTGGATTTCGGGAGCGGCAAGGGCAAGGCGATGTTCATGGCGGCAGAGAGGGGATTCCGCAAGGTGATCGGCGTGGAGTTTTCCATCGAACTGGTGGAGATATGCAGACAGAACCTCGAGGTCTTCAAACAAAGATCGAAAAGCAGGACACAATTCGAGATCATCCATGGCGACGCCTCGGAGTACGAGATACCCGCCGAAGCCAATGTCTTGTTCTTCTCCAACCCCTTCGACCAAATGCTGACCACGAAGGTCATTGACAATATCCTGAGATCGTACGTCCAATCCCCGCGCGAGATCTGGGTCATTCATCTGTATCCGCAGGGCAACATGGCTTTCGCGAAACATCCCCGCTTCAGGCTCGAGCATGAGTCGGGTGACGGATTCATCTTCCGTCTGAGTCCGAACCGTTGACCTCGAATGGAAAAAGCGTCCTCTCCTGCGCGCGTCTGGAACTTCCTCCGAAAACCTGCTGTCTCGTTTGTCGTGAGGCTGACGGTCAGCGGGCTGCTTCTGGCATATCTCATTCGGCTCTCGGCTTTTGACGGGATCGCGCAGGCATTCAGCCGCATCGAGCCGCTCTACCTGCTGTTTTTCTTCCTGCTTTATTTTCTTTCCGTGAGTCTGCAAACCCTGCGCTGGAAATATTTGTTGATGGCATGGGAGGTTGCGCAGAGAATCGGGATCCTCTTCCGCACCATCATGACGGGCTTGTTCCTGAACAATTTTCTGCCCGGCAGCCTGGGCGGGGATGCCTTCCGACTCTACTCCATCGGACGGGACAGCGGCAAAGTGGAGGACGTTGCCGCCACCATCTTCTACGAACGGATTCTCGGATACGGTTCTCTCGTGACCCTGGGCTTGATCGTGCTTTCGATACGCGCTGACCTGACCCGGGACCGGATCTTCTGGCTGCTGCTGGGCGGCGCACTGCTGGGGCTGCTGACGCTTTCTGCGTTATCGTACTTTCCCATGTTCGAGAGGTGGGCGAACCTGCTTACAGAACGCCACCCGCTGGCGCGCCGCTTGCGTCCGAACGACTGGCTCCACAGTTTTCGTTTCAAGGTGCGCCACCCCGGCATGTTGCTCGGCGTGTTCCTCCTTTCGTTCCTCATCCAACTCGTGGATGTTGTCTCCTTCCGGTTGGTTGCCGCCGCCATTCGAATACCGGTAACCATCAACGACCTGCTTCTCTTCGTTCCGCTGTTGTACCTGGCGATCCTCGTTCCCTTGTCTGTCAACGGCATCGGTGTCCGTGAAACCGTGTTCGTCATATTTTCTTCGACCTGGGGCATCACTTCCGCGGATGCAGTTGTATTCTCATTGACCGTGTTTGCCTTGAACCTTGCGGGTAGTCTTGTCGGCGGGATCATCCACTGGTTCAACCGCCCGGCGTCCGGTCAAGGGATCACGGAATCGAAATTTTCCGGATAAGATTACACACATGAAGAATTTGCAGAGGATATTCGCCTGCATGGCTTCACAGCCCTACGCGGTTCCGCTTGCACTGCTGGCTGTCGCCGTACTTGCGTACGGGCTGACTTTTTGGCAATTGGGCTTTTATTGGGACGACCAGCCCATCTCCTGGATCCGTTACCAGCTTGGCATGGAGGCGACAACGAGATATTTCTCCGATTCGCGTCCCGTGTGGGCATGGCTTTTTCAATTGACCGGGTTCATTCTCCCGCTCAAACCAGCCTGCTGGCAGTTATTTGCCATGTTTTGGCGTTGGGCGTTTGTTGTTGTATTCTGGTTGGTGATGGCTGGATTGTTCCCCGCGCGCAGGAACCTTGCATTTCTCCTGTCGTTGCTGGTGTTGTTGTATCCCGGTTTCAACCAGCAGTGGGTGAGTTACGTGTACTCGCACTTCTTCATTGTGCTTTTCTTCCTGTTGTTCTCATGGCATCTGATGTTTCGGGGCAGGACCATTCCCGCCATGATACTTTCTGCTTTGCACCTTTTGATGTTCGAGTATTTCTTCCTGCTCGAATTCATTCGCCCGCTGATTCTCCTTATGTCCCTGCGTGACGAGCCGATGACAAACCGTGAACGATATGCAAAAGCGATCAGGGCATGGCTTCCCTACATTGGCGTGATCGTCCTTGTTGTTCTTTATCGGTTGCTTGTTTACAGTCATCCCGGTTTCGGCTACAGCCTGACCGACGAACTTGTCCGCGCGCCTGTTGAGACCTTCACCCAACTCACACAACAGATTCTTTCCAGTCTATGGTACGCGGCGGCTGCGGCGTGGATGCAGGCGTTTCAATTTCCCAATCCGGACGTCAATGGATTGCGCACGAGCATTTTGTATGTCCTTGTCCTGATGGTTGTCTTCGCGCTTGTTCATTCCTTCAAGCGCACAGACGACGTGCAGACCGCGGCGAACAAAAAACGCGACGTCTTGTGGCTGGCTGGTCTCGGCGCGCTGATGCTGCTGCTCGGCGGCGTTCCTTACTGGGTGACGAACCTGCCTGTTTCGCTGGGCTTTCCCGCGAACCGCGCAATGTTATCTTTTATGTTTGGCGCCTGCTTTCTATTGCTCGCCCTGATTTCCCTGCTCCCCGGACGCGTATACTATTCCATTGCCGTCATCCTCATCTCCCTGTCCGCGGGGCGGCAGTTCCTGTGGTCGGTGGATTATCTCCGCGATTGGGAATTGCAGAAGAATCTCCTCTGGCAGATGGCATGGCGCGCGCCGGGGTTGATGCCGAACACCCTGGTATTGATGAACGAAAGACTGTCTTTTAACGCCGACAACTCGATCAGCGCGCCGCTCAACTGGATCTATGCGCCCGACCTGTCCGGGGATCGAATTCCGTATGTGTTGTTCTATCCCACCAATCGTCTGGGGAGGTCGCTGCCCGATTTGAAAAAGGATATTCCGATCCGCTACAGTTACATCGCGGGGGAATTCAACGGGAGCACGTCACAGGCGGTTGTCTTTTATTACGATCCTCCCGCCTGCCTGCGCCTGCTCGACCCTGAGTTGGATTCAGACAACCGCTTCATCCTGGACCGAAGTCTGATGCGCGAGGCGGCGGCTTTGTCCAACGCTGACAGGATCCTCGCGGAGCAAACCGCGGTGATGCCCGCGATCTATGGACCCGAACCCGCGCATAACTGGTGTTATTACTTCCAAAAAGCGGATCTGGCGCGGCAGTTCGACGATTGGGACGAGGTCGTGCGTCTCGGCGACATCGCGTTCGACCTGGGCGATTACCCGAACGACCCGCTGGAGCGGTTTGTCTTCATCGAAGGGTACGCTCACGCAGGGCAATGGGAGCGCGCGTTGGATTTGTCAGAAGAATCCCATCGGATCTCGAAGGAGTTCGTCGGACCGTTGTTGTGCCGGCTGTGGGAGCGTATCGAAACGGAGACAGCCGAAAGCCCGGCAGGACGCGATGCGTCCTCCGAAGCGCGGAGCATGTTCTTGTGCAATCCGTGAGTTATGTTCTTGATTTTTCGATCGGTTCCAGTCTACAATTTCGGAGTTGAATCCTATGATAGAATTTCAATCAAGTTTTAGTCGAAAGGAGGCAGCGTTCAAGTTCACAATCCATCCCGCGTCAATTCGAAACCATTCACCAAATTAAAAAGGAGAAGAAGTATGAGCAAGAATTTCACCCGCCTTGCGTTCCTCGCGATGGCACTCGTTCTGATTGTCGCCGCATGTGCTCCCGCACAGACACCGGCGCCCACCCAGCCGCCGGCCGGGCAGCCGCCGGTCGAGCAGCCGCCAGCGGCGGAGGAAACCCTTAAAGCCTGTTACGTTTACGTCGGCCCGATCGGCGATATTGGCTGGACCAATGCGCACGACGTCGGCCGCCGCTACGTGGACGACAAATACGACTGGCTGGAAACCGCCTATGCCGAGTCGGTACCGGAAGCAGATTCCGAGCGCTTCATTGACCGCTTCGTGGTGGAGGAGAATTGCGACGTGGTCTTCACCACATCCTTCGGCTTCATGGACGCCACGCTTGCCGCCGCGCAGAAGTACCCGGACAACTATTTCTTCCACGTTTCCGGCTACAAGCGCGCCCCCAATATGGGCACATTGATGGCAGACTTCTACCAGTTGTACTACCTGAATGGCCTGATGGCTGGCGCGCTGACAAAAACCGGCAAGGTTGGTTACGTGGCGGCGCATCCCATTCCCGAACTGGTGCGTCACATTGATGCCTTTGCCCTCGGCGTGCGCGAAGCCAATCCCGAAGCCACCGTCGAGGTGAACTGGATCTTTGCCTGGTACGATCCTGCCAAGGCGCGCGAAGCGGCGGAAGCCCTGATCGCGAACGGCGTGGATGTGCTGGCATTCACGGAAGACACCGCTACGGTTGTGCAGGTTGCCGAGGAATACACTGCCAAGGGGCAGCCGGTCTACTCGTTTGGACATTACAGCCCGATGGCGCAGTTTGGTCCCAACTCGATGATCAGTGGACAACTGGTGAACTGGGGTATCCTCTATGAGGACATCCTGACCAAGATTCACCTGGGCATCTACACCACCAAGAACCTCGAGAACGTGGATTACTGGGGTCTCTTGAGCGGCGGCATGAATCTGGGCGCCCCCTCCTCGGTGGAACTGGGCGGCGAATTTGGTGTGCCGATCAATCCCGTCTTTGCGGACCAACTCAAGGCAATCAATCTCAACGACCCGCTGCTGGGCGAGATCAGCGTCTACGACCTGGTCTTCAAGCGCATCGAACAGATGAAGGACCCGGCGGTGTTGTTCGATCCATTCAGCGGTCCGCTCAACGACCAGGGCGGCGCGCTGAAGGTCAAGGACGGACAGCGTCTCACGGTCTTTGAATTGAACACGATTGACTGGTTCGTCGAAGGCGTGATCGGAAGCCCCAGTCCGTAAGGTTTGCGTCACATTGATTTCTTGGGTGGGAGGCAGGTTGCTCTGCCCCCCACCCAATTTATATGGATTGACAAGGCGACGGGAATGTCGCCGTACTGCAAGAGTATGAACTGATGTTACGCACCCTCGCCCCCGTCCCCTCCCGCTTCGAGGGGCTCAGCGCGGCGCCCCCTGGGAGAAGGGTGAGGAAGAAAGAACCGCGTAAGGCGGTTGGTAAAGACCATCATCTTGCGCATCGTGAAAGCCGCAGCGCTACACAGGAGGCAGTAATAATGTCTGCTTTGTCAGATGAGACTGCAATCATCGTATTACGGGGGATCGTCAAACGTTTTCCCGGCGTGGTTGCCAACGACGGCGCCAGCCTGGAGGTCCGCAAGGGCGAGATTCATGCCCTGCTCGGCGAGAACGGGGCGGGAAAAACCACTCTGATGAACGTTTTATATGGAATTTATCATCCCGATGAGGGAGAAATTTGGGTAAACGGACAGCATGTGGTAATCCATTCACCTCAGGACGCCATCCGCCTGGGCGTTGGCATGATCCATCAACAATTCCGCCTGGTGCAAACCCACAGCGTAACTGAGAACGTCGTCTTGGGGCTGCGGGAAAGTTTTTTCTTTCCCGAACAGGCGGCGCGCGCCCGCATTCTCGAACTGGCGGAAAAATATGGGATGAAAGTGGACCCCGACGCGCGCATCTGGCAACTCTCGGCAGGCGAGCAGCAGCGCGTCGAAATCCTCAAGGCGCTTTACCGCGGTGTAAAAATCCTGATCATGGACGAGCCGACTTCGATGCTCACGCCCGGTGAAGCGATGGAACTCCTGCACATCCTGCGGCGCATGACCGACGAGGGACTTACGGTCATTTTCATTACCCATAAACTGGAGGAAGTGGTCGAGGTCAGCGACCGTGTGACAGTCATGCGGCAGGGCAAATCCATTGCCGCGCTGGAGACCGCGAAGACCACCCAGCGCGAACTTGCCCAGTTGATGGTCGGACGCGATGTGCTTTTCCACCTGGATAAGAAAGCGGTCGAGACGGGAAATCCGATTCTGCATATCGAAGGATTGAATGTTTTGAGCGATAAAGGTCTGCCAGCCGTCGTTGACCTTGCGCTGGAAGTACGTGCCGGGGAAATTTTTGGCGTTGCCGGCGTTTCCGGCAACGGTCAGCGCGAACTGGTCGAAGCCGTCACCGGTTTGCGACCCATCTCCGGCGGGCGCATTATTGTCAATGGGGAGGATGTCACCCAACTTCCGCCGCGCGCCCTCATCGAACGCGGGATTGGTTTCGTGCCGGGCGAACGTTGGACGGCGCTGATCCCCAGCATGAGCGTCGCCGATAACATGATCCTGAAAAATTACATGCGCTCCCCCATCGGACGCGGTCCGTTGCTGGACCGTGAGGCTGTTGCCGCCCACGCTGACGGACTGATTAAAGAATATGCCATCGCAACTCCCGACCGGCATACCCCGATCAAAAAACTTTCTGGCGGCAACATTCAACGGGCATTGCTCGCGCGTGAGATTTCCGAAAAACCCTCCCTGCTGATCGTCGCCCAGCCCACCAGTGGGTTGGATGTGGGCGCAACGGAAACAATCTGGCAGTTGCTGCTGGCGGAACGCGAACGCGGCGCGGCTGTCCTGCTCATTTCCGATGACCTGAAGGAAACCCTTTCTCTCAGCGACCGCGTCGGCGTTATTTTCGAAGGGCAGATCATGGGGCAATTTGCGATCAGGGAAGCGGACCTGGAGCAGATCAGCCTGATGATGGCGGGCGCACTGCGCCTGCCTGTGAACGACGAATCCTCCGCAGGAGAACCGGCATGAACCTCCCCCGCATCCGTTTTGAAAAGAGGCTCACCTCCCCACAGTGGCTGCCAGTGGCGTCTTTGGCGGTGTCATTGCTGCTTGCCATGCTGACTATTGCCATTATTTTCCAACTGCTTGGGGTAAATCCCTTCGTTGCCTTCCAGCGCATCTTTCGCGGCGGGTTCGGCAGCGCTTATGGCTTGCAGGAAACGGTGACAAAATCCATCCCTCTCATCCTCGCCGGTGTCGGGTTGACGCTGGCATTCAAGGGGCGCATGTACAACATCGGCGCGGAGGGTCAGTTGTTGATCGGCGCCATCTTTGCCACCGGCGTATCACGCGCATTTCCGCATTGGACTCCTCATTTGCTTCTGCCAGCCATGTTTCTCGGAGGGTTTTTGGGCGGGGCATTGTGGGCGGCTGTGCCTGCCATTCTGAAGACCCGCTTCCGTGTAGACGAGGTGCTGACCAGCCTGATGCTGGTGTACGTCGCCAACGAGGCGGTTAAATTCCTCGTGTACGGTCCCTGGCGCGGCACGGATACGCGCGGATTTCCCATCACGGACGAATTTCCCGCTGCCGCTCACATTCCCACCATCCTTGGCACGCGCATCCACTACCCGACTTTGATCCTTGCGATCCTGCTTGCAGTATTGATCTACCTTCTGTTGGTCCGCACCAAACTGGGATACGAGATCCGCGTGACAGGCGAGAACCCGGATGCGGCGCGCTATGCCGGCATGGATTATATGAAGATCGCCCTGCTGGTAATGGTGATCAGCGGCGGCTTGGCGGGGCTGGCTGGCATGGGGGAGGTGGCGGGCATTCATCACCGCTTGCGTCCGCCGGAGGCGATTTCGCCGGGCTACGGTTTTACCGCGATCATCGTCGCCTGGCTGGCGCGGCTCAACCCCATCGCCGCCATCCTGACCGCGTTCCTGCTTGGCGGACTGTTGGTCGGCGGCGACGCGATCCAGATCGCCCTCAATCTGCCTGCCGCCACGGTCCAGATCTTCAACGGCGTGATCCTGCTTTTCGTTATCGCCTCTGAATTATTCAACCAGTATAAACTTCATCTGGAGGTTTGAAATGTTGGAATTTATCCTTGCCGCCGTACGCGCCGCCATTCCAGCCGGCACCCCTCTGCTTTACGGCACACTGGGCGAAGTGTATGCTGAGCGTTCCGGCGTGCTCAACCTCGGCGTGGAGGGGATGATGATCATGGGCGCGGTCTCCGGCTTTGCGGTCGCGCAGACGACCGGTAATGTCTGGTTGGGCATTTTGGCGGCGGCGGTGGTCGGCGGTTTGATGGCGCTGATCCATGCCTTTGCCAGCATCACCCTGCGCGTCAACCAAGTGGTCTCGGGACTGGCATTGACCATGTTGGGCTTGGGCATCAGCGGCATGATGGGCAAAAAATTCGTCGGTCAGCCGCTTGCTGTACGCCTGCAGCCGGTCCACATCCCCGTCCTGAGCGACCTGCCAATCCTGGGTGAACTGCTCTTCCGCTTCGACGTGCTGGTCTATCTGAGTGTCCTGCTCGTGCCGCTGTTGTGGTTCGTGCTGTACAAAACGCGCCTGGGCGTGACCCTGCGCTCGGTCGGCGAGAACCCCTCGGCCGCGGACGCGCTCGGCGTCAACGTGACCTTGGTACGCTACGCGGCGGTCGTCTTCGGCGGGATGATGGCGGGCATTGGCGGCGCGTACCTTTCGATTTCTTATGCTCCCGCCTGGATCGAAGGCATGACCGCCGGCGCGGGCTGGATCGTCATCGCGCTGACCATCTTCGCCATCTGGGATCCTCGCCGCGCCCTGCTCGGCGCCTACCTGTTCGGCGGCGTGCGCGTCCTGCAATTCCGCCTGCAGCCGCTGGGCATTTCGCCCAACCTGCTCAACATGCTTCCCTTCCTGCTCACCATTCTGGTGTTATGGTTGAGTTCGGGGCAGGCTGCAAAGCGCCGCATCGGCGCGCCCGCCGCATTGATGACTGCCTATTCGCGAGAAGAGAGATAACTCACAGACGACTTGCAGCGCAAACAAGGAAACATCGAACGATTATCATCCACCACGGATTCCATGCAAATCGTTCAATCGAAAGCGATGTTGTAAAATAAATCATCCCACTGATTACCTTACACAATGCTTCTTGGACGCTGAAAAACGCTGATTTTCGCTGATTCAAAAATAAAAATCTGCGTCTTCAGCGTGAATCAGCGTCCCGATTTTGAAAGTGTAAGGTAATTAAATCATCCCATCGGTTCGGTGGTCGCGGCGCGTGGTTTCGACACGAGCGGAAA
>CAYQOF010000105.1:8548-10532 GCA_964419035.1 uncultured Anaerolinea sp. | reverse complement strand
AGGTTGGATTCTTCATTGAGGAGGAGCAGATCATTTCCGCCTGCCCCGAGTCCCGCCTCCTTTCCATCGCGCCAGTGGAGTTTGAATCCCAGCGCTTTTTGGTAGAACTCGAGTTGATTGTCGAGATTCGCAACGGTGAGGGAAATGGCTCCCATCATGGTTTTGGGATGGATCGAAAATTCGGTCCTGGTCCCTGAATTGGGTAAAACGCTCATGTTGTGTCTCCTGATGCTATTAGGACGAAGAGTTGTTCTGAAATCTTTCGGCTGAAAGACCTCCGAGGATTTGAAATCCTCGGAGGTCTTTTTTTATTGGTGATACAATCGCTTCCATGCCCAAGCCAGTCATCTTCTCGATTGACGACGATCCATCTGTTTTGAACTCCGTCGAGCGGGACTTGAGAACCCGTTATGGAAAGGATTACCGCATTCTGCCAGTGGATTCCGGCAAAGCCGCGTTGGATTATTTGAAGAAGATGGAACAGCGCAGCGAGACCGTCGCGCTCTTTTTGGTGGACCAGCGCATGCCCGAAATGAGCGGGACGGAATTCCTCGTGGAGGCGATCAGGATATATCCGCAAGCCAAACGTGTCCTTCTCACTGCTTATGCGGATACGCAAGCCGCCATCGCCTCCATCAACGAGGTGGGGCTGGACTATTACCTGATGAAGCCCTGGCACCCGCCCGAGGAAAAACTCTACCCGATGCTGGACGAACTGCTGGAGGATTGGAAGATCCACGTGCGATTGCCTTATGAGGGCATCCGCGTGGCTGGAACATTGTGGTCGCTTTCGAGTCATCGGGTGAAGGATTTCCTCACGCGGCATCAGATCCCCTATCAATGGCTGGATATCGAAAAGGACTCGTCCGCGCGCAGACTGGCGGAGGGAGCGACCTCCGAGACAAAACTCCCGGTCATATTTTTTCCCGACGGGAAGATATTGATCGAACCCGATTTGAAGGAACTGGCGGACAAGGTCGGTTTGCAGACGCGCGCCGCGCTTCCATTCTATGATCTGATCGTCATCGGCAGCGGTCCCGCCGGGCTCGCGGCGGCGGTCTATGCCGGGTCTGAGGGGTTGAAGTGCATCGTCGTCGAGAAAGCCGCGCCGGGCGGGCAGGCAGGTTCGAGTCCCAAGATCGAAAATTACCTCGGCTTCCCGGCGGGCATCTCCGGCGATGACCTCACACGCCGTGCGGTCTCGCAGGCGAAACGATTCGGCGTGGAGATGTTGTCGGCGCAGGAGGCAGAACGGGTCGAAGTCAAGGACGCGTATCGGATCGTCAGGTTGAAGGACGGGACGGAGATTTCATCCCATGCGGTGTTGATCGCGACGGGCGCGTCGTTCCATACGTTGAAGATGCCGGGCGCGGACAGGTTGACCGGCGCGGGTATCTATTACGGCGCGGCGTACACCGAGGCGATGCATTACAAGGATCAGGATGTCTTCGTCGCCGGCGGCGCGAACTCTGCCGCGCAAGGAGCGCTGTATCTCACTCGCTTCGCGCGCAAGGTCACAGTGTTGATACGCGGACCTGAACCGACCGCCTCGAAATATCTCGTGGACGCGATGAACGACAACGACAAACTCGAAATCCTGCTGAACACCGACCTGCTCGAAGTGAAGGGTACGAACACGCTGGAGCAGATCGTCTTCAAGAATACGCAGAGCGGCGAGGTGCAGATGCGTGACGCCGCCGCTCTGTTCGTGTTCATCGGTGTCCGTCCGCAATCGCAGGTGGTCGCCGATCTCGTGATGCGCAACGAAAAAGGATACATTTTCACGGGAACCGACCTCATCGTGGATAAAAAACCGCCTCAAGGCTGGACCCTCGAGCGGGATCCGTTTTTATTGGAGACCAATGTCCCCGGCATTTTCGCGGCGGGCGATGTGCGTTATGGAACCAATCATCGTGTGGCGTCTGCGGTGGGCGAGGGCGCGATCGCCTACGCGTTGATCAAGGAGTATTTGAAGACGTTGTGA
>CAYQOF010000105.1:0-8448 GCA_964419035.1 uncultured Anaerolinea sp. | reverse complement strand
GACCTCCGCAAATCCCCCCTCTTCGAGGGCTTGTCCAACGAGGAATTACAACAACTCGTGGACAGCGCCGAGCCCGTCTCTTTGCGCGCGGGCGAGGTGCTGATCAGGCAGGGCGAGCCGGGCGATACGGCTTTTGTGGTGGTGAGCGGGAAATTCGAAGTGACAAAACAATCGGGGCAGTCGCTGATCAAAATAGATGTCCGCAATTCGGGAGATGTATTGGGTGAAATGGCGTTGCTTTCGCAGTCGCCGCGTTCCGCCACTGTGACCGCCGTCACCGATTGCGAGGTGCTGCGCATTTCAAAGGAGGTTTTCGACAACCTGCTTTCGACCAGTTCGACCGCCTCGCTGGCTGTACTGCATTGGGTGATGAACCGGCTGAGTCAGAACGACGCCCTGCTCCACCAGCAGGAACGGATGGCGGCGCTCGGAACCCTGAGCGCGGGGCTGGCACACGAATTGAACAATCCCGCGGCCGCGGCGCAGCGGAGCGCATCCGAGTTGAACAAGACGCTGGTGAAATTGCAGGTCTTGACGCATCAGATCGAAGCGATGGCTTTCAGGCATGACCAGACGGACTGGCTCGATGCGTTCATGCAGGAATCGTCGCGCCGTTTCTCGTCGCCGCTCAAACTCGAGGCGTTGGAGCGGATCGAGTTGGTGGACCAGCTCCAGGCGTGGCTGGAGGCGAACAACATCGGGTCCGCGTGGGAGTATGCGCCGGCAATGGTCAACTTCGGGTGGAACGCCGGGGAACTCGAAAAGTTGAAGGACAGCGCGTGCTTCGATCTTGCCGTCCAATGGCTGGGGATCGGCTGCATGACCGTGGGGTTGTTGCGGGAGGTCCAGCAGGCGACCGAACGGATCTCCCAGATCGTGCGCGCGATGCAGTCCTATACGTATCTCGACCAGGCGCCATTGCTCGAAGTGGACGTGCACGAGGGGCTGGAGAACACGCTGGTCATCATGCAGCACAAGTTGAAACACGGCGTGACCGTAAAGCGCGAGTATTCGCCCGATCTGCCGCGCATCGAGGCGTATGCCAGCGAGTTGAACCAGGTATGGACGAATATCATTGACAATGCGGTGGATGCGATGAACGGGAAAGGTGAAATACGGATCAGGACCTATCAGGCGGATGGACGCGTGGTCGTGGAGATCATTGATAACGGACCGGGCATACCGGAGGAAATCCAGTCGAGGATTTACGAACCGTTCTTTACAACCAAGCCGCCCGGCAAAGGCACGGGACTGGGATTGCACATTTCACACGATATTGTCGTCAATCGTCATCACGGACAGTTGCTGGTCGAATCGAAGCCCGGCGGGACGAAGTTCAAGGTGGTGCTGCCTGGTATTACAGCGCAAGGTTCGGAGCGAGAGTAGCCAATTGACCTGATTTCGTCTTGCGATGAGAGCAATAAGCGACAAAATTGCGTTTTTGGTAATACCGCACTCGCTCCAAAGCGGCCTGAATATCAAAGACAGGCGTTGGCAGGACCGCGGCCAACAACAGACGGACTTGATAAATCGTGAGAGCAGGAGACTGCTCTTGAAAACGGATTCTCAAACGAACCAGGAAGTGATGAGCGAGAGAGACCAGGAGCATATGATGATGCCACCCCAACCAACTGCGCATTTCGTAATGATCCATTCCAACTTCGCCTTTGGCTTCTTTAAAGATGGTTTCGATCGGCCAACGCATGCCGCTAATGCGGACGAACTCGCTCAAAGGCGTATCGGCGGGATATTTGCGATGGATGAAGATCTTTGTATCACCCGCCATGAAGATCGCCATATCCTCCGAAGCCGCGACCGGTTCCGCGCCGAGCAGCGCGCGGTGGAAGTCAGTCATTTGCGCGGCGTTGTCTGTGAAGCAGGCAAGTTCGAAGAGTTTCATGCTGCTGATTATATCCCCTTGTTTTGTCACAGCTTTCCGATAAGCATTCAAATATCAGGTTCTGAAAATCATATCCAGATACTTCTTCAATATGTCGCCGACCAGCCCGCGCATGGGCATGGTCGCCGCCATGCCATAAACCGGAGCCATGCCTCCCGTTTCCTCGGGGTGCGCCTTGACGTACCCGACCGACTCGCGCAAATCCTCCACGAAACGTTCTGCGACGCCCGGCTGGGTATGCCGCAGTGTGACGCAGATGTGCGCGCACGCAGGTTTGTGCAATCCGTTCAGGCTCCATTTTCTGCGCGTCATCTGATCGAGTATCTTGTAGATGTCGAGTGAGTCCGATGCAAACGCGATCACAAACAATGGGTCGCCAAGCACGCGCAGTTCGGGGATCCCGCGAATCCCTTTTTTGATGACCTCCGCCGTCGCAAGGATTTTTCGCGTGGCATTCATGTATCCCTGCGCGCCGATGGAGGTCAGCGCCGCCCAGCACGCCGCGCTCAACGCGCCGGGGCGGCTCCCCGCGAAGGTCGGCGAAAAATACAACCCGCCGGGCCAATCCGCCGTCGTGTAGTATTGGTAGTGTCGCAATTCCTGATTACGATACAAAATCACCGAAGTCCCTTTGGCGGCGTACCCATATTTGTGTGTATCTACGGAAATGGACGTGACGCCCGGCAAACGGAAATCGAACTTCGGGACGGGATATCCGAGCCGTTCCGCCCACGGCAGGACGAACCCTCCGAGACAGGCATCGGTGTGAAATCCAATCTTATGTTCACGCGCCAATTCGGATAAATCCCCGATCGGATCAACGGCTCCATGCGGGAACGAGGGGGCTGATCCCGCGATCACGACCGTATTCCCGCTGACGGCTCTGCGCGCCGCATCCACGTCCGCGCGGAAATCCGAATCCACCGGGATGTGGATCATCCTGATCCCGAAATATTGACTCGCCTTGTCGAACGCGGCGTGCGCGGTGACCGGCGCGATCATTTCCGGCCTGGTAATGCCCTTCGTCTCACGCGCCCGATCTCGGTAGGTCTTCATTGCCAGCAGGATGCTCTCCGTCCCGCCGGACGATACCGTGCCGCAGGCGTCTGGACCGTTGAGCATGTGCGCGGTCATCGCGACGATCTCCGCTTCGAACTTGGCCGCGCTGGGCCACACGTCGGCATGAAGCGGATTGCTCTGCGAGTTGATGGCATACGCCTCGTTGAGGAAATCAATATGATCCTGGTCGCCGTGATAGACCGCGCCGGAGACGAAGCCGTCCCTCCATGCCCCCTCTTCCTGTGCGCGCATCGCTTCCATCTCATGCAGGATTTCCGCCCGGTCGCGGCCGGTTTCCGGGAGGCGCGTGAATATCGCGAACCTGTTTTTATACGGCTTGATGGAATCCTCCAAGCCAGCCATCATTTGGTCATATTCCTTTTCTATCTTTTGGCTGATGGATGGGATTTTCCTGAGCCGCTTTTCGATCCACGCGACGAGGCGCGGGTTCATCCGCCCCAGATTTTTGAAGAGAAATTCTTCCCAGTTCATGTTGCCGCTGTGTCCTTTCGTCGTTGCGAGGAGGGATGAGACGCGACAGCGTCGAAATCCCGACGAAGCAATCTCCTCTCGACCAGTGGGGGAATTGCATGCCGCAGGCACGCTTCGCAGTCGCCGCCTGCGCTTCGTCTACGGGTCTCGACTGGCACTCGACCCTCCGCTCAGCGCGAGAGTTTTAAAAGTGTGTTATTGAACGCGATTTAACCGTGCAAAGATCTGCTTGTTGCTTTCATAGATTGCCGTGAATTCCCGGAACAATTCGTCGTAGATTTTGCGGTGATTGGGGTTGGGCATATACGTTTTCGCAACCGGCACACGTGAGGCGATATCCTCGTATTGGATGAACCCCAACGCGGCGGATGCCAGCAGCGCCGCGCCGCGTACATTGACCTCGATCGGGTCCTTCATCTGACGGACGGGTCGGTCCATGATATCGGCATGGATCTGACACCAGATATCCGACTTTGCCCCGCCGCCGACCATGTTGACCGCCTCCGCGCGCCGACCAATGAGTCTCTCCACGTATTTCAACAGCCAGCAAGAGTTGTACGCCACCCCCTCGAACACGGCGCGGACCATGTGTTCGCGCGTGGTCTGCAATGACTGGTTGAAGAATCCGCCGCGCACAAAACGATCATCAACGGGGGCGCGTTCGCCGTACAGCCAGGGCAGGAAGATCAGTTTGCCGCTTCCGGCGGGCGTCCGCTCGGCAACGCCATCGAACAGTTGATAGACATTCGCAGGCTTTTCATTCGTTGATATTTCATCGTGATGAAAGAAGACGTTGTCGCGCAAGTATTGAAGACACGCGCCTGCGCATTCCTGCGCGTTGGTGAGCAGGTAGCGTCCCGGTATGGCGGAGGGGAGCGCGGCGATGCTGTGGGTCAGGTCGGTCTTTTTGAACGGGACGTGGCACGTGATCCATGATGAGGTTCCAATGTAGAGATGCGTCTCGAAGTCCCGCACCGCGCCGGAGCCGACAGCGGCGGAGTGAACGTCCGGCGAGCCGATCACCACCCGGACGTTTCCGGTCAAGCCCCAGTCGCGCGCAATGTCAGGGAGCAAAAAGCCTAGGGTCGAGTTGGCAGGCTGAAGGTCGGGAAGTTTCGAGGCGTCAACGTCGGACATCCTGATGAGGCGGGGGTCGTATCTGACGTTGTTGATGTCCCGGTTGTCGGTCAGCCAATGCAGGGAGATTGAATCGAACGAGGCGGCGAAGTGCCCGGTCAGGCGGAGACCGAGATAGTCTATCGGTTCCAGGAACTTGAATGTCTGCCGATAGATTTCGAGGTGGTTTTGCTTGATGAAGAGGATGTGGGCGATGGGGTCTTTGCCGGCGAGGGCAGGCGCGCCGCCGGTCAGTCGAATCCACTGAAAAAGTTTTGTGGGCGAATACCCCTGAATGTTGATAGTCCCGCCTGCGATTTGCCGGATCTGCACTCCGCCGCGCGAATCCATCCAGATGATGCCGTTGCCCAAGGCGTTGCCATCTTTATCCACTGCCACCGTTCCCGCCCATTGACCGGTGCAGGCGACGGCGACGATGTCTTCGTTCGCCGCGAGACCTCTCGATAGCAATCGTTTTGTCGCCCGTTGAATGGCAACCCACCATTCGCCGGGTGATTGTTCCGCCCCGCCATCGGGAAAGAGCAGGAGTCTCGTTTCCTCGAATTCACTGCCCAGCATTTCCCCCTGTGATGAAAACAAAGCGACTTTTGGGCCCGATGTCCCAAGGTCAATCGCGAGGATGAACTTCTCTTTTGATGTCATGTTCCCTCCCAGGAAACCGTGCGCGACACTGTTGCACCCATCGCAAGTATACAACCAAAAAGACCGCGTCAACATGACGCGGTCTAATCAACGAATAACATTCCATCATCACAATTCCGTTTGGAATACCTTATTTGGCGCCCTTGCCTCCCGTATAATAGCCGACCAAAGCGCCGATAAGTATTGTCTCAACGCTCTTTACAGCGTTTCGCGGGACGCGCTCATTGATATTGGTCTGCCTTTTGGGCATTTTATCTTCTCGAATAGCGCGGACCAACCACGCCCACGATCTCGGTCCCCGACTTGATCTTTTCATCCGGGTCGGCAATCATGAGTTTTTTACCCTGCTGGTTTGCATCCACTGCCACATCGATCAGGGCAATGGCTTTGCGCAACACCTCACTCTTGGTGCTTCCCATTTTTTTTGTGAGGGTGTCCAACAGGTCATTGAGTTCCGGCGTGACATCCAGACTGATGCGAACTTTCTTGGTCATGGGTACCTCCTGCACATGTGTAAAAAATACGCAATATTTGCACATATTATACATCAGGTTGGTAGTTTTTCAAAGGCGGATTTACCCGCCATCCTCAATCATTGTACAACAAAAAAAAACGAGCCGCGCCTCACGACACGGCTGGTTCAATTCTCCAATTCTCAAATCCCCAATGTGGTCTCGATATACCTTGCCACGCTTCGACTTCGAGTTTCGATACACCGCATCGCGGCTGCTCAACTCTCCGCTCAGCGCGAGGTTACTACTCCACCTTTCCCGTGATCGTCGCCATCTTCAACTCGCCGATCGCCTTCGTGATGGGGATCTCACGCGGACAGGCAAGCGTGCAGTTATAGGCGGTGTGACAGCGCGCCAGACCGTCCGTCTTTGCAACGATGTGCATGCGCTCGGCGGCGGCTTCGTCGCGGCTGTCGAAGATGAAGCGGTGCGCGGTCACCAGCGCGGCGGGACCGTAATACTGGTCGCTCGCCCAGAACGAGGGACAGGATGTCGTGCAAGCCGCGCACAAAATGCACTTGGTGGTTTCGTCGAAGCGGGCGCGCTGCTCGGGCGACTGGAGCCGCTCCCTCCCGTCCGCGGGAAGCGGGGAGTCGTTGATAAAGTATGGGAGTACCTTCTTGTAATTGTCGAAGAACGGTTCCATATCCACGATCAGGTCCTTGACCACCTTCAACCCGAGCAGTGGCTCGACCGTGATCCTGTCGCCCACGTCGCGAACCAAAGCCTTGCACGCCAGCATGTTGCTCCCGTTGATGCGCATCGCATCCGATCCGCACACGCCGTGCGCGCACGAACGGCGGAACGAAAGCGTGCCGTCGTGATAGCCCTTCACGTGTTCGAGCAGGTCGAGGATGCGGTCGGTCTCCTCGGCTTCGAGCGTATACGTCTCATAGCGGAATTTCTTGTCCACTTCGGGGTTGTAACGGAAGATTTTCAGGGTTACCTGCATAAGATCCTCATTTTCATCCGTCATTGCGAGGAGGGCGTTTTCCCCGACGAAGCAATCCCCACCGCAAAGGAGGAGATTGCTTCGGGCAAAGAACACCCTCGCAATGACATTTAGTAAACTCTCGCCTTCGGTTGATATTTCGTGATCACGACAGGCTTGTAATCAATCTCCACCTTGCCGTTCCTCTTCCATGCCAGCGTATGTTTCATCCAGTTCTGGTCGTCGCGTTCGGGATAATCCTCGCGCGAATGTCCGCCGCGCGATTCCTTGCGGTTCAACGCGCACTCCGCCACCACCTCCGCCACTTCGAGCATGTTGTCGAGTTCCCACGCATTCAGCAATTCGGTGTTGAATATCCTGCCGGTATCGGTCACGCGCACGTGCCTGAACCTCTCCTGAAGGGATTTGACCTTTTCGATGGCTTCCTTCATCCCCTTTTCACTGCGATGGATACCGACGTCGTCGAACATGACCTTCTTCATCTCGGTGGAGATGTCGAACGCGTTCTCTTTTCCCGACCCATTCCTGAACGCTTCGAACTGCGACCTTGAGTCTGCTTCCGCGTCGAGGGGCAGTTTCTCGAAGTCAGCCCCTTTCGCGTACTCCGCGGCTTTGAGCCCCGCGTATTTGCCGAAGACCACCAGGTCGAGCAGGGAGTTGGTGCCGAGCCGGTTCGCGCCGTGTACAGACACGCACGCGCATTCCCCTGCCGCGTATAAACCGGGGAAGACCGTATTATTGCTGTCAATCACGACCTCGCCGTATTTGTTCGTCGGGATGCCGCCCATCGTGTAATGCGCCGTCGGCTGGATGGGCATCATCTGCGTGATCGGGTCCACGCCGAGGTACACGCGGCAGAAGTCAATGATATCCGGCAGTTTCTGCAAGACCTGTTCACCTGTAATTGTGTAGGGAGTGCCGTCGGGATTCGTGCGCCCGTCCATCGCCGCGAATTTGATCACGGACTCGGGGCGCACGTCGAGCCAGACGTAATTCTGCCCGTTGACCCCGCGTCCCTCGCGGATTTCGGTGTAGATGGCGCGGCTGATCACGTCGCGTGACGCCAGGTCCTTGACGGTCGGCGCGTACTTGGGCATGAAGCGCTCGCCCAATCCGTTGATGAGGATGCCGCCCTCGCCGCGCACGCCCTCGGTGATGAGGATGCCCAGTTTATAGATGCCCGTCGGGTGGAATTGGAAAAACTCCATGTCCTCGAGAGGCAAGCCGCGGCGTAGAAGGATCGCCGCGCCGTCTCCCGTGTAGGCATAGGCGTTGGATGTCACCTCAAAAATGCGCCCGTGACCACCCGTCGCGAAGATCACCGCCTTGGCGTGGAAGGTATGCAGTTCGCCGGTGGCGAGTTCCACAGCGACAATGCCTGCGGTTTTGCCGTTGACGATGATGAAATCGAGCGCCTGGTACTCATCGTAGAAAGTGACCTTGTTCTTGAGGCACTGCTGGTAGAGCGTTTGCAGGATCATGTGACCCGTGCGGTCCGCCGCATGCGCCGCGCGCCGGACGGGTTTGCCGGTTTCATTGTTGGTGTGCCCGCCGAACGGACGCTGTGAGATGCGCCCCTCGGGTGTGCGGTCGAAGGGCAGCCCCATGTGTTCGAGTTCGATGATTGCGTCAATCGCCTCGCTGCACATGAACTCGATGGCGTCCTGGTCGCCGAGATAATCCGACCCTTTGACCGTGTCGTAGGTGTGCCATTCGGGCTTGTCCTCCTCGAGGTTGCCGAGCGCCGCGCCGAT
>CAYQOF010000104.1:0-10573 GCA_964419035.1 uncultured Anaerolinea sp. | reverse complement strand
TGTGATAAACTTCCGCCCGCTTAATACAGGTACGTCACATCACGTGCCTTTCCGCTCCCGGCGGACCCACGGTTCGAACGGGAGCCATCCCATGGAAAGGAGGAACTCCTCATGCGCAAATATGAATTGGTGTGCATCATCCAGCCCGAACTGGACGAGACTGCTTTTACCGGCGCGGTGGACCGCGTCAAGAACTGGGTCACGGATTCGGGCGGAAGCGTGGACAAGATGGATGTCTGGGGCCGCCGCAAACTGGCGTATCCCATCCGCAAGCAGACCGAGGGTCAGTACGTCCTCATGAACGTCACCCTCGATCCCAAATCCACCGGCGAATTGGAGCGGAACATCCGCTTCCTCGAACCGGTCCTGCGTCACATGCTGACTGCCGTATAAATTCATTCATCTTGGATAACTCGGTCTATTTTTAACAAGGAGATTGACATGAGCCGAGGCTTAAACAAAGTTCAGATCATCGGTCACCTGGGCAAGCCGCCCGAAATGCGTTACACACCGTCGGGCAAACCTGTAACCACATTTACAGTTGCAGTCAGCCGTTCATGGAACACCGTGGACGGCGAACGCCATAACGAGACCGAATGGTTCAACGTCGTTGCCTGGGGCAACCTGGCTGAGATCTGCAAACAATATCTCAACAAGGGGCAGCAGGTCTACATCGAGGGACGCCTGCAAACCCGCCGCTGGGACGACAAGGAAGGCGTGAAGCACACCAGCGTGGAGGTCGTCGCCAGCGAAATGATGATGCTGGGCGAACGACGCGACCACAACAACCACGCCCAACAGGCGGCTGATTCCTCGCCCGAGGAAAACAGCGCGGCGGGCGTCGAAAACGAATTTCCCTTCTAACAAAACACTGGAGTAACCCATGGCTGAAGATCGAAGAATGCAAGACGGCACGGGACAAGGCGGCGAGCGCCGCTTCTTTGCCAAGCCGAAATTCTGTCAATTCTGCGCAGACAAAACCCTGACGATTGACTACAAAAAGACAGACGTGTTGAGGAAGTACATCACCGAAGACGGCAAGATCCGTCCGCGCCGCCAGACCGGCGCCTGCGCCAAACACCAGCGCACGGTGGCGTCGGCGATCAAACAAGCCCGCCAGATCGCCATGCTCCCCTTCACCGGACAACACGCGGAAGATATGCGCTGATAAAAAACAGATGCGGGGTGCCCTGTATTCATCTGTGGAGTAACTAAATGGCAAAACCCAGTCCCACACCGAAGATCGTCACAAAAAAACACGTCGCAAAACTCGAACGTGAGCGCCGCCAGGTGACTCTCGTCCGCACGCTCGCAATCGGCATGATCGCGCTCGTCGCGCTCCTGCTCGGATACGGCTACCTCGACATCAACTACCTGCAACTGCGCAAGCCCGTTGCCGAAGTCAACGGAAAAAAGATCGCCGCGGCTGAATGGCAGGAACGCGTTCAACTGCAGCGCGTCAACCTGGTCAACAGGCTTCAGGAATATCAATATTACCAGCAGACCTTCGGGATGGACTTCTCCCAGCAAATACAGGAAATCAGTTTCTATCTGCAGGTCCCCGAAACGTTGGGGCAGCAGGTGGTGGACACAATGATTGACGAAGCGCTGATCCGCCAGGAGGCGGAAAAACGCGGCATCACCGTCTCGAAAGAAGAACTGGAACGCGCCATCCAGGAGTCCTATGGCTTCTTCCCAAATGGGACCTCGACGCCCGAGCCCACACCCATTCCCTTCGAGTTCCCGACTCTCACATCCGAACAGTTGACCCTGTACCCTCCAACTCCCTCCCCAACGACGGCGCCCACGCTGACACCTCCACCGACTGCCACACCCGATCCGTCGGCGACCGCAACAGCCGCAGCCACCTCTGCGCCTCCCACACCCACTTTCGTGGCGGAGCCAGCCACCGCCACAGCCACCCCCTACACGCTGGAGGGATTCCAATCGCGCTTCACCGAAACGATAACGGAATTCAAAACCTACGGCGTAAGCGAAGCGACCCTGCGCTCCGCGTACGAATTCCAGTTACTGCGCAGGAAGGTGCTGGAAGCGGTCACTGCGGATGTCCCTGCCGCGGATGAGCAGGTTTGGGCGCGGCACATTCTCGTGGCAGGCGAGAGCGAGGCGAAGGCTGTGACCACCCTCCTCGGACAGGGAGTGGATTTTGCAAAACTCGCGCGGGAATACTCAACGGATACAGGCTCAGGCGCTCAAGGCGGCGACCTGGGCTGGTTCGGCAGAGGACAGATGGTCGCGCCGTTCGAAGAAGCCGCGTTCAGCCTCAAGATCGGAGAGATCAGCGAACCCATTCAATCCCAGTTCGGCTATCACATCATCCAGGTTCTCGGCAGGCAGGAATTGCCGCTCTCCACAAGTCAGTTGGATCAGAAGCGTGAAACCGCCTTTTCAGAGTGGCTCGCAGCCGTCCGCGCGGAGGCGGCCATCACAACCTACGAAGATACGTGGAAGCAGAATATCCCGCCCGTGCCTGCCTTCCCCTCACAATAATCAATTGATGCTGCTCATTGTCCCGAAGGCTCGAACGATCAACCAGCCATCGCCCCCAAACCTTCGGGACGTTCTGCAAAAAATCGCCCGGCTCATTTCACGAGCGGGCGATTTCCTTTTCCATCAATCTCCAATTCTCCAATCTCCAGTCTCTTGTTATCCCCTCTGCAGCATCTCCTCCGTCACCTGATCCAGCCTCAAACTGATCACCTGACTCGCCGAATCGCGTCCCATCGTGACGCCGTAGATCACATCCGCCGCCTGCACCGTGTTGCGGTTGTGCGTGATGATGATGAACTGCGTGTCACGGCTCAACTCCTGCAGCAGGTCACGGAAGCGGCCCACGTTCGCCTCGTCGAGCATCGCATCCACCTCGTCCATCACGCAGACGGGCGTGGGCGAAACCTTGAGCAGGGCGAACACCAGCGCGACCGCCGTGAGACTGCGCTCCCCGCCCGATAACAATGCCAGTCCCTGCTCGCGGCGACCTGGCAGGCGCGCCTCGATCTCGATACCTGTCTCCACAAGATTATCGGGATCGGTCAATGACAACCTCGCTGAACCGCCGCCGAACAGACGCGTGAACATGGCGCGGAATTGCCTGTCCACCGCGTCGAATGTCCTGGCGAACTCCTGGCGCGTCAAATCATCCAGTTCGGCAATGACCTGCTTCAAATCCTCCTCGGCTTTGCGCAAATCGTCCACTTGCGCGCGCATGAACGAGTAACGCTCCGACTCCCTGTCGAATTCCTGCTTTGCCTCAGGGTTGATCGGACCCATGCGCCGCACCTGCGTGCGCTGGCGGATCAACTGCGCTTCCAGGTCGAGCGAAATCCCGGTCACAACAGGCAGTTCCTCGACCATTCCTTCAAAGGGCAAAGGCACGGGACCCGAAACGTCCGCTTCATATTCGAACATCACCAGCCCGAAATCGTCCATGATCTTCTGGCGCAGGTTATCCAGCGCCTCCTGTTTGCGCAACTGCTCCAACTGCACCTGTCCGTAAAGGCGTTCGGTCGTGGCGAGCGCGCGCTGGGCGTTCGCTTCCGCGTCCTGCAAACGCGCTTCCTCGATCTCAGCCGTGTTTAAATCCTGTTCCGCGGGGTCGAGGAGTACGCGCAGCGCTTCGATCTGTTCGCGCAGCGCATTTTCGCGTTCATGCAGCGAAGATTTTTCCGCATCCAGGCTGCTCAACGAAGTCTCGGCTTCATTCAAACGCATCGTCAATTCATTACGCCGCGCATCATATTTCTCCGTCTCTTTGCCTCTCTCCTCTTTCCTCGCCCGCATATCCTCCAGCGCCTTCTCCGCCACCGCGACGCGCGTACCCCAATACGAAGCCTGCGACTGCGCCTCGCTCAAATCCATGCCTGTCAATTGCGCGGCAAACGCGCGCGCCTCCTCCTGCGCCCGCGTGGATTCAGACTCAACCTCCGATTGCGATTGAATTAAATTCTGACGGATCGAAGCCGCCTCCTCCGCCTCCGCCTTCAACTGGACATGCTGGCTCTTCCTCCACTCCAATTGACGCCGCGTCGATTCGGACTCCAACCCAGCCTGCTTCTCGATCTCCTCCGCCTCCTCCAATCGGACGCGCGCCTCACGCGCCTCACCCTCGGCTTGACTCAACCCACGCTGCGCGTCATGGATGCGCGCGGAAAGCGACTCTGCCTCGCGGTTCAAAGACTCGATGTGCGCGCCCAACGCGGACAGGGCTTCGGTCAATTCGCGTTTTTGACGCGGACGACTCAGGGCGGAGGACGAAGCGGATTTCCCGGCGATGATCAAGCCGTCACCGCGGAAGACCTCTCCCAGCAGAGTCACAACGCGCGCGTGAGTCGGAATCTCCCGCAGCAATCGCCGCGCCGACGCGCGGTTGCGCACGATCAACGTCTGCCCAAGCATCAGGTTCACCGCCGCGCGCAAATCGTCTGGCGCGTTGACCAGTTCGGAGGCGATGCCGAGACAATCGTCATCGTTCGGTTTCGGAAGCGGCTGGCGGTCATGATTTTCGAGCGGAAGCAAAGCCGCGCGTCCCGCCTCATCGGACTGGAGCAATTGCAATGCTTCCTCGATTTCGTTCACATCGAGCAGGACGGCATCGAGCGTGTCGCCGAGCGCGGCAGCGACCGCGGTCTCGAGTTCGGCAGGCACATCGAGCGCCGCGCTCAATGCGCCGCGCGCGCCATTGAGTTTCATCTGGCGCGCCGCGTCGAGCAGAAAGCGCGCGCCCTCTGCGTAACCCGCCAGCGATTGTTCGGCTTGTTCGAGCACCTCGAGTTGCGTTTTCAGGCGCGTGTGTTCGGCGAGTCGATTGGCGCGCGTTTCATTCCTTGCCCGCCGTTCACTCTCAAGTTTCTCAAGTTCCCTCTTTCCACTTTCCACTTTCTCTTCCGCCCTCTTCACATCGCTCTCAACTTCTTCGCGTTGTTTCCTCGCGTGCGCATATTTCTCCCCCGCTTCACGCGCAAGCGCCTCGACAGAGGCGATTTCCCTGTTCGCGGTTTCCAAACGGGAGACCAGGGATTCGATGCGCGAGTTCAACTCGTCGAGCCGCGCCTGCGATTCGGCGCGCTGCGCGCTCCACTTTTCGATATATGCGCGCGCGAGTTGTAATTTTTCTTCGAGGGAAGCGCGCTCGGTCTGTCTTGACAGCATCGCCGCCTGCGCGTCCGCGTATTGTTTTTGCGCCTCGTCGTATTCGGCCCGCAAACGAGCAAATTCCTGTTCGATTTCCATCAGCCGTTCGCGCGCAGACTTTTCCTCGTCGGAAGCGCGCTCCTGGTCCGCCAGCACGGAGGTCTGCGCGGCGAGAAGCGCGCGTCTGCGCTCCTCGAGAACTGCCAGTTCCCTGCTGACTTCCTCGCGTTGGCTGTGCAGTTCGGCGGATTGACGATGCCACGCATTGACCTGCGCGCGCAATCCCGTGAGCCTCTCGCGGAACGCGTTGTACTCCGCCTGCGCCTGCGCGTGTTCCTCGCGCGTCTCCGACAAACGCGCCTCCTGCGCCCTGACCACTTCGCGCGAGTCGGTCAGTTCCCGCTGCGCCTTGTGCCAGTGATAACCATACCATTCTCGCAGAATGATCTTCAAATCGGCTTGCGCGCGCGAATATTCGTTGGCGCGCTTTGCCTGGCGTTCCAGACTCCGCAAACGCGGCTCCAATTCGGAGAGGATGTCGAGCACACGCTCAAGATTACGCTTCGTGTTCTCGAGCCGTTTGAGCGCCTCCTCGCGGCGGACACGATACAAACCCACGCCTGCCGCCTCCTCGAACAGGCGGCGTCGTTCGTCGGCTTTCAGGGCAAGCGAGGCGTCCACAAGTCCCTGACCGAGGATCGTATACGTCCGTTCGGACAGACCCGAAGCCGCGAGCAGTTCATTCAAGTCGCGCAAACGGACTTGTTGACCATTGAGCAAATAATCGTTGTGCCCATCGCGGTAGGCGCGGCGCGTCATGCCGACCTCGGTGAAATCCACGGGAAGCCAGCCGGTCGCGTTATCGAAGACGATGTGCGCCGAAGCCATGCCCGCGCGGGCGCGGTGTTCGGAGCCGTTGAAGATCATGTCTTCGGTCTTCTTGCCGCGTAAAAGGGAATACGACTGCTCCCCCAGGACCCAGCGCAGCGCATCGGCGATGTTCGATTTCCCCGAACCGTTCGGTCCGACGATGGCAGTGATGCCAGCCGCAAACTCGAAGACGGTCTTCGATGCGAACGTTTTATATCCTTGCAGGTCCAATGATTTAAGACGAAGAGGCATATAAACACCATGTCACTCTGAGGGAGCGTTTTTTTGCGACCGAAGAGTCTCGTCCTTTCACAAAAGAGACCCTTCGCTGCGCTCAGGGTGACAATTTGAATTGAATGTTACTTGAAAGTGATCCCAAGCGATTCGAGCGCGGCTTGCGCGGCGTTGCGCGTGGCAACCTGTTTGCTCGAACCCGTTCCCTTGCCGTAGGTCTTTCCCTGAATGCGGACTTCGATCTCGAACTCCCTGGCGTGGTCGGGTCCCTTCGAGGAAATCGTCACGTACTGCGGCGTCCCGATCTTTTCCGACTGCGCCCATTCTTGCAAACGGCTCTTCGGGTCATGTAGGTCTTCGAGGACGGACTCCCGCGCCTCGTTCAACAGGGGATGGACGAACGCTTCCACCGCCCCGAGTCCTGAATCCAGGTACAACGCGCCGACCAGCGCCTCGAACGTGGACCCGAGCAGGCTGTCGCGGTCGTTCCCGCCCGAGACGTGTTCGCCGCGTCCCAGGCGGAGGGCGCGTCCCAGGTCGAGACGGCGCGCAAATTCCGCGAGATGGTCGTTGCTGACAAGCGCAGCGCGCACTTTGGTCAGATCGCCTTCGGGCATTTCGGGGAAGTGATGATACACCCACGCGCCGACGATGAAGTCCAGCACCGCGTCACCGAGGAATTCGAGTCGTTCGTTGTCCTCGAGCGCGCTCGGATTCTCGTTCACGAAGGAACGATGCGTGAGGGCGCGCGTCAGAAGAGATGGATTTGAAAAGGACAGATTCAGCCGTCGGCTGAGATCCGAGGCGGATTCCACATCCCGCGCATCATTGGCAGACATCAGGTCATCTCCCTGGAACTCAGGGAGCATCAACCCCCCTCTCCTGAAGGAGAGGGGCTGGGGGTGAGGTTGACGTTCCATCAGTTCCAAACTATCGAACGGGCTGAATTGTATCACGAGTATCCGGACAACCTGAAACTGCATGGCGAATGCCCGATCGGTTATTTGATTTACCATCCGGACTTGATCCTCACCTTACACAAAACGTCCCGAAGGTTCTTGTAGATGGGCTTGGTCTATCGCCCAAACCTTCGGGACGGTGCGTAACATCAGTTGATCTTTCTGGAGTACGGGCGGACTTTTAGGATACAATCACGCCATTCGTTTCCAGCAGTTCTCAATGGATGCATTCTTCCCGACAAAAGGAGGAGATTGCTTCGCGCTGGTCTCGATACAGCGGACGAACACCGCCTGCTCGACCAGCGCTCGCAATGACATATTGAGATTTTGGAGGAGACCTTGACCGACATCAGCAGTGAGACCCGCTTTTTGCACGCCATCGAAATGGGACTGGGCGCCTGGCAGTGGGGCGACCGGTTCATCTGGCAATATGGCCACGCATACGGCGCGGAGGAAGTGCGTCAGGCGTTCCAGGCATCCATCCAGGAGGGCATCCGATTCGTGGATACCGCCGAACTGTATGGGAATGGACTCTCCGAACGATTGCTCGGGCGATTCCTGAAGGAGACCGACCAGCCGGTGTTGATCGCGACCAAGTTCTTCCCATGGCCCTGGAGGTTTACAAAAGGTTCGATTCAAAGAGCCTTGAAGGGAAGTCTGGCGCGCATGGGTTTGGAGAGCGTGGACCTGTATCAAATCCATTGGCCCCATCCCACCATGAACACCGACGCGCTGATGGAGGGGCTGGCTGAATGTGTGAAGAGCGGCTTGACGCGCACGGCGGGCGTTTCGAATTTCGGGCAGACGCGCATGCTGGCGGCGTATTCCGCGCTGGCGCGGCACAATATCCCATTGGCATCGAACCAGGTTCACTACAGCCTGTTGAGCCGCGCAGTCGAAAAGAACGGCACGCTGGCAAGATGTAAAGAGTTGGGCATCCGTATGATCGCATACAGTCCGCTCGAAAAGGGATTGCTCACGGGAAAATACAATCAATATCATCCCCCGCCCGGTTCACGCGCACGAAGTTATGCCAGCCTGCTCCCCAAAATCGGACCGCTCCTCAAACTGATGACCGAGATCGGGCAGGATCACGGAGGCAGATCCAACGCGCAGGTGGCGTTGAACTGGGTGACCTGCAAGGGCGCGATGGTCATCCCCGGCGCGAAGAACGGGGACCAGGCTTTGGAGAACGCGGGCGCGCTCGGCTGGAAGTTGACCGGGGAGGAAGTGGGGAAACTGGATGAGGTGAGCGATCAGGTGATGAAGTGACGCTACTTTGATGTCATTGCGAGGGTGTTCGTCCCGAAGCAATCCCCACATCGAGGAACATCTGTGGGCAACAGGAGATTGCTTCGTCGTCGCTCCGCTCCTCCTCGCAATGACGTGGGATCTATTTCATCATGAACATGGCGCGGTCGAGTTTGTAGCCCATCGCCTCCAGTTTGGGGGAGAACATGGGACGCAGGCCGGTCGGTCGGAATTGACCGACGGGTCTGCCTTCCGCATCGGTGCCGGTTTGCTGGTAGTGGAAGATGTCGGTGAGCGTGATGATCTCGGATTCCATGCCCGCCACTTCGGTGATCTGCGTGATCTTGCGGGTGCCGTCCGGGAAACGCGTGAGGTAGACGATGAGGTCGAGGGCGGAGGCGATCTGTTTGCGGATCGCCAGCACAGGCAGTTCGAATCCAGCCATCAGCGTCATGGTCTCGAGGCGGGAGAGCGTGTCACGCGGGGAGTTGGAATGGATGGTCGTCATCGAGCCGTCGTGTCCGGTGTTCATCGCCTGGAGCATGTCCAGCGCCTCGCCGCCGCGGATCTCGCCGACGATGATGCGGTCGGGTCTCATGCGCAGGGAGTTCCTCACGAGATCGCGGATGGTGACCTGTCCCTCGCCGCGGTAATCGGGCGGACGCGCTTCGAGCGAGATCTTGTGGGTCTGCTGCAACTGCAACTCGACCGAGTCTTCGATGGTGACGATGCGTTCGTGATCCGGAATGGCGCGCGCCAGGATGTTGAGGAAGGTGGTCTTGCCGGAACTGGTGTTGCCGGCGACGATGACGTTCAGCCGCGCCGCAACACAGACCGCCACAAAGTCCGACATGCCCTGTGTGATCGAGTCCTTGTCCATGAGGTCCTGGACCGTGAGTTTATCCTTGAGGAAACGGCGGATGGACAGGCACGATCCCTGCTGAGCCACCGGCGGGATGACCGCGTTGACGCGCGAGCCGTCCTTGAGGTGGGCGTCCACCATCGGGTGCTTGTAGTTCACGTAGCGCCCAAGCGGGTTGACGATGTGGTTGATCGCCAGGCGCAGCTGCAGGTCGCTTTCGTATTTTGCGTTCGTCATCAGCAGTTTACCGCGCCGTTCGATGAACACCTGGCTGGGACCGTTGACCATGATCTCGCTGATCTCCGGGTCGTCGAAGAACTCGTCTATTTCGCCGAAACTGGTGGCGTAATCGTAGATCTCATCGAGGAATGCCTGTTCGCCTTCCCCCAGTTCGCCGTTGGCGTTCTGGTATGCCTGGAAGATCAGGTCCTTCAACAATTCCTCGTAGCGTTCGCCGAGGGGCGGCGTCTCGTCCATCAACTCCAGGAGGTTTTTCAACACCCTGGGTCGCAGCAAGGCAGGGTCGGTGATGCCCGGGACCCTGGACGTGCCTGTCTTTTTTGCCATTTTGTTCTCCAGATTTGCGGAATAGTTGACCGAAAATTGACGTGAAAAGAGGGCAAACACATTGTATCAGTGTTTGCCCTCTGCGGGTTGGTTAGCGCATGATGCCAAGCTGGGCTGGGATCTTGCCGTAACCGTTTTTATCCGGGTCGTAATTCACAGTAACATTGGCTGACCCGCTGAGATCAACCGTGTAACCGATCAACTGGGAATGGAAACCATTGGTGCTGGTGCCATTGATTTTAAAGTCGCAGTAGGGCGCGTATATGGTTCCCCAAAGGATCTGGTTCGAATTTCCGTTTATCGTGCAGTCCGTTGATGAACCACTGTAATTCGGGGCGACATACATCAGATAGTTTGCATACGTTCCGGTCGTTTGGGGCCAAAGTTGAATATCGCCTCCCTGCAAGGATATGGGAGCCGAAGAACCTCCTGCCTTGAAATAGATAAATACACCGGGATTGCTGCCATAGGTCCCCTGAACCTTGATGGATTCGGTGCCTGATAACGCCACCTGTGTGTCCACGCAATAGATCCCCGGCGTCAATACGATGTTTTTGACCGAACCGGAGGGTTTTAGACTGGCATAACGCCCCGGACTATAAGTTGCCGTATTGCCGCTGACTGACGGGCTGCCCAACGCTGATGAACATTCAGCAGGCATGGGAAGAACGATTGGCGG
>CAYQOF010000103.1:0-10623 GCA_964419035.1 uncultured Anaerolinea sp. | reverse complement strand
TGCGGTTTTTATAGAGTAAAAAAGCGCGATTTATGCCCGTGGGCAGTATAGAATTTAGCGCTGTACGACCTTGAGTGCCTGAACTTATACCATAGACACGATATATGCCGCGCGGGACTAGTCGTTATTCGGCTTTATTAGTAGAAGCGAGTAATTTTTGCGCTTCCATTGGCAGGGAATCCATATCAGTGAATAAGTCCCATGTTTCCAGATGAAGTACGGATGAGCCTGAGTCCAACTTCGTCAGCGGACCCAGGCTTTCCAGTTCTATAAATTGATCGTTGCAGTACATTTCGGTGTTGCAGTTTTTATCCGGGTAGGCGGTGTCTGTTTGGGCGGAGAAGGTTTTGCGGAAGAGGATGCCATCCAAATAGTATGCCAGCCAGCCATGCGGGTTGAAGTACCCGATCTTGAAGGGCGGCAAGGCATCGGTTTGGAAAAGGATGAAATCATCGCGCAGGCTCAGGCGCGGGTCATTGATGCGGGTGTAGGACCAAAGAGAGATATTTCGGTTGGGTAAGAGTCCGGCCTCATCCACCTTCCCAATGGGCATGGGCAGAATCACCGTCCCTCCCAAACGGAATTGCGTGATCGCCCATGGCGCGAGTTCAAGGGGCCATAAACCGTCATTGATCAGAGTATGCGTGAGTGTGACGGACGGCTTATCTGCAGCGAGACGAACTTCGATGCGTTTGCGAATTCCTGTGCCTGGTTCGGTCTGCGTTTCGAGGAGAACACCATCCGGCAGGTCTGTGATATTCAATTCGCCTGCATCGGGAATATAGGTGCGCGGCATGGCTTCTGGCGCGTGCCATAAGCGATGCCCGCCGCGAAAAAGGAAGTCGCCATAGGGCGTGGGAACCGGCGGAAAATTACCCAGGTCAGCCAGCAGGTTGGATTTACCAGCGGGTGTCAGCCCGGTGATTCGTAATGAAGTAGTCAGGTATTCGATCTGTAAAAAATCGTTTTTCAAAGCGCGTTTTCTCATGACCGCCTCGCCGTTTCATAAAGCGCCTCCTGCTGGTACGCGGCAAAAGGCGCTTTGCCATTTGATCAAATCAAAGACTACAAGCCTCTGTTTAATTGATAGTAAAGATCGTTCCAGCGCAGCTTGTCCTTGAACTCGTCCACGCGGGTATTCTCGTCAATCAACAGGAATTCGACACCAGCCATATCGGCGAAATCGCGCAAGTGACCGGTGGTGACAGCGTAACTGAAACTGGTGTGATGCGCCCCGCCCGCGAAGATCCACGCCGCGGCCGCGACCTTGAGGCTGGGCCGCGGAATCCATAACGCGCGCGCCACCGGGAGTTTGGGAAGAGGCGCATCGGTCGAGACCACGTCCACCACATTGGCAACGATGCGGAAACGCTGTCCCATATCCATGATGGAGGCTCCAATAGCAGGACCAAGATTGGCGTCGAAGATGAGGCGGACAGGATCAGCCTTCCCGCCGATGGAGAGCGGGAGTATATCCAGTCTTGGTTTTGAAGAAGCAATTGATTCGCAAATCTCCAGCATGTGTGCGCCGAGAACTTTATCGCCGCTCGCGCTGAAGTGATAGGTGTAATCTTCCATGAACGAGACGCCGCCCTTCACGCCCGCGCTCATCACTTTCATCGCGCGGACGAGAGCGGATGTTTTCCAATCGCCCTCCGCGCCAAAGCCATAGCCATCTCGCATGAGTCGTTGCACCGCGAGACCTGGCAACTGCGCGAGTCCATGCAAATCTTCGAAGGTTGTGGTGAAGGCTTTGAAGTTGCCCGCGCCCAAAAAGTTCCGCATGCCAACCTCGATGCGCGCGCCTTCAACAAGCGAAGCATGTTTTTCGCCCTTGGGCTGCAGCGCAGGGACAACATCATATTCATCGAGATAGGCTTGCGTCATCTTTTTGATGTCGGTGTCAGAAGCCTCATTCACAGCCTTGACCAGGTCGCCCACCCCGTAGCCGTAGACATCGTAGCCGAGTTGAATTTGCGCTTCGACCTTATCGCCCTCGGTCACCGCCACATCGCGCATGTTATCGCCGAAACGGGCGATTTTCGCGCCCTGCCAGTCCGCCCATGCGCAGGCGGCGCGGATCCAAACGCCGATCTCTTTTTGAACGTCATCATCCTGCCAGTGACCGACGACGACTTTGCGGTTGAGTCTCATGCGGCTTCCGATGAACCCGAACTCGCGGTCGCCGTGCGCGGCTTGATTGAGATTCATAAAATTCATGTCTATGTCCGCCCAGGGAATCTCGCGGTTGTATTGTGTATGTAAATGCAGGAACGGTTTCTTCAATAAACTTAATCCCGCAATCCACATCTTGGCGGGGGAGAAGGTGTGCATCCAGGCGATGAGACCGATGCAACTCTTGGATGAATTCGCCTCAAGGCACAGGTCACGAATGGCGTCGGGCGTGGTCAGCACAGGTTTGAATACCACGTTGACCGGCACATGCGCAGATTTTCCCAACATCCCGGCGATTTCGCGCGAATGCTCGGCGACGGTCTCCAGTGTTTTCGGACCATATAGATGCTGGCTTCCCGTCACAAACCAGACTTCGTATTGTTTCAGGTCTATCATGACTGCGTCTCCTTATATTCTTTACGTCATTGCGACCTTTGGGAAGCAATCCCCAACACGTGAGGAGACTGCTTCGCTCCCTTCGGGGCTCGCAGTGACATTATTGCCCATACACATTTGTATAACGCTCGTGCAACTTCTTCACATCTTCCTGCGGAATCACGTCAGGCATGCCGAGTTGAAGCGCTATCCAGACTGTCGCGGCGGCATCTTCGGTCATCACCGCGGCTTTGACGGCGGCGGTCGCGTTCCTGCCGATGGCGAACACGCCATGATTCTTGAGCAGAACGGCTGGCGATTTGCCGATGCTCTCGATCACAACCTTTCCAATCGCTTCATCGCCGATCAAGGCGAATCCGCCACAGGGGATCTCGCCGCCGAATTCATCTGCAATGGCTGTCAACACGCATGGAATGGGTTTCCCCACCGCCGCGAATGCGGTGGCATAGCGGGAATGAGTGTGAACGACGCCGCCCACATCTTCACGATGTTTGTAAATGTATAAATGGCTGAACACATCGGATGAAGGCTTGTAATTGCCTTCGACCATCTTGCCATCCATATCCACAACAATCATGTGTTCAGGTCGCATCTCTTCGTAACGGATACCTGATGCCTTGATGACAACGAGTCCTGTCTCCGCGTCGCGCGCGCTGACGTTTCCGCCGGTCCATACGACGAGATTGTTCTTCGGCAATTCAAGGTGAAGTTCCACGAGTTGTTCTTTGAGATTATCGAGCATAGTTCCTCACAAGTATACAGGTAGACACGTGTTTCCGTGTGCGCTTGTGTACGTGTTTCCGTGTTTACCTGTCTACTTGTTTCCTTTCATCAATCTTCTACCTCAACCACTCCACCGCGGCTCTTTCAATGACCAGTCCCTTTTTGTAGCGTTCCATGAACGCTGCAAAGCCAGAGACATCCGCCTGGTCGGGAGCAATCGTCGAGCCCTTTTCGCCTGCAAAGACCTTGTTCGAGAGATAGGTTTCCAGGGGTTCATTCTCCATCTTATGGAGCATATAAGAGGCGAGTAGTGCTATCCCCCAAGCGCCGCCCTCGCCTGCGGTCTCCATCACGGAAACAGGGACATTCATCGCCGCCGCCATGACCCGTTGGCCTACTTCCTTTGTTTTAAAGAAGCCGCCGTGACCGAGGATCTTGTCAATCTTTACCTTCTCCTGTTCAAACAGGATGTCCAGTCCGATCCGCAACGCGCCGAGCGACGAGAACAGGTGCGCGCGCATGAAGTTCGAAAGGTTGAATCGGCTTTCAGGCGTGCGCACAAACATTGGACGTCCTTCCTCAAAGTGCGTGATATGCTCACCCGAGAGATAATTGTAGGCAAGCAGACCGCCGCCATCCGCATCGGCGTCAGCAGTGAGCGCCTTTTGATACAGCAATTCATATAGCTTGGATTCGCTCACTTCCACACCAAGCGACCTGGTAAATTCAGCGAACAGATCAACCCACGCATTGAGGTCGGACGTGCAGTTGTTGCTGTGAACCATTGCCACAGGCTTGCCGGTCGGTGTCGTCACCATGTCAATTTCAGGATACAACTTCGACAGAGCCTTTTCCAAAACGATCATCGCAAAGACCGATGTCCCTGCGGAGACGTTGCCGGTTCGTTTCGCGACGCTGTTGGTTGCCACCATGCCTGTGCCTGCATCTCCCTCAGGCGGGCAGAGCGGGATGCCCGCTTTGAGCTGACCGGTTGGGTCAATCAGTTTTACGCCTCCTTCGGTGAGAACGCCTGCCACTTCTCCAGCAACCAGAACCTTGGGCAGAATCTCCTGAAGTTTCCACGGCAGTCTTTCTACGTCGGATCGTTCGTTAAACAGTTCGATCATATGTTTGTCGTAGTCATTGGTCTTGCTGTCAATGGGGAACATGCCCGAGGCTTCGCCAACGCCCAACGCCTTCTGCCCCGTCAGTTTCCAATGGACATAGCCTGCGAGCGTAGTCAGATGGTTGATGTCCTTGACGTGCGGCTCCTTGTTCAAGATCGCCTGATAGAGGTGAGCGATGCTCCAACGCTGGGGAATGTTGAACTGGAACAGATCCGTGAGTTGCTCCGCCGCTTCTCCAGTTATGGTGTTGCGCCACGTGCGAAACGGGACGAGTTGATTCCCGTCCTTATCGAATGCCATATAGCCATGCATCATGGCGCTGAAGCCGATGGCGCCGATGGTCTTGAGCGGTGTGTTGTATTTCTCAAGAACCTCACTGCTGAGTTTTCGATAGCAATCCTGCAAACCAGCCCAAACATCTTCGAGATTGTACGTCCAGACCCCGTTTTCGTAACGGTTTTCCCATTCGTGGCTTCCCGATGCGATCGGCGCATGGTCCTCGACGATCAACACCGCCTTGATGCGGGTCGAGCCGAACTCGATGCCAAGCACGGTCTTACCGCTTTCAATTGCTTTTTGGATATTCGCCATATCACACCTCAATGATGATTTTCAAACCTTCGCGCTGCTCCGACACACAGAAAGCTTCACGCGCCTCCACCAGCGGAAAACGATGCGCGACGATCGAACGCTACATCGACTCCGCGTTCCTCTACATCCGCCCGCTTCATTCTTAACTGTGAGTTGTCTCCAGCGAAATGAGCCTGACTCACCCCAAAACTTTGCGCGGCTTCGACCCGATGCGCGAGATCATCAGCCGCAATGGTATTTGCAGCGCCTGAAGGTTTTGACGACGGCTTGAGCATTGCGCCGTCAGCGCAGGATAGGGGATCGGGTAACGGGAACAGGCTCGAGGTCGGGCAGGATGCGTACTCGCGCAACGCGCCATCCTGTTCACCGTACGCCGTCTCATCCTGATTTCGCAAGTTTCCCAGCGCATAAAAACGAACGGATTTTATTATTCTCATTCATTTTCTGCCTGTTTCGCCTTTTCGTGATGTACTTTGTCGTATCACTAATGTTGGCGTCAGCATAATGGATTTAGGTTCGACGGGCGTCAATCCCTGCCAACCTGATTCAATTCTTTTGATCGTTTCCTCCACAGCGACCTTGCCAAGGGCATATTGATCCTGTTGCACCGTTGTGAGGGAAGGACAAAAAAAGGCGGACTCGGGGATGTTATCAAAACCAACGAGCCCAAGGTTTTCAGGAATTCTCAACCCCTTTTGACATACACCGTAGATGACGCCCAAAGCCATTTGATCATTGGCGACAAATATGGAATCCATATCCGGATATTGTTCAAAAAGTTTTTCAACCGCCTGACCACCGCTTGCCGAAGACCAATTTCCCTCTGCCCAATGCTCATCCCGAACTTCAAAGCCAAATTCCCTCAAAGAATCCTTCCAAGCTGACATCCGCTGGCGCGCTTCCCACCAATCCAGGGGACCTGAAACATGTCCGATGTTTCGGTATCCTTGTTCAAACAGATGGGACATCGCCATCCGTCCGCCAACATAATTGTCCACGGATACAGTGGTAATGTTATCCTTTGGTTCCATCGCAAGGTAGACAATCGGGATTTTCAAACCCAACGATTGTTTATCAACCCAATTCCTATTCTCTCCCACCTCCGGTACAGCCCAAATGATTCCATCCACGTGGTAGGAAAGAAGAGCCTGGAATATCGGCACAACATCATCAGTGTCAAAGCGAGGAAGTTCCTTTAGGAGCAGGGAATAACCAGCCTCTTCTGCGGCGGAAGTTATGCCGTTCAGCGTGCGTGACGGGCCGATATATTTCAATCCGGCCGTGACAACACCCAATGTATAGCTACGTTGTTGGATCAGGCTGCGTGCCAGGGCGCTAGGTTGATAACCAAGTTTTTCGATGGCCGTCAAAACACGCTCACGAGTCTCCGAGGCGACATCCGGGCGGTCATTAATAACTCTGGAAACGGTTTGGGTGGAGACACCAGTATCTTTCGCGACTTGTTTTATGGTCGGGCGCTTGTTGGCTTTCATGCACTAAGTAACCTTTTTCAGCAATTCTTTGTTATCGTTATCGGGAACGATAACATCATAGCAAATTTCCGTTTAGGTGTCAAGCAACTTGCCATCTTGACACTCTTTCCTTTTTTTGCTAAGATATTATCGTCATGTGAACGATAACGGGAACGTTATCAGGAACGTCAGTAAATTAGATTGCCAATAGACTTTACCACTATTGAGCCTATAACTTATGAATGAAAGGAGGCACTGGAGCAGAAGATAAACGCTGAGATTTAATAAATGTGTTGATCGTGAACAAAATCTTTCAAACATCCAAATAGGAGGCTGAAATGCTTATTCGAGTTTCGCGCTTTGCGGCTGTGTTTTCGCTACTGGCCATACTGCTGGCAAGTTGTGCTCCCAAGCCCACGCCTGAAACGCAAGCGACATCAGTGGTAGCGCCGACCGAAGCCGCTGTGACTGAACCTGCCACTACTGAAGGCGCGGCTCCCGCCGCTGAGGGCGGGTGGTGTTCTGGCACCAAAATCGTTTTCTTCCCCGGTGGCTCGCCGGGTGGTGGCTTTGAGACCGTGGTCTACAATGGTGCTGTACAAGCCGCTGCCGACACCGGCGCGGATGTGGAATACGTCTGGTCCGACTGGAACGCCGCGACGATGGTGACGCAGTTGCAGGAAGCCGTCGCCATCAAGCCCGACGGCATTGCCATCATGGGTCACCCCGGTGACGAAGCCTATCAAGACATCGTGGATGCGGCTGAGGCGGAAGGTATCGTCATCACAAGCATGAATACCCAAACAGCAGGACTTCAAGCCCAGTATGCCACCAAGGGATATGGCTACGTCGGTGCTATCCTTCACGACGCTGGTTATGCTCTGGGCAAAGAAGCCGCCACGCGCGCTGGCCTGAAGGCTGGCGATAAGGCTTTCGTTTGGGGCTTGGTGTCTCAGGCAGGCCGCGGCGAACGCACTCAGGGTATTCTCGATGCCCTCGAGGATCTTGGCATTGAGGTGGTCTACCAGGAAATCGATAATGCCACCAACGCGGAGGCAGCCGCCGGCGTGCCGGTCTTCACCGGCATCATATCCGCCAACCCGGATATCAAGCTGGTTGTCACCGATCACGGCAACCTGACCGGCACGGTACAGACCTTCTTCGAAGCCGCTGGCTTGGGCCCGGACGATGCCTATGCGGCCGGCTTTGACATGTCCGGCAATGCTGTAGAAGCCATCCGCTCCGGTTACCTTGACCTGGTGATTGATCAACAGCAGTGGTTGCAGGGCTATTTCGGCGTGCTGCAGATTTGTCTCACCCACAACTACGGCTTCGCTGGTCTGCATATCGACACTGGCGCGGGCTTTGCCGACAAAGACAATATTGAAATGCTGGCCCCATTGGTCGAGAAGCAGATTCGCTAAGGAAGAGGCGTATTTTGCTTTCTAGCGCTGATTTTCCTGATGGGATCGGCGCATAGAAAATGTGTTACAAGGGCTAAGTGGCACTAACGCGTTCCATAGCACGTTATAGATTGCATCGTTGCAGACCAGCCATTTAGCCCTATGGTTTTCTCAAAGTCGCTTGACAAAACACAGAAATGTCATGCTGAGCGGAGCGAAGCATCTCCAACATACCGTGTGAGACCCTTCAGTCACACAAGAGCGCTCCTTCAGGGTGACATGATGTGGATTTTGAGAAAGCCTTGTTTAGCCCTTGTGCTTCTTGAACATATAGGTGGTATGATTAGCGCAGGCTTCTCGTGAAATTGGCTTCATCAAAAAATGCTGGAACGGAGGTCATTCTATGGACTATCGCCTGGAACTTAGAAATGTATCTAAATCTTTCGGTGAGGTGCAGGCGCTGACGAACATCAACTTCCAGTTGGGCCGAAACGAGATCGTCGGCCTGCTTGGGGATAACGGAGCAGGAAAATCCACCCTCATCAAGATCATCACCGGTTATCATCAGCCAACCTCGGGTGAAATCCTGTTCAATGGTCAAACGGTCGATCATCTGACCGTTCCCAAAGCCCGGCAATTAGGTGTGGAAACAGTTTACCAGGAACGCGCCCTGGCTGAATTACAAACCTTGTGGCGCAATATCTTCCTGGGGCGCGAACTTAAAAACAAATGGGGGTTGCTCGATGTATACCAGATGAAACAGGAAACCTACCGGTTGATGAATCAATCCATGGGCTTTACCTCTATGGCGGTGAACCCCAATTCACGAGTTGGCTCCTTTTCTGGAGGCGAAAGGCAGGGCGTTGCCATTGTGCGCGCTCTCTATTTTGACGCGGAGATCATCATCCTGGATGAGCCCACCATGGGTCTTTCGTTGAAGGAAACTGCCAAACTTGTCAATTTCGTCCACGGCATTAAAAAGGCGGGCAAGTCGGCTATTTTCATCGATCACAATGTGGTTCACGTTTACAACGTCGCTGATCGGATCGTGGTGATCGATCGCGGCCGTATCGCTGGCGAGTTCCTGACGAAAGATATCACTCTGGATGTGTTAATGGATAAAATGATCCGAGTTGCAGAAACCGGCAATCTCGAGTAACGGACAAGGATGGACGCAATGAGTACTCAAACCACAGGAAACTCTTCTGCAACCGGTCAGCCTTATAAAGAGACCTTCAGTCTCGGAAGGTTTGCCCGCGCCAACGGCACCCAACTGGGTATGCTTGGGGTCTTTTTCGGCTTGTGGATCATCTTTATCGTTTCAGCCCCCAATACCTTTTTATCAGCCCGAATCTACTTCGCTTTCATGTCCACCATTCCTTTTTTCGCCATTATGGCCATACCGCTTACCATGGTGGTGACCACTGGCGAAATGGATCTTTCTTTCCCATCCATTATGGCAATGGGTATGGTGGCATTCTCTTTTGTGTATGATATCACGGCAGCCATCGGAAGCGTACCGACAAGGGTGTTTCTAGGCGTTATTGCGGCTTTGCTTTGTGGAAGCCTCATTGGTTGGCTCAACGGTCAGATCGTCGTCAGGTTTGGCATCCCCTCCCTGGTCGCTACCATCGGCACGCAGTTTTTCTGGCGTGGGGCAGTATTGGTTCTCACGGAAGGTAAAAATTACTCTCTGAGTTACATCAAAGAATCTTTTTTACACCCCTTACTGGTCGGCAAAATTGGCGGCTATTTCCCGATGCAGATGCTGTGGTTGATCCTCATTGCGATCCTTGGCTGGGTACTGCTCAACCGACATCAATTCGGGGCGCACGTTTATTTGATTGGTGATAACGTCCAAAGCGCCCAACTGATGGGCGTCAACACAGGACGTGTCCGCACTCAGGCTTTCATGCTGGTGGGCTTGATCTCGGCATTTGCTGGTGTGCTCTATAGTTTTCACATCGCTTATTTCTGGCCCAGCACAGGCGAAGGCTACCTCCTGAACACGCTGGCTTCTGTCTTCCTGGGCGGCACATCCGTCTTCGGCGGCACAGGCACGATCTTGGGGACCTTCCTTGGAGCCTTCATTATCGGCGCGATCGAAGCCGCTACCGTAGCGGTCGGCCTGACCGGTTTCTGGACACAGTTAATTTATGGATTGATCATTGTGCTCTCGGTGATCATGCATACGTATTTACGAAAACGGGTGGAATGACGAACCTGTTTCTGCGAGTCTTGCCGTTTGATATTCTCCATGCTCTTTGGCAGTCCATGCTGAAGAGCATGGTTTCTAATTCACAAGGCTGAAATGAAGACCGGCATTGTTTTCGATGTCAGAGAGTTTGCTGTTCACGATGGGCCCGGGATCCGCACAACAGTCTTCCTGAAAGGGTGTCCATTACGTTGTTCCTGGTGCCACAACCCGGAGGGATTATCACTTGAACCACAAGTGTTACATAGCCCTGTTGGTGATCGGCTGGTCGGCACGCAATACACCTCGTCAGAGTTGGCTGTGCTTTTTAATCGGCAGGCAGGCATATTGTCCGAGAACGGAGGCGGTGTGACTTTTTCCGGCGGAGAACCTCTCTTACAGTCTGAATTTGTCGCTGAGACCATGGATCAACTTAACGATCTGCATGTCCTTTTGGATACTTCGGGATACGGCTCTGTGGAGAATTTCATGCGTCTGGCAACGCGCGCAGATATGCTTTATCTCGATATAAAAAGTCTTGA
>CAYQOF010000102.1:8634-10655 GCA_964419035.1 uncultured Anaerolinea sp. | reverse complement strand
TAACTCATAGACCTCCAAATGAAAAAGACCCTAAAGGTTTTGAGAGACCTTTAGGGTCTAATTGTAAACTACTCACCCTTGCGTTTCGACAGGCGATGGTCGAGCATCAGCGCCGCCGATTCGTGCGCCTCGATCATCTTCAACTGGGCGATGACCTCCGCCGCGTTCTTTTCCTCCTCCACCTGTTCGGTGATGAACCATTGCAGCATCACCTGCGCGGGATAATCCTTTTCCTGCATTGCAAGTTCGTACAACGCGTTGATGGACGCGGTGACCTTCGCCTCGTGCGCAGCCGCCTCCTCGAAAACTTCGAGGTTCGATTTCCATTCGGCGGCGGGCGCGGCGATCGCCGTGAGCAGGACTCGTCCGCCGCGCTCGAGGATGAAATCGTAGAATTTCATGGCGTGCTCGCGTTCCTCGTCCGCCTGCAGGCGCATCCAGTGCGCGAAGCCGGGCAGGTTCCTGTCCTCGAAATACGCCGCCATCGAGAGATACAGATACGACGAGAACAGTTCCTTGTTGATCTGTTCGTTCAGGGCATCTTGCATGGGTTTTCCAATCATGGGAGCCTCCTCGACTTTATTATAGCCTTTTTGCCGCAGACCGGATGAGGTAAACGATGCCGATCAGGATCACGATCCATACAATGAGGATGATTCCCGCCCCGACATAACCCACGCTTCTTTCCAAGCCGGAGCCTGTCACTTTTCCCCGCGCCTCTTCCATCACCTCCGGCGGGATCAGGCGGACCGCCAGCCACAATCCGCCCGGCGTGATGATGAGGTCGTCGAGATAACCGAGAACCGGGATGAAATCCGGGATCAGGTCAATCGGACTGAAAGTGTGCGCCACGACGAAGAAGATCAACGCCTTCGCGTACCACGGCGTGCGCGGGTCCTTCGCCGCGAGATATACTGCGAAGGCTTCGTTCTTGAGCGCACGGGCGCGGGATTTGAGGGTTTCCAACATGTTTTGCGGGGGCGGGGCGGTGTCCTGAGTTTATCGAAGGATCATCCCGCCCAGAATGGGAGGAATCCCATCCCTGCAAACGTTCATTCACCGAATACGAACAACTCGCTGATCGACTCGTGGCGCAGGTTGTGACGAATGGCATCCGCAAAGACGGACGCGACAGAGAGCACCTTCAATTTCGGGTGGCGTTTTTCGGGAGGGATGAACACGGTGTCCGTGGTGACGATCTCGCTGATCTGCGGGACTTCCGCCAGACGTTCGAGCCCGCCGCGCGTGAAGACGCCGTGCGTGCAGACGACGATGATGTCCTCCACGCCCTCTTCGATAAGCACGCGGCTCAACTCGTGGATGGAACCGCCCGTGGCGATCTCGTCGTCGTAGACCAGCGCGTGTTTGTGTCCGCGCACCTGGTTGCCGACCAGTCCGCTGATCTTCACGTGCGTGTCCGAGACGCGTTCCTTGTTGCCGGCGGCGATGGGCAGGTTCAGGCTTTTGGCGAAGCGGGCGGCGGATTTCGCCGATCCCATATCCGGCGCGACGACAATGTGATCGGTCAGGTCATAGGAGGCGAGATGATCGCTGAAGACCGGGCGCGCGCTGAGCGGATCGGTAGGCATGGCGAAGAATCCATGCACCTGCGGCGAGTGGAACATCATGCTCATCACGTGCGTGGCTCCGGCGGTCTTGAGCAGGTCCGCCACGAGGCGCGCCGTGATGGAGATGCGCGGCGCGTCCTTTTTATCCGACCTGCCGAAAGAATAATACGGGATGATTGCATGGACTTCCGATGCCGCCGCGCCGCGCGCGATGTCGAGCATCATCAGCAGTTCCATCAAGTGGTCGTTGACCGGCTGTGACAGGGACTGCACGATATATACGCGGCGATAACGCACCGACGCGCCGAGCTGGATGTACATGTTGTCGTTGCTGAAGCGTGAGATGTGGGTTTCGTCCAGCGGCACACCGAGTTCAGCGGCAATGCTCGCCGCCAGAGCCGGGTTCGAACTCCCGCTGAAGAAGCGGACCTCGCTTGCCGGTATCGGGGTTTT
>CAYQOF010000102.1:7382-8534 GCA_964419035.1 uncultured Anaerolinea sp. | reverse complement strand
ATATTCCTCATACGCCGCGCCGAATTTCCTTTTCAAGGTCGGTTCCTCGTAAAGCGTCACGAACAGATGCGCCGCAACCAGGAACAAAATTGGAGCGAGGATCAACGGCAGCGACGGCGACCACAGAATCCATCCGATCAGCGCAATAATCCCCGCCGCGTACATCGGGTTGCGGACGTAACGATACAGTCCCACCGCGACCAGTTCCTTCGGCGGGTCGAACGGCGCGGGAGTCCCTTTGCCGTTGACGAGGAAATTCCAGAAACACCACAGCATCGCCGCCCAACCGATCAGCCACAACGGAATGGCGAGGTAAGCGAGAACGCCCGGATCGAACAATTGCGCATCCGTCGAGGCGATCAAATACGGGAAATATCCCATCAATAAGCCCGGGACGAGGATGAGAAAGAATAGCGATTTGAGCGCGGTCATTTTCGTGTCCTTTTGCGCGAGTGCGTCGCACCCTCACAGCGAGAGGATTTCAACCGGCGGGGGCTGAATCTATCCGGTAGACGAATCTGTTTCGAGCAGTGCGACGCACCCTCCTACCCGGAAATATCCGGCCGCGTCAACTGATACGCGACCACAGCCAGCGCGCCGAAGAACCACACCGCGCCAACCACGCCAACGATCCAGCGAGGAATTCCCCAACCGGAAATATCAACGGGCAGAAGACCGAAGTAAATGAGCAAGACCGCTCCACCCAAAAGGGCATCCACAATTCCGGCGAGGATCAAGGCTGTGCGCCTGGTTTGCTGGTTATCCATGTTTTTCCTCCTTGCTCCTCTGCCGCACCACCTCGAACATCAATACCGATCCCGCCACGCCCGCATTCAGCGACTCGACGCTCCCCGTCATTGGAATGGCTATTTTGTATGCCGCCAGTTTCCTCGCCTCCTCACTTGCCCCCTCCGCCTCGCCGCCGACGATCAATGCCAGCGGCTGGCAAAGGTCGGTTTCCCAACAGGAGGCGCCAAGCATATCCGCGAGATAAATTTGCAGAGGAGGGTGGGTCGCACTTACAAATTCGCGAATCTCCTCCCAGGTCGCCTCACGGATGGGTACCCGAAAGTGCGCGCCCATCCCCGCGCGGAGGACTTTCGGCGCGAAGGCATCCGTTGTCTCCGGCAGGAGCAGAACAGCCTGCACACC
>CAYQOF010000102.1:3455-7282 GCA_964419035.1 uncultured Anaerolinea sp. | reverse complement strand
TCCTCGATCAACCGCACGCCCTCGACGACGAACGCATTTTCCTCGCGGCGTTCCTTTGCGCGTCCCATCAGCGCGCGGACAAGTTTCAATTTTGGGTTCTGCGAAGATGTAATCATTGCCCGTATGTATCCTGCCAGGTCTTGAGGAAGACGTCAACCGTGGATTGATCGAACAAAACCAGTTTTACGATCTTGAGATTGGATGGGTCGCGCTCGAAATATTTTCCGATGGCTGAAAAGATGATTCCCGCCGCGCGGTCTTTGGGGAAACCAAAGATGCCGGTGGAGATCGCAGGTATGGCAATCGAGGAACACTTCAATTCGTCAGCCACGTGCAGGGAACCTGTAACAGCATCTTCGAGTTTGGCATCTTCATCGCCACCTGTCCCCGCTTCGCGGGGGCTCCCCCAGACCGGACCGACAGCGTGGATCACGTATTTCGCAGGCAGGAGCCCGCCCGAGGTCCACGCGGGATGCGCATGAGGGACGGGTCCATGCTTGCGGATCCAGTCGTCTGACTCTCGTTGGATCGCCGGTCCGCCTTTTTTCGAGATCGCCCACGCAACCCCACCGCCATGTTGCAGACGTTCGTTCGCCGCGTTGACAATGGCATCCACATTCTCGGTCGTAATATCGCCTTGAACGATTTGAATGGTTTGTCCCGTTTGCAAAACGCGTTCCTTGAGGATGGTATTCATGCAAATATTGTACCCCCATTAAACGCTCGGTCGGGGTCTGAGACCCCGACCGAAATTTTCTTCGTTTATTTTGCCTTGGCGACCACTGCGGCGAATGCCTGCGGGTCGCGTATTGCCATGTCGGATAACATCTTGCGATTGAGTTCGATGTTCGCCTTCTTGAGCGCCGCCACCAGTTTGCTGTAGGTGGTTCCGTTCAGGCGCGCCGCGGCATTGATGCGGGCGATCCACAACTTGCGCAGGTCGCGCTTGCGCACGCGGCGGTCACGGGTGGCATACCACAGGCTTTTGAGCATCGCCTCGTTGGCTCGCCGGAACAGGCGGTTCTTCGTGCCGCGCTGTCCCTTCGTGATCTTTAAGATTTTTTTGTGACGTCGGTGACCCTGAGGTCCTCCTTTGACACGCATGGTTTTCTACCTCCTGCAAACTCGCGGGCGTCGGCGGCGCTAAAAGCGCCGTCAGTTGCATACACCCGAAAGCCGCAACTAAAAGATTTGATACGACCTTCGCGGGCGGGAAGGTCCTTCGATAAACTCAGGACACCGCCCCGCCTCACGGGCGAGAGAATCTCGCCCCTACTCTTCCATGTTCGGCGCAAGGCGCTTGATACGTTTGATGATCTTGCGGCCCTTCACCTCATGCATCTCAGGCAACTGCGCCTTGGTGCGCTTCGACGTGCGCCGGCGCAGGTGGCTCTTGCCGCCTTTGGTTCGCACGACCTTGCCGGAACCCGTCAGGCGAAAACGCTTCGACGTTGCCTTGTGCGTCTTCAGTTTGATCTTGCCAGCCTTTGCTTTGCGAGGCATTACTGTTCGCTCCTTTCAGACAAAATGAACCGCGGGATGGTCCTGCTCCCGCGGACTCTCAACATCTTTGCCGTCTCATACCGGCGTGCCGCCGTTCTCGCGGCACGAACGGTGGGACTTGCCTAAGGATCAGGCTCCCGCTTCTTCCCTGACCAAAGCCTGCTCCTGTTTCTCTTTCTTTTTTCCTCCGCCTTTGGCGGGCGCCAGCACGACGAGCATCGTCCTGCCTTCCATTTGCGGAGCCTGTTCCACAACGCTCACGTCAGCCAGAGATTCGGCGATCTCCTTGAGATCTTCGAGGGCGATCTCCGGGTAATCCATCTCGCGCCCGCGGAACTTGATCGTCACACGCACCTTGTTGCCCTGCAACAGCCAGCGGCGGGCATCGTCCACCTTGAAGCCCCGGTGTGCTTCGTTCGTCTTGGGTCGCAGGCGGATTTCCTTGACCTCGATCTTGGTCTGCGCCCTCTTGGCTTCCCGTTCCTTCTTGGCGCGCTCATAAATGAACTTGCCAAAATCCATCACACGGCAGACGGGTGGGTTTGCACCGGGCGAGACCTCGACCAGGTCGAGATCGGCGTCGCGTGCGATTTGCAGAGCCTGGCGTATCGGCACAACACCGATGTTACTGCCGTCGGGTCCAATCAGTCGGACTTCCGCGACGCGGATGCCCTCATTTACTCGAAAATCTGTGGCGCTGATAAGTTTCTCCTGGTTCAAAACAGTTGACCAGCCCTCGGCTGGTTTTTTAGCGGGCTGATAATACCATGAAGGCGCGGGAATCGTCAACAAAATAGACCGTGAGCGATCAAAAATCCTCCGTCGCTCACGGTCTGAATGCATTTTACGGCATTGTCGTCCGTATGGCAATCCATGGTCCACCCAACTTTTTCAGGTATCATCGGATATAACAAATGGAGGAAAAACTCTTCGAGGCGCCGTGGATGAAAAACTAGCCATTCAACGACTCAAACAGGACGACATCGGCGGGCTGGAATTTCTGGTGGCGCGTCATCAGGTGAAGGCTGTGCGGACCGCCTATCTCATCACGCGCGACCTCGGACTGGCGGAGGATGTCGTGCAGGATTGTTTCATCCATGCTTTTCATGCCATTCACAGATTCGATTCCTCGCGTCCGTTCGAGCCGTGGTTCATGCGCAGCGTGGTCAATGCGGCGGTGAAGATGCTGCAAAGGTCGGCGCGGCAGGTTGTGGCGGGGGATGAGGCGGCTGAATCTGTCATGGCGGAACTGGCGGCGGGGGTCGAATCGGTCGAGTCGCAGGTGGAGTCCATCGAAGTCCAAAATCAAATCTGGGATGCGATGCAGAAGTTGTCGCCGCGTCAGCGGGCGGTCGTCGTCCAGAGATATTTTCTGGAGATGAGCGAGAAGGAAATGGCGGAAAGTTCCGGTACGGCGGCCGGCACGATCAAATGGCTGTTGAACGCGGCGCGCGAACGCCTGCGCGGCTTGCTCGCGGAAAGGAGCGAGGAATGAACGAGACGCGCATGAAAAACGCGTTGGATGCCATCGCCCGCCGCGCCGTGCCGGATGACCTCAATTTGATGCCAAGCATCGCGGCTCGACTCGAAAGGAGAACTTTGATCATGGCACTTCGCGCTCGACCGATACTTTTGATTCTCACCATCCTGCTTGCGTTAACACTTTTGACCGGCGTCGCGTATGCCATTGGCAGGCTGACGGGATTTATCCCCGGCATCGGGTTTGTGGAGACTTCGGCTTTGCGCGTCTTGGCAGAGCCTGTGGCAGTGACCCGCGATGGCATCACTGTAAGCATTGAGCAGGTGGTCGCGGATTCCGAACGAACGGTCATTGTGTATAAAACCGAGGGATTGACGATTGAAGCGGCGAATTCAAAAGGTGAGGGCGGCGGACCGTTTGGCTCGGAACATTTTCTGCGTTTGCCCGATGGAACGGTTCTGAAAGAACAAGCAGATGCTGGTTACGGCGGCACGCCCGAACCGCTGATCAATCAGGTACAAACAGAGGGCGGATGGCCCAATTACGTCTGGAGGCTGGTATATCCTTCTGTGCCAGCGGATGTCAACGAATTGATGCTGGTGATTCCTGTTCTTCAAAACATGCCCGCTGGCGCCGCGCCTGAGAACTGGGAGATTACCTTCCGCATCAAGCCTGCGCCGCCGGAGATGACCTTCGCACCCATCACGGTTTTGCCGACGGTCAACGCATCAGTCACGCAAACGGGAGAGTCTGTTTCATCCACGCTATCCAATGTCGCAACACTCAATGGATTCACGTTCCAATTAGATAATGTCGTGGAACTTGAGGATGGCTTTGTGTTTAC
>CAYQOF010000102.1:0-3355 GCA_964419035.1 uncultured Anaerolinea sp. | reverse complement strand
CGGTCCCTGGCAGGTGCAGTGGAATCCGCCGCTGAGTTCCGAGCCGACGCCAACGCCTGAGCCAGGGGCGTGTCTCAACCTCAACAAGTGGAATCAACTCGCGGGTCGAAATGACGCGCTTCCGTCCGGCGTGGGCGGCAAAATCGTCACGACGATCAACGAAGGCGGCCCTCTTCCTGCGATCTACGTGAGTAATCCAGATGGCTCAAACTTGCAAAAGATCGGCATCGGCGCGTGGCCCTCACTTTCTAATAATGGTACGCAATTGGTGTACAGCGCTTCAGATGGTTTACGCATTTTCAATCTCTCCAGCGGGCAAAGTTCTGCGTTTGGGGTGGACGGTTATCGCATCCTCTGGTCGCCGGATGACACGCGCATGATGTTCACCAACACCTTCAATATGTATGTGGTCAACGCCGACGGTTCGGGATTGCAAAGAGTGAATACGGTCTCCGGGCAAGTGCTTGCGCCCGTAGGCTGGCTGCCCGATAACCAGACCGTCGTATACAGCATGTTGAGCGGAGATGGGTTCGATCTCAAGACCCACAACCTGCAAAGCGGCGACACAAATGACCTGTTCACGATCCACAACAAAGCAGGCTACGGCGCGATTTCACCCGATGGGCAGTGGATCGTTTTTGCAGACCGCGAGTTCGGTGAGACCAACTGGGGCATCTACATTTCCCATCTGGACGGCTCGGAGCGCAAGTTGGTTGCAGAGCCTGAAGTTCCAACCGCCTTTATGTCGGTTTGGAGTCCAGATAGACAGTGGCTGATCGTCAATACGTGGGATGTAAACGATAAGAACATACCCGTGTTGGTCAATCCCTTCACCTGCGAGGCGTTTGCGTTGAATCAAGTAAACGGCGTGGTGGAGGGGTGGAGCCGATAACTTCCGTAAAATGAAATTGGCGGAGAGCCTCCCAGCCCTCCGCCAGTCTCCAATCTCCAGTCCCTCTTTCACAACTCCTTCGCCCTTCTCGCAATCCTGTCCTTCGCCCGTGCGATGAACTCGCCCAGCGGGATGTTGTTCTGCTGGCTGCCGTCCCTCACGCGCAGGGACACCTGCCCCGCCTTCATCTCGTTCTCTCCGACCACCAGCATGTACGGCACCTTCATCAACTGCGCCGAACGGATCTTGGCGTTCATGCGCTGCGCGCTCAGGTCCGCGCTGGCGCGGATTCCGTTCTCGCGCAATTGCCTGGCTATGTTTTCCGCGTACTCGTTCTGCCCGTCCGTGATCGGGATGACGCGCGCCTGCTCCGGCGAAAGCCACACGGGGAAATTGCCCGCGAAATGCTCGAGCAAAAATCCCACGAGGCGCTCGTGCGTGGACAAAGGCGCGCGGTGGATGCACAGCGGCGCCTCCTCCTGCCCGTCCTTGTTCGTGTACTTCAGGTCGAAGCGGGCAGGCTGGGCGAAGTCCACCTGGTTCGTGGCAAGCGAGAACTCGCGTCCGATCACGCTCCAGATCTGCACGTCAATCTTGGGACCGTAGAACGCGGCTTCATCCTCCACTTCCACGAAGGGTATATTGCCGTTCAGCATTGCGCGGCGCACCATCTCTTCCGTCTTCAGCCACAGGCGTTCGTTGTCCACGTACTTTTTACCGAGTCCCGCCTTGCTGTGTTTCGAGAAGCGCATCACGTATTTCTCGATGCCGAACAACTCGAAGTACTTGAGGTACAGGTCAACGACGCCGAGGAATTCATGCTCGAACTGATCCTCCGTGACGTACATGTGGGCGTCGTTCATCTGCATCGAGCGGACGCGCATCAAGCCGAACAACTCACCGGACTTTTCATAGCGATAACACGTGCCATACTCCGCCAGGCGGATCGGCAGGTCACGGTACGAGCGCAGTTTCGAGCCGAAGATCTTGTGGTGCATCGGGCAATTCATCGGCTTGACGTAATACTTCACGCCCTCGAGTTCCATCGGCGGATACATGCTCTCCGCGTAGTAGGGAAGATGCCCGGAGTGGATGAACAAATCCTCCTTGGACAAATTCGGCGTGCGGACGCGCAGATAGCCTGCCTGTTCCTCCATTTCCTTGGCGAGTTTCTCCAACTCTTCGATGATGATCCCGCCGTTCGGCAGCCACAGCGGCAAGCCTGGACCCACTTCATCGTCGAAGATGAAGATTTCCAGCTCCCTGCCGAGTTTGCGATGGTCGCGCTTCTTCGCCTCCTCCAACATGCGGAGATGTTCCTTCAATTGCGCCGCGTTCTCCCACGCCGTACCGTAGATGCGTTGCAGCATCTTGTTGTTTTCGTCCCCGCGCCAGTACGCGCCCGCGATGGACATCAATTTAACGGCATCGGGCTTGATCTGCTTCGTGTTCTCCACGTGCGGACCGCGGCACAGATCCACGAACGTATCGTGCTGGTAGATCGAGATTTCGGGCTTCTCCTCGAGCGGATTCCCATATTCATCGAATCCGCCTCTTTCGAGTCCGTCAATCAACTCGATCTTGTAGGGTTGATCTTTGAAGATCTGGCGCGCTTCATCCGCGGAGATCACCTTCTTTTTGAACTCGTGTTTTCCCGCGATGATCTGCCTCATGCGCTTTTCGATCTGTTCCAGGTCTTCGGGCGTGAGGTTGCGCGGCAGGTCGAAATCGTAATAGAACCCGTTCTCGATGGGCGGACCGATCGAGAACTTCCCGTCGGGGAACATCTCGAGCACAGCCTGCGCCATGACGTGCGCCGCCGAGTGACGGATCTTGTAGAGTTGCGAGTCCTCGTATTTTTCCTGGATTTGCTGCGACATTTTTCGCTTCCTTTCTTTTTTCACCACAAAGGCTTGCATTGAGCGAGGTCGAAATGACACCAAGGTCACAAAGGGGGCAAAGAAAGCACTTTGTGCGCCTCGTGTCTGTTGTGGTTAAAAAAACAAAACTCGCCCGAATACGGGGCGAGAATTCGATTCACGCGGTTCCACCCGATTTGCTCCGATGGTTGAGTAGTGCGAAACACGTATCGAAACCTGAGGAGCATCTCTTCAGCCTCTAACGGAGCCATCCGTTCCACTTACTTGCTAAAAGCCAGGTGCTATTAGCTTTGGGTCTTACGCTCGCGGGTGGTTTTCTGTGACCGTTTCTGGAAGAGGCTCTCAACCAACGGCTTCTTCTCTCTGTCAGAAAAAATGTCACGTACTCGTCCCGGTCAATGCGTTTTTTTACTTGTTCACTGCTTATTGGTCACTGATTACTGATCAAGTGGGCGAGACAGGACTCGAACCTGCGACCTCTGCTATGTCAAAGCAGTGCTCTAACCAACTGAGCCACCCGCCCGAAGGATTGACATTATAACGAGGTGGGGTGATTTTTGCAATATCTATGGCTGATTGACGC
>CAYQOF010000101.1:7826-10748 GCA_964419035.1 uncultured Anaerolinea sp. | reverse complement strand
TGCCGCGTCCTTGAGCAGGGACGCGATCCTCAACATGAAAGGAGTGGCTTTCAGATTCAAAATCTCCATTTCCATCACTGTGCTGTCGGCGTAATCAATCACATCGTCAATGGAACGCGAGAGGGCAAAGATGTCCTCGCGGTCGAATGGCGTAACGAAGGTCTGGTTCAGTTCGTCAATCAGGATGCGGCGCACCTCATCCGCCTCCTTCTCCTTGATGGAGAGTTCCTCTGCAATTTCAGGGTTGCCCGTTTCCAGATATTTCACCAGCAATCTCAGCCCCTCATACGTGATCGAAGCCTGTTCCTCGATCAATTTGTGGAATTTATTTTCGCGTCGCTTCAAAAAACCAAACATAATCTTCGATCAACCTTTCAGGCGGATACCGCTTCGAAGGGTTCCAGTTGCCCCGCCACCAGGCCCGGAAATTCGGCGCGGATCTTCCCGTCCAGGTCGGGCGGGATCAACGACGCGGTGTTGTTCGTCATGACCTCTTTTGCCTTCTTCAGCGCGCGCGCATGAATGTCCATTGCGCCCTTCTTCTCCCAGATGGTGCGCGCGTCGCGGTCTGCGATCTTCGTCATCACCGCCTCGGTCTTCATGCGGTGGATGGTGTGTTTGGCGGTGATGAATGAACCGCCGGGACCGATCTCCTTGATGAGGTTTGCACCGAGGTCATCCTCGCTGAACGAGATGCCGCGTTTCACGCGCTTCATCATCTGCGCCATTTCATCGTCAATCACGGCTTTGGCAAAATCGAAGGTTTTGAGCGCGTCAATCAAGCCGCCGATGTTGAACATGTCCATGCCCGCCAGCAGACCGGCGATGCCGGACATGCCCGTTTCATAGCCCGCCTGTGCGTCGTTGAGTTTTGAATTGGTCAAACCGATGTACCCGCCGCATGGCACATTGTAAAAGCGCGCCATTTGCGCGAACGCCATGTGCAGCATGCCGCACTCGATCCCGCCGGAGGTGTAAGCGCCGGAGCGCATGTCCGCAACCGTGCCAAGCGTGGCGTAGATCAACGGCGTGCCTTCCTTTACCATCTGCATCAGGGTCGCCGCGGCGAGAAATTCCGCGTTGCCCTGCGCCAGCGTCCCCGCCATGGACATGGGCGAGGTGAGACCCGCGTTCGGCACGATGGTCGGATACACGGGCAGACCCTCTTTCACAAAGAACATCACATTCTCAGTCGAAAGATGATCCATCGTCAGCGGAGAAACGACGGGGCAGTAATGATGCGTGAGGAACGGGTGTTCCTTGTATGCCTCCTCGCCGCCCGCCAGCATGTACACCATCTTCATCACGCTCGACGTATCCTTCATATTCGTCGTGGTGACGCGGATCGGTTTGAGACAATACTTGATGGACGGATACAACCTCGAGATTGTGAATTGATCCGGCGGAGCGTCATCCGCCAGCGTGGAGATGGAGAAGACGTCGTAGCCCGGCAGTTCGTTGATCAGATGCGCGATCTGCGCGATGTCGCGCGACTCGGCGCGTCTTTCCACGCCGGTAACCGGGTCTATGATATCCGGAGCCGAACTCGCTGTGACAATGACCGGGCTGTCCTGAGGGATCGTCTTGTCGAACTTCGGATCGCGCGCATAAAAGGTGAACGACGGCGGCATCATCCTGCGATATCTTTCCACCACCGCGCGCGGAAATTTGACGCGCTCTTCCTCGACGATACAGCCATGCTGTTTGAAGAGTTCGCGCGCCGGTTCGTGGCGCACCTTCAACCCGGCCTCTTCGAGAATCTCCAGCGAGGCATCGTGGATTCGTTCGACCTGTTCCTGCGTGAGCAAAGCTGCAAAAGTCATAAGTTTATCCTTCCAGTAAATGTTCCATGTCATTCGACGAGCGATTTCTTGATCTTCCTGTGATGATGCGCCTTCTTCTTCGGCAAAATTCTCTGCGCGAGTTTTCGCCCCTCCTTCACGAACGGGTTGTTGGCAATCGGGATGTTGAGCGGCAGGCGCAGGAACTTGCGAATAACGTGGAATTGGTCGCCGCGAAATATCATGCGCTCGACGCGCAGCGTACCCGCCAATTCCTGGATCTCCTCAACGGGGAACATCTGCAATCCCGAACGCGTGACTTTCAACGAAGCCGCCGCAATTGCAAAGCGGGCAGTTTCCTCCAAGCCCCATCCATTCAAATATCCATAAATAAATCCCGATGAAAACGTCGCGCCTGCGCCTGATCCATCCACGGCTCTGACCTTCGGCGCGAGCACGCGCACGACCGCATCGCCCTGCACCACCATGCTCCCCTGGCTCGCCATGGTGATGATGGCGGTCTGGATGCCAGCCTTGATGAGCTTGCGCGCCGTGCCGAGCATCGCCTGGCGCTTCCCGATCTGCGCCGCGTCGGTCACTGCCTGGCAGATCGTGACCATGTCCGCGTATTTTTTGAGCAGGTCGGGGCTCTTGTGTCCATGCTCGAAGTTCAGGAAGACCGGCACGTTATGTTTGTTGGCTTCCTGCATGGCGCGGACGATGTGATCGCCGTCGTACCAATCCACGTAGAGCAGTTTCGATTTTTTTATCAACGAGAGATTGGCGGTATCCAGCGTCCGCAAGATCTCATCCGATCTCTGCCAGAAGTACGTACGCGCGCCCCGCCTGTCGGAGATATTCACCTCGAGCGGTGTCTTGTATTTTCTCGTAAAACGAACCTTCCCCTGCACGCCGAATTTCTTCAACGTATCCGCAACGTGGTGACCGAGCAGATCATCGCCGACGGTTGTACCGATCATGGCGGACGGCACACCCCATTGACGCAGATTGCATGCGATGATCGCCGCGTCGTCGTACACGTATTCGCTCACCTCGTGGACGATGGCGCCCGTGTTGTGCTTCGGCAGTCTATCCAGCGCCATGATGTAGACCGGCGTCAACATGCCAAAGCCGATGTAGG
>CAYQOF010000101.1:5574-7726 GCA_964419035.1 uncultured Anaerolinea sp. | reverse complement strand
GCTTCGATGAGCAGATCCCAGACCATCGCCGCGCGTTTGTTGGGAATATACAACTCCCACCCCAATTCACCCACGTAACTGACGCGCTGAGCCAGAACCTTCGCGCCATTGATTTCGATTGGCTTCGTCGTCAGATAGGGATGCGCTTCATTCGAGACATCGTAACTTGTAACCTTCTGTAACACGTCACGCGCCTTTGGTCCCCACAACGCGAGACAGGCATGTTCCTGTGTAATATCGCGGATGGACACCTCGCCATCCTGCTCGTCCACATGCATTTGGATGCGCGCAAGATCGTTGGCGATGAAACCTGAACCGGTAATAACCCAGAAATGCTCTTCGCCCAAACGCGTAACAGTCAAATCCGATTCGATGCCGCCGCGCGAATTGAGGAATTGGGTATATGTTGCGCTTCCAACCGGTTTGTCCACGTTGCTCGATGTCAGTCTTTGCAACAGAGGCAATGCGCCCTTTCCTTTTACCTCGATCTTGCCAAACGAAGTCAGGTCATACAAACAAACCCGTTCACGAGTGGCAACGTGTTCCTGCCGCAGACGCTCGAAGAACGGAGGCTTCGCCCAGCCCCAGCCGTGCTGGTCTTCACCCATTCTGCGTGAAGGCTTGCCGGGGTCGAAGTAATTGACGCGCTCCCAGCCGAACTTCTCGCCGAAGACCGCTCCATTTTCCAACAGACGATAATGCAGCGGGCTGACGCGGTGCGGGCGCGCCCATTCGTGTTCGTCGTGCGGGAACTTCAAACGATAATAATATTTCACGCACTCGCGCGTCCGCTCCGCAGCGTACTTGAAATCGGAATAATAATTCCCGAAGCGCGTGGCGCGATAACCATATACATCCATCGGCGCTTCGCCCTCGATGATCCATTCCGCCATCAATTTGCCCATGCCGCCCGCGCCACCGTATCCGTTCAGCGACATGCCTGCCACCATCCAGAATCCGCGCGCGCCGGGCATCGGTCCCAGCAGCGGCTGGCAATCGGGCGTGTACGCGCCGGGGTGACAGACCAGCGTGATGATCCCCGCCCTGTCCAAAAATGGGATGCGCCGGATCGCGCCCTCGAGCAGCATTTCGAACTGCTCGAAATTGCCGGGTAAACTCCTTCCGCCATGCTCCCACGGCGCGCCGTCAATCCAGCGCGCGATCGGGTTCGGCTCATAACCGCCGATCACCAGACCGCCCTGCTCCTGCCGCATGTACACCAGGTTGTCCGGGTCTCGCAAACACGGCGTATTGGGATCGAACTCATGTCCCGGCACTGCATGCAACGCGATATGTTGATGATCCACCGGGGTCGTCGGGACGTTGATCCCCGCCATGGCGGCGATGCGCGGCGCCCACATCCCCGCCGCGTTGACGATGATCTCGCATCGGATCTCACCCTTTTCTGTTACAACAGCCTGAACCTCCCCCTTCGCTGACAGTTTGATCCCGGTCACGCGCGTGTTGGTGTACACCTCCACGCCAAGTTGTTTTGCAAAATTCACCATCGAGGTCGTGGTGATGTACGGATCGAGATGCCCGTCGCGCGGCAGATAGATCGCGCCGTAGAGACTCTCCTTCGAGAGTTGCGGCATGATCTTCAACGCTTCTTCGGGCGAGATGACCTCACAGTCCAGACCCAGTGCTTTTGCGCGGCTGACGCTCCGCTCCAACTCCTTGAGCTGCTCTTTGCTCGAAGCGACCCGCAAACTCCCAACGTGACTGAACAGTCCCAACTCGCTGTACAACTCCACGCTGTACATGCGGAACTTGAGCATCGCCTGCGACGTGGCGAACTGCGTGACCAGCCCCGCCGCGTGCGACGACTCGCCGCTGGCGATCTCGCCTTTCTCGATAATCACCACATCATTGCGCCCGTATTTTGCAAGATGATAGGCGACCTGTGCGCCGAATATCCCACCGCCTATGACGACGATCTCTGCTTGTGTTTTCATTTCAATTATCCGTCTCTGGTTATTGGGTGGTCGAGTGCGTGACTCTTTTCTGCCACAGAAATCATCAACTTGCCCTGAATATCCCCGCCCATGACGATTCCATTCACGTCATAGAACCTGCCCGCGTTGATGAACTTGCGGAAGGTACGCTCCGATCCGTGCAGGTCGGTGGCGAAGAACAGGCGGGTGGGATTCTT
>CAYQOF010000101.1:0-5474 GCA_964419035.1 uncultured Anaerolinea sp. | reverse complement strand
TTTGTTCGTTCGATCATCTGGCGCACCACCTCCGCTTCGGGATTGGTCGGGACCGTGCAGCCATGCTTGATGCTGATGCCGTCCACACCGATGATGACTTTGTTGGCATAGACCTGTTTTAAATTCTCGATGGCGAAACGCCCCGCAATCGAGTTCGAGCGCGGTTGGAACTCTCCGCCGATCAAAAAATAGTGGAAGCCGGGTTCGCCCAGTTCCATCACCGCGCTGACGTTGTTCGTGAAGACACTGATGTCTGCCTCCCTGCGAATGTGTTGAAGCACCTGCGTGGTGGTCGTGCCGCTGTTGATGAAAAGGATATCGCCCTCCGCGATGAGGGAGGCGGCTAGTTCCCCAATGCGCTTTTTCTCTTCGGGATGATGCTGCGCTCTTTGCTGGTATTCCTGTTCGAAGATCACTCGCTGATTCAGGATCGCTCCCCCGTGTGTGCGTTCGAGGACTCCCTTCTGTTCGAGCCATTCCAGGTCGCGGCGTACGGTCGCTTCGGAGGCGTCCAGCAACTGACACAAATCGGCGGTGCGCGCGATTTGATGGACTGCCAGATATTCCTGAATTTTCTCCCTCCGTTGCGCTGGAATGAGAGGTTTGCTCATTGAGTGGTCTCAATTTGAGATTGAAGGAAATTGCTCGTTTTGATGCCGCATTATATAGGAATCTGACGAAATTTGCAAGTTTTTGACTTTTTCATTATAATAACGGGCAATTCCTTTCGGCAAAGATTAGTTCCAACTCGGAGAATTGTATGTCACATGGTTCCATTGGGATGGGCGGGCAGGATAGCGCAGAGCGCGAAAAATTCGAGAACGAGTTGAAGGCGATTCTGAAAGCCAGTGAGGACTCGGGCATCCTGATGAGGGTGATCGGCTCACTGGCTTTTCAAATGCACTGTCCGCAGTACGGGTACTTGCAAGCCGCCCTGGGACGCGCCTACACCGACATTGATTTTGCCGCGTACAGCGGGCAAAACAAGCAAATCTCCGAGATGATGACGAACATGGGGTATGTGGAAAACCGCGAAGTGTTCATTGCATCCGAGGGCGAACGCTCCATCTTCGACAAGCCGGGAACGGGTCTGCACGTGGATATCTTCTACGAGAAACTGGATTTCTGTCATGCGATCTACTGGAAGGACCGCCTCGAAGCGGACTCCCCCACCATCCCGTTGACCGAACTCCTGCTCGAAAAGATGCAGATCGTGCAGATCAACGAAAAGGACATCATTGACACCCTCATGTTATTGCTCGAACATCCGGTGGGGGAGACCGACAAGGAAACCATCAACGTCAAACTGGCGGCGCAACTGTGCGCGAGCGAATGGGGACTGTGGCGCACCACCACCATGAATCTCGACAAGGTAAAGCAACTCGCCCAGCATTACGATCAACTCACCCCTGAACAAAAATCCAGGGTCGCATCCCAGGTGGATACGATTTTGGCGCGGATCAATAATGAGCCTAAGCCACTCGCATGGCGTTTGCGAAATCGCGTCGGCGACCGTGTCAAATGGTACAAGGATGTGGATGATGTTTGAGAAAAACGGAGTCAAACGTCTTATGAAGGAGGTATCATGGCAAAACTGATAAAAGACTTGATGCACGCAGGCTTGATCACTTGTAAACCGGATGCGACACTCGGTCAGGTGGCGGTGTTGCTCAACCAGCATCACGTCCACGCGCTCGTGGTCACCGACCGCGCCGGGCGCGCGCTCGGCATCATTTCGGATTTCGACCTGCTGGCGGGCGAGTGGCTTTCATCGGATGAAGAGAGTCTTGCCGTGATGCGGAAATTGACCGCCTCGGCTCTCATGTCCCAGCCGATTGATTCCGTTGAATCGAACGTTCCTCTCTCTGACGCAGTGCGCGCCCTCATCGAAAAGGAAATCAGCCGCCTGCTGGTGACGGAGAACGGAAAACCCGTCGGCATCATTTCCCTCTCAGATTTTGTTGCCAGCATCGCGGAGGAGATGAAACCCAAACGCGATACGGTCGGCGATGTGATGTCCGATGCGATCCTGGTCTGTCGCGGCAAGACGCCGGTCGTCTCCGCGGCGCGCGCCATGACTTCGGCGGGCTGGCGCTCGGTGCTGGTTGTGGATGCAAAAGGAAAGGTGCTGGGCGTGGTCAGCGGCAAGGACCTTCTGCCGCTCGTCCAAAACGGCGTGGATGAGAATCTCATCGTCCGCGATGTGATGCATCCCCCGTTGACGATTGACATCCATGCCAGCCTGCGCGAAGCCGCCGACAAGATGATCCAGAATCACTATCACAGGCTGGTGGTGGTGGACAAGGATGATCCCGACGCCTTCCCGTTGGGAGTCATCTCCACGTTCGATATTGTGGCTCAAATGGCAAAGCCCGATTCGGTCTGGCAAAAGTAACCCGTTGGTCGAGTAGCCCCGTGCAAGTCGGGGCGTATCGAGACCAACAAGCAACAAAAATAATTCCCATCATCGGTGGTCTCGGTATGGCGGACGAGCACCGCCTACTCGACCACCGGAGTATTTTAGGAGCAAAGCATGGCAGAATTACCATCGCAGGCGCAGGCCGTCGTCATCGGCGGCGGCGTGGGCGGCGCAAGCATCGCCTATCACCTCACACTCATGGGCTGGAAGGATGTCGTCATCCTCGAACGCCACGAACTGACGGCGGGGTCCACCTGGCACTCGGCGGGACTCGTCGGGCAGATGCGCTCGGACGCGAACCTGACCCGCATGATGCACTATAGCACGGACCTCTATCGCAAACTCAAAGCCGAAACGGGCGTGGACACCTCCTGGCGCGAGGTCGGTGGGATTCGTCTCGCTTCGTCCGCGGAACGCATGGAGGAGATCAAACGTCTCGTGGGAATGGCGCGTTCCTTCGGCGTGGACATGGAACTCATTTCGCCAAAGGAGGCGAAGGAAAAATTCCCGCTCATGTCATCGGATGGCGTGGTCGGCGCGGCGTTCACCCCCAACGACGGGATCATTGACCCGACGGGTCTGACGAACGCAATGGCTATGGGCGCAAAGAATCGCGGCGCGCGTATCTTTACGAACACGAACGTCGAGAAGATCAACCTCAAGGATGGACGTGTCAGTGAGGTGGTGACAGATCAGGGGACGATCAAGACCGAGGTCGTGGTGAACGCCTCAGGCTTATGGGGACGCGAGGTCGGCAAAATGGTCGGGCTGAGTCTGCCCGTCATCCCGATGGCGCACCTGTATTTGATGACCAAACCCATCGAAGGCGTGGATCACAGCACGCCGACGCTGCGCGACCCCGACCTGCTTGTGTATTGGCGCGAAGAGGTGGGCGGGTTTGTCATGGGCGGATACGAACGCCAGCCTGCCACGTTTGGCTTGAACGGCATCCCGCGTGATTTCAAATTTCAACTGCTTTCGCCCGATTGGGAACGCTTCACCCCTCTAATGGAAAATTCGATCCGCCGCGTGCCGGTCATGGAAAACGCAGAGGTGGTAAGACTGCTCAACGGTCCCGAAGGCTTCACGCCCGACGGCGAATTCTTATTGGGTCCGACGTCCGTCAAAGGCTTCTGGGTGGCGTGCGCGTTCTGTGCTCATGGGCTGGCAGGCGCGGGCGGCATCGGCAAGGTGATGGCGGAATGGATCATTGACGGAAGCCCCGAATGGGACATGTGGCGGCTCGACGTGCGCCGCTTCGGTCCGAATTACAACAGCCTCGATTACGCCGCGGCGCGCACGATCGAAACGTACACCCAGTATTACGACATACACTTCCCCGGCGAGGAACGCATGTCAAAACGGAACGTGCGCCTCTCCCCCACGTATTATCGCTTGCGCGACCTGGGTTGTGTGTTCGGCGAAAAGATGGGATGGGAACGCCCGAATTGGTTCAAGCCTTACGAGGAATTGGCGGCTCACGGGCATGAACCAAAGGGCTGGGCGCGTCACAACTGGTCGCGCGCCATCGGATACGAGCATTTGATGACGCGTGAGAACGCGGGTCTCTTCGATGAAACCTCGTTCAACAAATTCGAAGTGCGCGGACCCGGCGCTCTGAAGTTCCTCAACCATGTGTGCGCCAACCAAATTGATGTGCCGATTGGCAATCTTGTCTACACCCAATGCCTCAATAAACGCGGCGGCATCGAATGTGACTTCACCGTCACGCGCCTCGCGGAGGACCGTTTCTTCATCGTGACAGGCACCGCGTTCGGTCAACATGACATGTCGTGGCTGTCGCTGCAAATGCCCGAAGACGGAAGCGCATCGTCCCCGAAGGGGGTGACCATCGAAGATGTCGGCTCGAACTATGCCTGTATCGGTCTGTGGGGACCAAAGGCGCGCAAGATTTTAGAGAAGGTGACAACGGATGATGTGTCAAATGCGGGCTTCCCATACATGACATCGAAACGAATCACGGTTGGGGATGTCCCGGTGCTCGCTTCACGCGTGACGTATGTCGGCGAACTCGGCTGGGAGTTTTACTGCCCCATGGAGTACGGTCTGCGGCTCTGGGACACGCTCTGGGAGGCGGGCAAACCCGAGGGCGTGGTCGCGGCGGGATACAAAGCCATTGACACCCTGCGCCTCGAAAAGGGTTATCGCTATTGGAGCGGTGAGATCACGCCGGATTACACTCCGTATGAGGCAGGTCTGGGCTTCGCGGTCAAACTTGATAAAGGGAATTTCATTGGAAAGGAAGCGCTGGTAAAACAGAAAGGGGAAGGCATCAAGCAGAAACTTTGCACCCTCGTCCTCTCCGATGATCGCACCATCGCGCTTGGAAAAGAACCCATCCGCGCGGACGGGAGGATCATTGGCTGGGTGGCTTCAGGTGGATTCGGGTATTCGGTCAATAAGTCCCTTGCGTATGCCTACCTGCCGATGGAACATGCCAAGGTCGGTACGAAACTCGAGATCGAATGTTTTGGCGAGCAGGTTGGCGCGGAGGTGACGCAGTCCGTGTTGTGGGATCCGAAAGGGGAACGGATCAAGGCATGAGGACAGGATCAGGCTCGAGCCCGGGTTGAGGCGAAGCGTCTCGAAAAATTTCCCAAAGGAGCAAACAGAGATGATGTCCACACTGGCGATTGATAAGGCGATAGCGAAGGTTCCATTCCTCGCGGAATCGAAGGACATCAAGAAGATCCCATTGAGCGGCGGCATCACCAACCTGAACTTCAAGATCGAAGCGGACGGCAAAGCGTATGTCATTCGCCTTGCCGGGGATAACACCAACCTGCCGGGCATCAAACGCGATGTGGGGCCCACCCAGACGGGAATATCAAAACTGGAGGAGGACTTTCAAGAATACGCGGACCTGTGGTTCGCGCGCTTCCGCCAGCACGTGACCGATTTCCGCTGGGAGCAGTGGCTGAATGAGGTGGCGAAGAAAGGCAAGTGACCAGTAAACGGGAAAAAAGAAAGAACTTATCACTTCTTTCCTCTTTCATCTTTTATCTTGATTGAATTCGACAAACTGAACACAAAC
>CAYQOF010000100.1:7107-10786 GCA_964419035.1 uncultured Anaerolinea sp. | reverse complement strand
CCCTTGACTTCTCCAGGAAATAACAATATAATCTAATTAATCTGATTAATCAAACATATGATGCTTCGAGATAGAATCTCCCCGGATATTTCAGAATTTCTCCGATACCTTGCATCACACAAGTCCATGGAAAATGGTCTGCCCTCGCTGAAGGACTTGAGTGTGGAGCTGGGCGTCAGTGTTGCCTCCTTGCGGGAGCAACTCGAAGTGGCGCGCGCGCTCGGTTTGGTGGAAGTCAAGCCCCGGCTGGGTATGAAGCGCAAACCCTATTCCTTTGCGCCGGCGGTGATGAAGAGTCTCGAGTATGCCATCGCCCTGAATAAGGATCATTTCCTGGCGTATGCCGATCTGCGGAAGCATATCGAGACGGCTTACTGGCACGAGGCGGTCAAAGCGCTGACAGCGGATGATCATGAGACCCTGCGGCGGCTGCTTGCCCGCGCCTGGGAAAAATTGCGCGGCTCACCCATTGAGATCCCACACCCTGAACATCGCGAATTGCACCTCACCATCTATCGCCGGTTGAACAATCCATTTGTCACGGGCTTGCTTCAAGCCTATTGGGAGGCGTATGAGGCAGTTGGTTTGAATTTCTTCACCGACTACCATTACCTGACAGAGGTCTGGCAGTATCACCAGAAAATGGTGGATTCCATCTGCAGCAATGACATTGACGCGGGCTATCAGGCTCTTGCTGAACATTCCGATTTGATACACCAATTGATTTCCTCGTCGCAATGACGATAATTAATGAGGAGTCCCATGAACAAAGTAGTTAACGATTTTTCGATCATCGTTGGCACCAAGAACGGCTCCGGCAGTTCCACCGCCAACAACACCATCCTGCGCTCCATCTTCAAGATGGGCATTCCTGTTTCAGGCAAGAACCTCTTCCCCTCCAACATTCAGGGACTGCCTACGTGGTACACGATCCGCGTGAGCAGGGACGGATTCACCGCACGACGCGAGACGAACGAGGTCGTCATTGCGATGAACCCCGACTCGTTCGCGCGGGATCTTGCGTCTGTCGCGCCCGGCGGAGCCTTTTACTACGCCGACGACATCAAACAGCCCATCACGCGCGCGGACATCGCGGTCTACCCGATGCCGGTCAAAAAGATCGTGCGCGATGACCCGAACGTCCCGAACGATTTCCGCGAACTGGTCGGGAACATGGTCTATGTGGGCGTGCTGACGCAGATGATCGGCATGGACATCGACAACATCCAAGCCGCCCTGGATTTCCATTTCAAAGGCAGGCAAAAGCAGAGCAGCATGAACATGGGCGCGGTAAAGGCGGGCGCGGAATGGGCAAAAGCAAACCTCGAGAAGAAGGACCCGTTCCAACTCGAACCGATGGACAAGACGAAGGGCTTGATCATGGCAGACGGGAACACCGCCGCGGCAATCGGCTCGATCTTTGGCGGTGTGCAATTCGTGGCGTGGTATCCCATCACTCCCGCTTCCTCGCTTGCCGAAGCAATGAACGATTACTTCCCGATGCTCCGAAAACGCGAGGATGGTAAACAGACATACGCGGTCGTTCAGGCTGAGGACGAACTCGCTGCGATCGGCATGGCTATCGGAGCAGGCTGGAGCGGCCTGCGCGCAATGACATCCACATCGGGACCGGGCTTGAGCCTGATGACCGAGTTTGCAGGTCTCGCGTATTACACCGAAGCGCCGGTGGTGATCTGGGATGTGCAGCGTATCGGTCCCAGCACGGGCTTGCCCACGCGGACGTCACAAGCCGACCTGTCCTTCGTCACCCACATGGGACATGGAGACAGCGAAAGCATCGTCCTGTTGCCGGGGGATATCAACGAGTGTTTCGCGTTTGGCTGGCAGGCATTCGACATTGCGGAACGTATGCAGGCGCCGGTCTTCGTGTTGTCCGATCTCGACATGGGCATGAACCAATGGATGAGCAAGCCATTCGAGTACCCGAAAACGCCCATGGATCGCGGCAAGGTGTTATGGGAAAAAGACCTCGAGGAGCTCAAAGGCAACTGGGCGCGTTACCTTGACAAGGACGGTGACGGCATTCCCTACCGCACACTGCCGGGCAACAAACACCCGATGAGCGCGTACTTCACGCGCGGCACCGGGCACGATGAGAACGCGCGTTACAGCGAGGACGCCAACGTGTTCCATCGCAACATGGAACGGTTGAAGAAAAAATATGTGACGGCAAAGCAATACCTGCCCGCGTCCGTAACCTATATGACCGAGGGCGCAAAGATCGGCATCATCGCCTACGGTTCCACCGAAGCCGCCATCAACGAGGCACGCATGCAGCTGGAAAATGACCACAACATGAAGACCAGTTTCCTGCGCGTGCGCTCCCACCCGTTCACTTCGGATGTGGATGAATTCGTCAGGACGCACGACCAGATCTTCGTCGTGGAAATGAACCGGGACGGGCAGTTGCATCAACTTCTCACCGCGGCATATCCCGAAGCCGCGCTGAAACTCACCTCCGTTGCGTACGGTGACGGTCTGCCCGCCTCCGCAAGATGGGTGCGCGAGGGAATCCTTGCGAAATATTCGCCGAACGGCAAAACCAAAACCGGGAAGAAAACTTTAGCGAAGAAAGCCGCGTCAAGCGGAAAGAAAGGAGCCTGAACATGTCTCAACTCCCCATGGCGGGCGCGCCTGCCAACGTAAACCAGATCGGGTTGACCAAGGCTGATTATCGCGGCAACCCCACAACGCTCTGTCAGGGATGCGGTCATAACTCGATCTCGAACCAGATCATCTCAGCCATGTACGAGATGAACATCCTGCCGGAAAAGGTGCTGAAATTCAGCGGCATCGGGTGCTCGAGCAAAAGCCCCACCTATTTCATGAACCGTTCCTTCGGCTTCAACGGTCTGCACGGACGCATGCCTTCGCTTGCCACAGGCAGTCTGTTCGGCGATCGCGCACTGAAAGGTCTCGGCGTTTCGGGCGATGGAGATACCGCAAGCATAGGCATGGGTCAGTTCAAACACGTTATGCGCCGCAATGTCAACATGGTCTACATCGTCGAGAACAATGGCGTCTATGGGCTTACCAAGGGTCAGTTTTCCGCAACCGCGGAAAAGGGACTGCATTTAAAGAAACAAGGCACCAATCCATACATGCCCGTTGACATCTGCATGGAAGCCGTCATCTCGAACGCCACTTTTGTGGCGCGCTCCTTTGCCGGCAACCCAAAACAGGTCAAGGAACTGCTCAAAGCCGCATTCGCACACAAAGGCATTGCGATGCTGGACATCATCAGTCCATGCGTGACCTTCAACAATCAGGATAACGCCTACCACTCCTACGCGTGGGGCAAGGATCACGAGGAACCGCTCCATGACATCACCTACATTGCCCCGCGCAACGAGATCATGCTCGAGCGCGAAATGGAGGAAGGCGAGATCCGCGAGGTCTCGATGCATGACGGGTCCATCGTCATTCTGAAAAATCTCGAACGGGATTACGATCCGACCAACCGCTTCGAGGCGCTGCGCATATTGGAGGAGGCGCAGCAGAACAACTGGCTGGCAACTGGATTGATCTATGTAAATACGGGGAAACCATCCCTTGACGAGACCTTCAATCTGGTGGATACGCCTCTCAACCGCCTCACCGAAGCGGACCTGAGGCCTGCTCCCGACATGATTGACCAGGTCAACGCCCTGATGTTCTA
>CAYQOF010000100.1:0-7007 GCA_964419035.1 uncultured Anaerolinea sp. | reverse complement strand
ACGAAAACAAAACCCACAAAAGCATCCAGGGAAAAAAGACTGAAGGAAAAGAAACAAAGAGGGGAAATCAAGAGAATCCGGCAAAGCAAATCATTCGAGTAGAAGGTGACGGTCGCTGGTCGCATGCATTGCAAAGCGACCGTCACCTTGAATCACCGTTATAATCCCCGACCTATGAACAGAACCCTCATCGGTTTCTTGTGCGGATTGGGCGCGGCATCCATTTGGGGCGGGATGTACGTGGTCAGCAAGGTGGTGCTCGAGATCATCCCGCCGTTCGCGTTGGTGGCGCTGCGCCTTCTCCTCGGCATCCTCACGCTGGGGATCATCCTTTGGATTCGGGGATTTCCAAAAATCTCAAAAGTTCAATTCTGGCAGGTTGTCGGTGTCGGATTTGTCGGTTATGGCGTCTCGCTCAGCCTGCAATTCCTCGGGACAAAATTATCCACCGCGGCGAACGGATCGCTCGTCACCTCTGCGACACCTGCGTTTGTCCTGCTCTTTGCGTGGATCCTCCACGAAAAAATCACCTCCCGCCGATTGATTGCGCTTCTCCTCGCGACATTGGGCGTGGTCGCTGTAATAGACCCGCGCACCGCGCAACTCAAACCGGACCTGTTCATCGGGAATCTCTTCCTCATCGGCGCGGCAGTGACGTGGGCTGTATATTCTGTCCTCGTCCGCAGGGCGACTCAGAACCTGGACGTGCTTCCGTTCAGCCTGATCGCGTTCATCGGAGGACTGCCGATCGCCCTCCCGGCGGGTGCATGGGAGGTGTTCACTGCCGGGGTCGGAGAGATCAGCCTCGGCGTGGCAGGAGGCGTGCTTTTCCTTGGGGTTATTTCTACTGCACTGGCGATGGTCATGTGGAACAGCGCGTTCGCCATCCTGGATGCCGGCGCGGCCTCCCTGACATTTTTCGCCCAACCTGTGGTTGGAATTTTTTTGGGATGGCTTTTTTTGGGAGAGCAGATCACGCATTTGTTTTTGGCTGGGGGTGTGTTGATCGGCGTTGGGCTGTTTATATCCAGCACCGAATAATCTTAAAAATTTCCGAAGATGGTTGACAAAGAGTGAAAAAGTTGCTAAACTACTAACGCGAGTTAGTAACACGCGTTAGTAGAAAGGTTATCCCTTGCATCAAAAACGGGTTACGAGCAAAGACGTCGCTGAAAAGGTTGGCGTTTCCCGCACAACAGTTTCACTTATTCTGAACAATGTCAAAGGGATACAGTTCAGCCCCGATACACGCCAAAAAGTGATTGAAGCCGCCAACGAACTTGGCTACGTGCCGGATGCCGCCGCGCAAGCGCTGGTCAGCCGCCGGACAAAAGCAATCGGACTGGTATTGACCCGAACACAACATCATATTTCAACCGATGCCTTTTTGCCAAAAATCATTAGCGGATTGCTCACTACTGCCAAAAAACAAAACTTACGGATCTTGATAGATTGGGTGGAAACCGAGCATCAGGAGCAGGCTTATTTTGAATTGGCACACGCCAAGCGCATTGACGGAATGATCCTTTCGACCCCCCGCCTGGACGACAAGGCGTTCAGTCTGCTGGAAAGCGCTGACATGCCAACGGTCTTGATGGGATGCGTGAGAGGCTCAAGCCTTCCGTTCGTGGATGTGGACAACGTCAAAGCCGCGGAAAAAGCCGTTTCGTATTTATTGAGTCTGGGACATAGAAAAATTTCCTGCATCTCGAATGCGCCGCCTGAATACACCGCTGCGCCGGAACGCGTCCAGGGATACGTTAATGCCCTAGAACAGGCTGGAATTTCACCGAACAACGAGTTGATTCGTTACGCCGATTTCGACCCGGAAAGCGGTTATCGCACAATGAGGTCGCTATTGGAAGGCGGGGAAAAATTTACTGCGGCATTTGTCGCCAGTGATAACGTCGCCATTGGCGCAAAATCCGCCATACGAGAGATGGGATTACGCGTGCCGGATGAAATATCCCTTGTTGGTTTCGACGATATTCCATGGGCTAAATATTCAGACCCTCCCCTCACAACGATCCAATTGCCAGCCGAGGCGCTTGCGCAGAGCGCATGCACGCTGCTGGTGGACCTGATCCAGGAAGGAAAAAACAACCGACAATATGAGATCATTCTCGACACCGAACTCATTGTACGAAAATCATGCAAACCGCTGGAATAAACTTGAATTGCATTCCGAGAGGAAAGGAGGTGATATCCTGTCGAGATCACTGCACCGCTGAAAGTCAATGTCCGAACAAAACCCATTTAAATCAAAATGAAAGAGGAGAAAATGAAGATCAATCGCGTTAAGTTTGCTCTATTGAATCTGCTTGTACTTGCAGCCCTGGTACTTGCAGCATGCGGCGGCGCAGTCACCACTGAGGCGCCAGCCCCAACCAAGCCCCCGCCGGCCCAACCGACCGCGGCGCCAACACAACCCGAGGAACCTGCACTACCCGAAGCCCTGCCGCAAGGGCAGGAACTTGCAAACGCTTATGCAGGAATGTACAGCGGCACAGTTGTAACCATGTCTGGTCCATTCACTGACGCCGATGCCGTCAAGTTCGACAACTCGGTCAAACCATTCGAAGACGCCACCGGCATTGACATCCAATACACCGGCTCGAAGGAATTTGAAGCGGCGATCCGCATCCAGGTTGAAGGTGGAAGCGCCCCGGATATCGTGGACTTCCCGCAGCCCGGATTGCTCGCGTCCTTCGTCGCTGAAGGCAGAGTGGTGGACCTGAACAACGTGATCAACCCTGATTGGATGAACCAGAACTACATCCAGTCCTGGCTCGATATGGCAACGATGCAAGGACCTGATGGTCCCATCATGGCTGGCGTATGGGGCCGCGCTAACGGCAAATCGCTGGTCTTCTACCCGAAGGCTGAGTTTGACGCCGCTGGCTATACCATCCCCGAAACCTGGGATGAACTGTTGGCGCTAACCGAGCAGATTGCCAGCGACGGCGATACCCCGTGGTGCATCGGCGTTGAATCCGGCGCCGCCACCGGCTGGGCAATGACCGACTGGATCGAAGACGTTATGCTTCGCACCACTTCGCTCGAGAACTATGACAAGTGGGTCAAGGGCGAATTGAAATTCGACTCTCCCGAGGTCCGCAGGGCAATGGAATACGTAACAGCCATCTGGTTCAATGATGCCTACGTGTATGGCGGACGCCAGGCGATCCCCACCACATTCTTTGGCGACGCGCCCAAACCCATGTTCGATAAACCGCCCAAATGCTGGCTGCACCGCCAGGGCAACTTCATCACCACCTTCTTCCCCGAGGGCCTGAACCCCGGCGTAGATTACGATTTCTTCTATCTGCCGCCCATTGACGAGCAATACGGCAAACCTGTCCTCGGCGCGGGCGACATCTACGCCCTGTTCAATGATCGCCCGGAGACTCGCGCTGTGATCCAGTACTTCTCCACTGGCGACTCGGTCAAGGGTTGGGTGGAAGCCGGCGGAGCGATCTCTCCGCACAAAGACTCCAGCCTCGATTGGTATGCGGATCCGGTCACCCGCGGGGTGGCTGAGATCATCCAGAACGCGACCGCCTTCCGCTTCGACGGCTCCGACTTGATGCCGGGCGCTGTTGGCGCAGGCTCCTTCTGGAAACAGATGACCTCATACATCAGCGGTTCCATTGACCTGGATACGGCTCTCAAGGAAATAGACGCCTCCTGGCCCAGGTAATCTGCATGTACTTTGAGACTTCGGAAGTCCGCGGGACTTCCGAAGTCTCTCTTTTACATAAATCCTTGTAGTGATATTATTGCCTTATCATTCAAGCGCGAGGGGCGCTTACTATTGATGTTTACAATCATCAGTTAGGATATGTCACTCTGAGGGAGCGCACTTTGCGACCGAAGAGTCTCGCAGTTAGCGTAGAGACCATCCGCTCGGGTGACATTGATCAATTTACATGAATGTCAATTATTGTTAACAGAACAGGAGGACCACGGAGATGGAAGAAACCTTGACATCAAACGGCTCCAGAAGTATTTTCCGCTGGCTGGCGGCAAACGTGGGACGGATGCTCGTCTCGTTGATTGTGCCGGTCATCACCTTCATCGTATTGTGGCAGGGATTCATCTTCCTGCGCGATAGTCAGGCGCCCAAACTTGTGATCGTGCTGGTTGCCATCGTTTGGGGCGTTGGCGGCGTGGCACTCCTCTATGCTGTATCCAACTGGATGGTGGAACAATTGCCGCAAAAATGGCGCTCCACCCTGCAACCGTTTGTCTTTGTAGGTCCCGGGCTTGCCATTCTTGCATGGTATCTTGCCATACCCACCCTGCGGACGCTTTGGCTCAGTTTACAGGGTCCCACAGGCAAAGGCTTTGTTGGCTTGGAAAACTTCATCTTCGCCCTCACCGACCGGATCATGCTGGAGGCGTTCCGCAACAACCTGCTTTGGATGATCTTCGGCACGTTCTTCTGCGTCAGCCTGGGCTTGATCATTTCAGTCCTGGCGGATCGAACCCGATTCGAGTCCGTCTACAAAGCCATCATCTTTATGCCCATGGCCATCTCCTTTGTCGGCGCAGGCGTAATCTGGAAGTTTGTTTATACCTACAAGGGCGAGGGGGTCGGCATTTCCGAAATCGGACTGTTGAATGCCATCGTGCTGGGATTGGGAGGGACTTCAAAACCCTGGTTGTTGCTTCCGCCCTGGAATAACTTCTTCCTGATCGCCATCATGGTCTGGCTACAGACAGGATTTGCCATGGTCGTCATCTCCTCGGCGATCAAAGGCATCCCCGCGGAACTGCTCGAAGCCGCGCGCATTGATGGCGCCAACGAGTTCCAAGTGTTCTTTCGAATCATTATCCCTACCATACAAGGCACGTTGATCACGGTCACAACGACCATCCTCATTTTCAGCCTCAAGCTATTCGACATCGTGCGCGTGATGACAGGCGGGAATAACGGCACGAATGTCATCGCCAACGAGTTCTATCTTCAGCGTTTCACCTACGGACACGCCGGCAGGGCATCCGCCATCGCCATTATCCTGTTGATCGCGGTGATCCCGATCATGATCTACAACCTGCGGCAGTTCCGGGAAAGCAGGACATTCCGATGAACACCCCAATCCGCAGTTTCAAACAAAGCAAATTCATATCCAGCCTGCTGGTCAACGCGACGCTGATCCTGATTTGCGCTGTCTGGCTTGTGCCGACTCTGGGCGTTTTCATTACCTCCTTTCGCAACAGCCAAGATATCTTCCGCACCGGCTGGTGGATGATCTTTCCTCACAAAGCATACGTGAAAACCGGCGAGATTATGATTGATCCTTCCGTTGATGTGGACGGTCCAATCCAGATCGAAGGGATCACAAGCACTTTCGAGGAACTCCGCAAAGGCGTCGTTCTCCCTGATGGGCGCAAACTGGAATGGTATGGCAACAAACGCACACGCCTCGTCGAGGTGAAAGAACAGAAGTTCCTGTGGTTCGATGCTCGAATGACGCTGGATAACTATAAAAATGTCGCCACTGGCAAAGAGATCCGTTACCTGGATGCGCAGGGAAATGAAATCCTTCGCAAGGGCAATGACCTCGGCGGCGCCTTCATCAACTCCATCGGCGTGGCAGTGCCTTCGACGATCATCCCGATCCTCATAGCCGCCTTTGCCGCTTACGGCTTTTCCTGGATGCAGTTCCCCGGGCGCAGACTGCTCTTTACCATCGTCGTCGCCCTGCTCGTCGTGCCGCTTCAAATCGCACTGGTGCCAATCTTGCAGGACTACACCCGCTTGAATCTGAACGGCACTTTCCTTGCCATCTGGCTGGCGCATACCGGCTTCGGCCTGCCGCTCGCGATATACCTGCTGTTCAATTACATCAGCCAGTTGCCGCGCGACATCCTCGAATCGGCGTTCATTGACGGCGCATCGCATTTCACCATCTTCACCAACTTGATCCTGCCGCTTTCGATCCCTGCGCTGGCTTCCTTCGCCATCTTCCAGTTCCTGTGGGTATGGAACGATTACCTCGTGGCGCTGGTCTTTCTCGGTGACCAGAACCGCGTTGTCACCAGCGCGCTTGCCGCCATCGTCGGCGAGAAAGGACAGGACTGGCATCTGCTCACCGCCGGCGCCTTCATCAGCATGCTGCTTCCGTTGGCGGTCTTCTTCGCTTTACAACGCTACTTCGTGCGCGGCCTGCTGGCTGGTTCGGTAAAAGGATAAGCGTACACCGACCACCACACATGACTATACCCAGGACGGTCACAAATTGCGCTTTTTTAGGAGCAGGGAAGCGCAATTTGTGACCGTGGGCATTATACATTCTCATTTCCAACGCAATAACCATATAGCCATGAACAGCATTCTCTGGCACAAAAACGCCGTCTTCTATCAAATCTCCGTGCGCGCTTTCCGCGATAGCAACGCCGACGGTCACGGCGACCTGCGCGGACTCATAGAGAAACTCGATTACCTGCAAGCCCTCGGCGTGGATTGCATCTGGATCATGCCGATCTATCCCTCGCCGTTGAAGGACGACGGTTACGACATTGCGGATTACTACAACGTGGACAAGACCTACGGCTCGCTGGAGGATCTCAAGGAATTGATCCAATCCGCGCACGGGCGAAACATTCGCATCATCATGGACCTCGTGCTGAATCACACCTCCGACGTGCATGCCTGGTTCCAATCCGCCCGCGCCGACCGAACCTCCCCGTTTCGTGATTATTACGTCTGGAGCGATACAGATCAGAAATACAAGGAGGCGCGCATCATCTTCATTGACACAGAACCTTCCAACTGGACCTGGGATGAAAAGGCTGGACAATATTATTGGCATCGTTTCTATGCGAGCCAGCCCGATTTGAACTACGACAACCCCAAAGTGCAGGAGGAAATGATCAACGCGGCGCGCTTCTGGCTCGACCTCGGCATTGACGGTTTCCGCGCTGACGCTGTTCCATACCTATTCGAGCGCGAAGGCACCAACTGCGAGAACCTGCCCGAAACCCACGCCTACCTCAAAAAA
>CAYQOF010000099.1:0-10809 GCA_964419035.1 uncultured Anaerolinea sp. | reverse complement strand
ATAGCAAAGCAAACCTCCTCCGAACATGGCCAACCCAAGAATTCGAAGCCATGTTCTGCTCAGTTTCAAATACATTGCCAACCCTCCAACAGTTACGGGCACAAGACCTATATACAGCAAAGCATCCATGTGCAGAAAGTCCTTTCTTGGCAATCAGTTGCCAGCGCTTCAACGAGAAGCATCATGTTCCTGCTTTAGGGAAGGGAGATGTTTGTGCAAGTGGAACCTCGTGAATGCACAACGCGTATTTGCCAGTCTTTGAATTCGGTATTAATTTCATGACCACGCAGCCCCACTGATTCTGTAAAAACACCGTTTTCATCTGCCGGTCCGATGATAGTGGTTTCTCGTTTCTGTCCCTTAATTTCAGAATCAAATATTGCGTGAACAGTCTCATTCGGTACAAGTCCTGTTATCCTGAGATGAACTGAATTAGCCGACAATAAACTTACAGTTAGTTCAACATCAGAAAGAAAAACACATGCAGGGACAGGCGTCTCAGTCACCGGTTCCAAGATTTGAAGTTCTACAACTGGAGTTGGGGAGGCAGGTGTAGCCTCCGGCACCTGGCATCCAAATAATAAGCTAACCACTGCAAGAAATAAGAATATTTCGGCAAATTTTGGAAATCCGCCAAGCGAGAACCGTGAGTGTAGATTCATTTTTGGCCTCCGGGACTATAGCCTTATACGATAACGTCCGGGACTGACGGCAAACTTCTTGTCAGTCCCGGATGTCGAGTTATCCTATGGAAAAACGAACGTTGCATAAACTGATAATGGAGATGCTGTTCGTGGCGCGGTCGCAGTTGCGTCGTTCCCTCCAGATGGAAATCCACCATGTTCCGTAGACACCATGATGATTTCCTGGGTAGTCGACGTATAGGTATAAGTTGGTGTCCTTAGACTGCTACTCCAAACCGGGTTGAAATATGGACCCACCCATTTATAATTTGTGAGACCTTGTTGTTGTTGACACAACCAACAACCGCCACCAATACAACCCCAAGCGGTTCTTGCATTTACAACCCCAAAACTGGTAGAGGTTCTTGTCCAATAGATCTCTAATTTTTTCATCTTAACAAAGTTACAAACACCAGCGGCATTACAATATTGATCGGCGTAATTTTTTGCATACGCTGTAACACTGCCTCCTCCAACCTGACTCGTTCCACTCGTGATGATTGATGTTCTGTACAGAGTACAGCCCGTAGCCAAGGCCGCCACCGAATTAAGTTCACTTCGAGCAAGTTTTAGCTTGTTTTCGCAATCCTTATTCTCTTTGGTAGGGGGCCTACGTCTGACCACGGTTGTTTCGATAATTTCCATACCTGTTGATGGATCTTTTCGTTTGCAAGTCTCCCTTTTAATAATGGGCCAGTTTGCATCTTCGTTTGATGGCTCATCTGAGATCGTTAGCCTAACATCTGGAGGCGTTTCACCTTGAGCAGACACAGGCACAACCTGTAGCACCAATATAACTGCAATCATTAAATAAACGAGTGTTTTGCTTTTTGTGTTCATTTTGGGTCTCCTTTCCTGAGAAACAAGGTTTGAATGTTTGAGCGCTCACCTCCATAATACTTATTTTCGCAAACATTTCAATACGGAAAATCCCCCATGCGTTAATTCCCCCACAAGATACCTCCATTTCACCTCGCCAGCGAAATGAACACATCCTCCAGCGTCGGCTCAAAACAACACCGAAAGCAGGCTGAATTCACGGAATACGCGCTGTTCACCAGCACGAAATAGACAGGGGCAATATCCCCAGTCCGTGAAATGAAGCGCCTGCCCTGCGGATCATCGTATTCGCGTGCAGGCGTTTTGCGTCCGTTCCGTTTTATAATTCCTTCCCGAAGGGAATATTGAAATGGCGAACAAGGTTCTGAACTGGGGATTTCTCTCCACGGCGCGCATCAACCGCGCATTGATTCCGCCGCTCCGGGCGTCGAAGCGGAATAAACTTCTGGCTGTGGCTTCGCGTTTGCAGGAGACGGCGGACGCGTATGCAAAAGAGAACAAGATTCCGCGCGCCTATGGCTCATACGATGAATTGCTTGCCGATCCCGAAATTGACGTGATCTACAATCCGCTCCCGAATCACCTGCACACCGAATGGACGATCAAAGCCGTCAAAACGGGGAAGCATGTGCTGTGCGAGAAGCCGCTCGCCCTGAGCGTGGAGGAGGTGGATGCCATAAAATCCGCCGCGCAAAAACATGGACGCGTCGTTGCGGAAGCCTTTATGTATCGTCATCATCCGCAGACGTTGAAGGTGCAGGAGATCGTGAGGAGCGGTTCCCTCGGGACCTTGAAACTGGTTCGCGGTTCTTTCACCTTTACCTTGAACCGTGAAGGGGACGTGCGGCTGGATCCCGAAATGGGCGGCGGGAGCATTTGGGATGTGGGTTGTTATCCCATCAGTTACGCGCGGACCGTCGTCGGGGAGGAGCCGCTTGAGGTCTTTGGCTGGCAGGTCACGGGTCCGACGGGAATCGACGAATCGTTCTTCGGGCAGATGCGTTTTCGGAATGACATCCACGCGCAATTCGATTCCAGTTTTGCCATCCCGTTTCACGCGTTCATGGAAATTGTCGGCAGTGAGGGAGCGTTGAATATCCCGCGTCCATTCAAGCCAAATGAGAACGAGAAGATCTATCTGACACGCGGCGACAAGACCGAAACGATCAAGATCAAGGGACAGGAGTTATACATCGGCGAGGTGGAGGACATGGCGGATGCCATCCTGCTTGGGCGCGAACCGCGCATTTCGTTGGACGACAGCCGCGCAAATGCGGCGGTCATTTTGGCACTCCTCGAATCGGCGCGGATCGGAAAGCCGGTGACCTTGTGACCGGGCGGCGGCGAACACGCAACTAGACAGAACCGCCTCACTCGGCTACACTTATCCCATACTTTTTCGGAGGACCTCGAATGGATTTTCATAATACAGACGATTCGGTGACCCGCCGCATCAAGGCGATGAACGATCGTGTGGCGATGCTGAAAGCGAACGACCTGTACTTTTACAACCAGCCTGTGGAGGAAATGCTCAGCGACTCGAAGGTGCGCGTGCGCGGACGGGTGATGGGCATGTACGCTTCGTATAGTTATCTGGGGTTGGTGGGGCACCCGCGCATCAACGAAGCCGCGAAGAGGGCGGTGGACAAATACGGCACAGGCACGAATGGCGTGCGGACTCTGGCTGGCACACTGACCATCCACGACGAACTCGAGGAAACGATTGCAGATTTCAAACATACCGAATCTGCCATCACGTACTCCTCCGGATATGCCACGAATTTGAGCGTTGTCTCCACCTTGATGGGGCGCGGAGATTATGTCTTTTCCGATAGATTGAATCACGCTTCGATCGTGGATGGATGCCTGATGTCCGGCGCGGAGTTCAGGCGTTTCCGCCATAACGACATGGAGCATCTCGAAAGTCTTCTGAAGAACGCGCCTCCCGATGTCGCCAAACTCGTGATCGCCGATTCCGTTTTCAGCATGGACGGCGACATCATCAACCTGCCGAAAATGGTGGAGTTGTGCAGGAAATACCATGCCTGGCTGATGATTGACGAGGCGCATTCGGTGGGCGTGCTTGGCAATAAGGGAACCGGCATCGAAGAACACTTCGACATGTACGGCGCGATCGACATCAAAATGGGCACGCTGAGCAAGACCATCCCTTCTGTTGGTGGATATGTTGCCGCGAAGAAGGAGATCATTACGTATTTGCGTCATGCCAGCCGCGCCTATATCTTCTCCGCCGCGCTGCCGCCCGCGCAAGCCGCCGCCGCGAACGAGGCGTTCAAGGTCATTTTGGATGAACCCTGGCGCGTCGAACGGCTCAACCAAAACACAAAACAATTCATCGGCGGACTCAAAAGCATGGGATTCGATACCATGCTGACCGAGACCGCCATCGTCCCGGTCTTATGCGGCGACGATAACACCGCCTTCGCCATGACGCGTGAGGCTCAATACAACGACGTGTTCGTACTGCCGGTCGTTTCGCCGGCGGTGCCGGAAGGACTCGCCCGACTGCGCGCCACCGTCACTGCCGCGCATGAACCCAGCGAGATCGAACGCGCCATGGATATCATCGGCGAGGCGGGGAGGAAACTTGGGGTCATCGAATAAACCGAGCGCAAACTGCCTGTTGAGAAAAAAACAGGCAGTTTTCTTATCAGAATCTGATACATTCCAAGTACAATGGTGGTGAACTCAAAAGAAGTGAGATCGTAAAAAAAACGTCCCGCAGGCTTTATAAACCGCTCGAATTGGCTCATCTTTTCCTCCGGGACGTTCCTTCCGAAAGGAGTTGAGCATGAAATGGCAATGGAAATTGGGCCGCTTTGCCGGCGTTGACGTGTACGTTCACGCGACGTTCCTGCTCATTATCAGCTGGGTTGGATACAGTTACTGGTTGATGCACCGAGATTGGATCGAGGTCTTCAAAGGTATCGGCTTTATCCTCGCCTTGTTCGCCTGTGTGGTACTGCATGAGTATGGTCACGCCCTCACTGCGCGCAAATTCGGGATCAAAACCCGCGACATCACCCTTTACCCGATCGGCGGGGTTGCCCGGCTAGAGAGGATGCCGGACAAACCCATCGAGGAACTGTGGGTCGCCTTGATGGGACCCGCCGTCAACGTGGTCATCGCCGCGCTGCTCTTTGCGTATCTTTTCCTCACGAGCAGCCTGGTCCCGATGAATGAATTGACGGTCGCCTCCGGGAATTTCATCGAGCGCCTGCTGGTCGTCAACGTCATCCTCGTGCTGTTCAACCTCCTGCCCGCCTTCCCCATGGATGGCGGGCGCGTCCTGCGCGCCCTGTTAGCCATGCGCATGGAGTACGTGCGCGCGACCCAGGTCGCAGCGAACATCGGACAGGGCATGGCGTTTCTGTTTGGGTTGGTCGGTTTGTTCGGCAATCCCTTCCTGCTCTTCATCGCCTTCTTCGTATGGATCGGCGCTTCGCAGGAAGCCAGCATGGTGCAGATGAAGGACTCGATCAGCGGCATCCCCGTCACCCGCGCCATGATGACAAACTTCCAGACACTCAGCCCTTCCGATACGCTGGCACGCGTGGTCGCTCTTGTATTGGGGGGCTCACAGCACGACTTCCCGGTTGTGGACGCGAACGGACGCGTGATCGGCATCCTTGAGCGTGATGCCTTCATCGCCGCCCTCTCCCGCGAGGGGCAGAGCGCGCGCGTTGTGAACGTCATGCGGGATGATATCACCGAGGTGGACTCGCACGATATGGTCGAAAGCGCGGTGATGCGTCTGCAGGAGTCGGGCGCAAAGACCCTGCCCGTCATGCACGCGGGTCAATTTGTCGGCTTGATTACCGCCGAGAACATTACGGAGTTCCTGATGATCCGTTCGGCGTTGAAGACAGCTGGCGCCGCCTCATATTCATCCTGAGTGAAATTTGCTTCTGGAAATGAGAGAATTCTAAGCCTGGAGAGTTGACAATTCACGCCTCGATTTTGTATACTACCTCCACTTCCGATGGGGAGTAGCCGCCCGGCAACGGGATGAGCAGTCGTCAATACGTGGCGCAAGCGCCGCCGGCTGATCATTAAATGGCAAGACCATCGCCACACCGCTGGCGGTGGTCTTTTTTGATTAACCGAAAATCAGGGTAAGATTATTCTCGAATGGATGAAACATGAACTGGCATTTGACAACAATTAACGAAGTGCTGGATAAACTAAACTCAAACCAGCAAAGCGGACTTTCGCAAACCGAAGCGGATGCGCGCCTGAAACAATACGGGCGCAACGAACTCATCGAAAAAGGCGGGCGCACGCCGCTCAAGATATTCTGGGAGCAGCTCACCGCGACGATGGTGCTTATCCTCATTGCCGCGGCGGTCGTTGCAGGCTTGCTGGGCGACTGGAAAAATACGATAGCCATCTCTGCAATCGTTATTCTGTTCGCCATGCTTGGCTTCATTCAGGAATACCGCGCCGAGCAGGCGATTGCCGCGCTCAAGAGGTTATCCGTGCCGAATGTCAGGGTGATTCGAGATGGCGCGCTGCAAGAGGTCTCCGCGCGCGACCTTGTGCCGGGCGACATTCTTCAACTCGAAGCGGGCAACGTCATTTCTGCCGACCTGCGTCTGATCGAAGCGGTCAACCTGCGAATACAGGAAGCCGCGCTCACGGGCGAATCAGAACCCGTCGAAAAACAAGCCGCTGCGATTTCGAACGAATCTTCCACAGAGTCGAAAACTCTTCCGCTCGGTGACCGGCGCAACATGGCTTACATGGGCACAATCGTCACGCAGGGACGCGGCTTGGCGGTGGTGGTCGCCACAGGCATGCAGACTGAACTTGGCAGGATCGCCGATCTCATTCAAACGAGCGGCGCGGATGTAACGCCTTTGCAAAAGCGTCTCGATCAACTTGGGAAAAATCTTGCCGTCATCGGCATCCTGATCGCCATCATCATCGCCGTGTTGGGACTGATGCGCGGCGATGAACTGCGTCACATGCTGCTCACGGGCGTCAGCGTCGCGGTTGCCATCGTCCCTGAAGGCTTGCCTGCCGTGGTCACGATAACATTGGCGCTCGGCGCGCAGCGCATGCTGGCAAAGAACGCCCTCATCCGCAAACTGCCCGCGGTGGAAACGCTCGGCTCCGTGACTGTGATCTGCTCGGACAAGACTGGCACGCTGACGGAGAACAGGATGACGGTCGTCGTGCTGAATGTTGCCGATCATCAAATGGACCTGACCGAGGAGATGGACCGCGGCGGCTCGATTCGCGCAACCCGCAGCCTGGGGGCACCGATCCAATCTGCTCTCTCGCTGGCGGCGATTGGCGGCGCGTTGTGCAACGATGCGCGCTTGATTGACGAGGGAGATAACCGCTTCCGCACATTCGGTGATCCCACAGAAGGCGCGCTCGTCGCGTCCGCGGCGCGGATGGGATATTGGAAGTCGGCGCTGGATGCCTCCTTCCCGCGCGCGACCGAACTTCCCTTCGACTCCGAACGCAAACGCATGACGACCGTTCATCATCTCAGGCAATATGACACGACAATGCTCGCGGGTCTCGAAGTGGGTAATCATCGTTATCTCGCGTTCACCAAAGGGAGCGTGGACGGTTTGCTTGATCTGTCGAGTCATGTTTGGGTGAACGGTCAGGCTGTTTTAATGGATGCAGGCTGGAGGTCCAGGGTCGAGGCGGCGAACGAACGTCTTGCAAAGAAAGGCATGAGGGTCCTCGGCGTCGCGTTCCGTCTGCTGAATCAGATCCCGCAGGTCATCCAGACCGACCTGGAACAGAACCTGACGTTCGTCGCGTTGTTCGGCATGATTGATCCGCTGCGTGAGGAGGTGGGGCGCGCGGTTGACACAACGAGGACGGCGGGCATCCGCACGGTGATGATCACGGGCGACCACCCATTGACCGCGCACGAGATCGCCCGGCAACTGGGCATTACCGATAACGGACGGGCGTTGACCGGCGTCGAATTGGATGGATTGAGTTTCGAAGAGTTGAAGAGCGTGGTGGACGAGGTGCGTGTGTTCGCGCGCGTTTCGCCTGAACATAAATTGAAGATCGTACAGGCATTGCAGGAGAAGGGACATATTGTCTCAATGACAGGCGATGGCGTGAACGACGCGCCTGCACTGCGCCGCGCGGATATCGGCGTGGCGATGGGCATCGCAGGCACGGATGTATCGAAGGAAGCTGCGGACATGGTTCTGCTGGACGATAATTTTGCGACCATCGTTGCGGCAGTGAGGGAGGGACGCACGATCTACGACAACATCCGCAAGTTTGTGCGCTTCAGTGTGGCGGGAAACATCGGCAAGGTGCTGGTGATGCTGCTGGGTCCGTTTTTGGGGAATCCCATCCCGCTGTTGCCGCTGCAACTGCTGTGGCTAAACCTGATGACCGATGGCTTGCTCGGGCTCGGCATGGGCGTGGAGAATCCCGAAAAGGATACGATGAAACGTCCGCCCTATTCACCGAAGGAGGGCGTGTTCTCGCGCGGCGCGGGCTGGCAGGTGATGCGGATTGGCGCGTTGATCGGCACATTGGCACTGGGGCTTGGCGCCTGGTATTACTTCACGGGCCGCGAGGAATGGCAGACCATGGTTTTTATGTTCCTTGCCTTCGCACAGGTCTTTCAGACTCTGGCTTCTCGTTCCGCCAGAGAGTCCGTCTTTTCAATGGGGGTGGCTTCCAATCCGCTGTTGTTTTGGATGGTTCTGCTTGTGGTCGTCCTGCAACTGGCTGTGATCTACATCCCGCCTGTGGCTGGATTCTTCTCGGTTCAGCCGCTCAGTGCCATGGATTTGTCGATCGCGGTCGGCGCGGGGTCTGTTGTGTTCGTTGTGATGGAGGCGGAGAAGAAATTGAGAAAATAATCTGACGCGGGACGGGTTGTCTTCTTTGTTGCAAACAACCGATGGCAGGTTCGAATTCCGCCGCTTTCAAGTTCATGAGAATATCCAGTGTGCGATGGCAAGATATAAGGGTATTCCGAGGGTAATATTGAAGGGAAATGTGATCCCCAAAACGGCGGTTAAGGAGATGGATGGATTTGCGGACGGAATGGCCACGCGCATCGCGGCTGGTGCGGCAATATAAGAGGCGCTTGCCGAGAGTACGCCAAGCAAGGCAGCCCCGCCCAAACTTAGCCCCACCAGCCAGCCGGCGGTTACCCCTGCCATGCCGTTGAAAATAGGGATTAAAATCCCAAACACGGTCAAGAATCCCCCAACCCTCTTTACATCAGCCAAGCGCTCGGCAGTGACGACCCCTAATTCCAACAAAAAGAAACTGAGCACACCCTTGAACGGGGTAACGAAGAAGGCTTCGGTGGATTTCGATCCGTTTTCGCCGGTGAGCATCCCAATTAACAAACCGCCAATCAATAAAACAACGCTTTTGCTTAACAACGCCTCGTGTAAAAAGAATCGCCAATTAATGGGCGCCGTATTGCCGTTCGTTGCCTCCAACCTTCGCGCGCGTCCCGCGAGAATTACGCCAATAATGATTGCAGGAGACTCCATTAAAGCAAGCAGGGCGTTCATAAACCCCTCGTAAGGTATTTGCAGTGTATCCAGCACGGTTAATGCCGCTGCAAATGTCACGGCGCTGACAGAGCCGTAATGCGCGGCGATCGAGGCAGAGTCCTCGCGGCTTAATTTCCCCAATCTTCGCAAAAGCGGATAGCAATAAATAGGGATTAGAATTCCCAGTAAGATGCTGATTAAGCCGGGAATAATTAATTTTTCCAAGCCTGTATTGGCAATTTCAACCCCGCCTTTAAACCCAATTGCAAACAATAAGTAAATTGTAATGGATTCATAAAACGACTTTGGTATACGCAAATCTGAACCGAGCCGCCCGGCCGCCAGACCAAGCACATAACATAACACCATTGGGGTCAGAATATTAGAGATCACCAGTTCCATTGAAAACTCCGTTGTTCTTGTGATTTTATCAGTGCTGTAACTCGAACTTTTAATGACTTATCAGTGAAATTCCTGTTTTTTGCACAAGAATTTTTTACCACATTTGCTGCCGTACAAACTACATGTTGCCATGTCATTGCGAAGGCTGGGTTTCGATGCAGCCTCGAAGCACGCTCGGCTTACTCGACCAGCCGTCGCAATGACATTTGTACCGTAGAGAATTATCACAAAGGACACAACACTTGCACCCCGTTCGGGCCGCGAGCCCGTCGGGGCGAGACGGCCTGCGCAAGTGCAGGTGAGGGCGCGAGGGTTTAAGAGAATGCCGACTACGCAGGTGGATTTCTAAAGACTTACGAACGACCACTTATGACTTGTGAAAATCGAAGCGGAGTTGAGGATGCGCCAGTTCACCTGATCGATTTTCCAGCCTGCAATTTTGGTCAGCAGTTTTTGGCAGAATATTTGGGGGCACGGAGTTGAGGCGGGGCAAGTCAGTTTATGACCTGCTACTTCTGCTGAGATCAAATGCAAAAGGAACCGGGGCAGCCTCTTCGGTTTTTCTCTACTTTGACGGAGTTTATCTGTTTATGGTCTCGAGGTCCCTGGCAAGCGCCTGTCTATCTTCTTCGTCTTCGATCTCCGCCAGCGTCTCACGGGCTTTTTGGAGATATACCTGCATGATGACACGGTTGTCCGCCAGCATTTCGGCGCGCGCAAGTGTTTCGTAGGCATAGGCTTTGAAGAACGGTTCCAGTGATTCCGCATATTTCAGGGACATCAGACCATACCGCCGCGCGTTGTTCGGCTGTTTGATCAAATTGTACACGCGCGAGACCTGCCAATAGCCGATGGACAGGTTCTCGGGCTTCACATCTTCGCGCTGAGTCCAATGCCAGAGGGAGGCGATGGCGGTATGCAGCATCGCCAATTCATCTTCCTGGGAGCGACCTTCTGTCTTCTCGATGTACTCCCATGCCTTGTTGAAACATTCCGCTGAAAAATACTCGTGCGCTGTCTTGACGTCTAATTTCGGCTCGTTTGCCATGAAGGGATCCTGTTATGTGAGTCTTACAAGTTGCGGTCTGGAATGAGGAACGCGCTTGACCTTGCCGCGCGCTTCGAGGTCCAGTTTGACCGTGGTTACGTACCATGTCACCGAGCCTTCGAATGTGTCGCACACTTCCTTCTCCACCGCGCGGGAGAGGTTCATAAATGTCATTTCTTTTTGCGAGCGCAAAGCGGACAAAATGGCTTTGCTGATGATTTCGTATTTTTCCCTGCTGATGTTCACACCCTGTTTCTTTTCAGGATGAAGGGTCTTGATCGTATCTTTCATTTGCGCCTCCTTTGGA
>CAYQOF010000098.1:0-10829 GCA_964419035.1 uncultured Anaerolinea sp. | reverse complement strand
CTCGCAATGACATTACTCCTCGGCTCCCACCTTGACTCTGTTCCGGACGGCGGACGATTCGACGGCGCTCTGGGTGTCGTCGCCGCGCTCGAAGTGTTGAGAACGGTCAAGGAATACGAGGATCAAATCAAGGCTCGCGCTGAGCGCAGTCGAAGCGTGAATCTCGAAGCGATTGACTTTACCGACGAGGAAGGCACGCTGGTCGGTTTGCTTGGAAGCGCGGCGCTGGCGGGACATCTCCGCCCCGAGGATTTGCAGTCCCCGCGTGGTGGAAGAGATAAGTTGGTCGAGGGTATGAAACGCGCGGGTCTATCAGATGAATCCATGTTGAGCGCGGCGCGTCCGAAGGAGTCGCTGGCGGGATATTTGGAATTACACATCGAGCAGGGCAAGCGGCTCGAACGCGCTGGCATTGACATCGGCATCGTCTCCGCGATCGTAGGCATCTGGTCGTATCGGCTGTCGTTCCTTGGGCGGGCGGACCATGCCGGCACAACCACCATGGACGACCGCCTTGATGCGTCACTGGGCGCCTGCGCGTTCACGCTTGCCGCGAGGAAACTGGTGATGGAGGAGTTTCCGAATTGCGTGGTGAACGTCGGCAAAATGGAGTTTGCGCCGGGCGCGTTCAATATCGTCCCTGCGCGCGTGGATGTATTATTGGAGTTCCGTTCGCCTGATGAGGAGGAGTTCAAGCGGCTGGACGCGGCGTTACTGCTTTTGGCAAACACCGAAGCCGCGCGCTTTGGTTTGGAATTGAAAGTGAAATTTCTCGGCAAACATTCCCCCTCGCCGATGAGCGATGCTGTGCAAAGGGCATTTGCGGAGGCGTGTGATGATTTGGGTTTGACTCACGTATCGCTTACCTCAGGCGCGGGACATGATGCTCAATCGCTCGCGGACCTGTGTCCCGTCGGCATGATCTTCGTCCCCTCAGTGGAGGGAGCCAGTCACTCGCCGCGCGAATTCACGAAATGGGAGGATTGCGTCAACGGCGCAAATGTGTTGTTACAGGCGGCATTGAGGCTGGCAGGGTAAAATTGCAGAAATTTTTAACCACAAAGGACAGAACGGTCACGAAGGTGTAAAGTCTTAAGACGAAAAGCCTTTTCCTTTGTGCGCTTCGTGCCCTTCGTGGTGAAAGGTTCTCCCATGAAAAACTTCGACCCGAAATACAACGACATCCCCAAGACCGAGATCCACATCCACCTCGAGGGCTCGATCCGCACGCAGACGATCCTCGACGTTGCCAAAGAGTACAACCTGCAATTGCCCTCGTATGAAGTCGGCGAATTGGACAAGCACGTCAAGATCTACGATCAGATGCGCGATCTGCACGCCGTGCTGGAGGCGTTCGAGATCTTTCAGAGAAGCATTGCCTCACCGGAAGTTGTCGAGCGCATTGCGTGGGAGTTGTTCGAAGATTCAGCGAAACAGAACATCAAACTGTTCGAGGCGCGCTTCTCACCTGATTGGGCATTCCACGGTCACAGCCTGGATTGGGATCAATGCCTGGAGGGGCTGATCAGGGCAAAGTCACGCGCTGAAGCGGAGTTCGACATGGCGATCGGCTACATCGCCATCACCTCCCGCAGCATGGGACCCGAATCCTGCGTCAAGACCGTGGATTGGGCGATCCGCCACAGGGAACACATCCTCGGCATTGACCTCGCCGACAGCGAACGGGACTTTCCGCTGCGCGAGTTCGTCACGCCTGTGATGAAAGCCAAAGATGCGGGGCTGAAAGTAACCATCCACACCGGCGAAGACACGCCCGCCTCGTTCGTCAAAGAGACGATTGAACTCGCAAGCCCCGACCGCATCGGTCACGGCATCCATGCAAATGAAGATATGAATGTTGTTGAGTTGATCAAGGAACGCGGCATCACGCTGGAGGTCAACCCGTGGAGCAACTATCTCACAAACTCTGTAAAAACGATTGAAGAACATCCGCTGAAAAAATTGTTCGATCTCGGCGTGAAAGTAACGATCAACTCCGACGATCCCGAAGTGCTCGAAACGAATCTCAACAACGAATACCGCATCGCGCATGAGGTATTGGGCATGAGCATGGATGAGATCGCGACGTGTAATCGTTACGCGTATGAGGCATCGTTCATTCACGAGGCGGAGAAGAAGCGGGTTTGGGAGAAATACTCCCAATAACATTCACGCTCCCTGCGCCGTCCTCGGCGGCTGGAGCAAGTGAGAATATGCGCGCAACATTTCCTGTCACCGTTCATTTGTTCTTCATCCGGGAAAATCAAATTCTCCTTGCGCGGCGCCTCAACACGGGGTATCGCGATGGCGGATACAGCGTCCCGGCGGGGCATTTGGACGGCGGTGAAACGGTGATGCAGGCAGGCATTCGCGAAGCAAGGGAGGAGGTCGGTCTGGAATTGCAGGAGGGCGATATGGCAATCTCATCCGTCATGCACCGGCTCGACGGCGATGAGCGCGTGGACTTCTTCGTGCAAGTCCACAAGTGGGAAGGCGAGCCTTTCAACGCCGAGCCGGAGAAATGCGACGACCTGCGCTGGGTGGACTTCGATGGATTGCCGGGGAATACAATCCCGTATATCAGAAAAGCGATTGCGAATCATTTGAACGGCATAACGTTCGACGAATTCGGGTTTTAATCATGGGCCATCTGTTATTGGAAGGCGGCGCGGAATTTGGCGGACGGATGCGCGACCCCGACCTGCGCGCCCTCGAACTGGCGGGCGGATTCGACGCCCCGCTTCGCATCCTCCCGACGGCTGCCGCGCCGGACCGGAACCACGTCAACGCCGGGTACAACGGAGTCCGCTGGTTTCAGGGACTCGGCGCGAGGGACGTCATTTCACTTCCATTGATTGACAAAGCCAGCGCGAACGATGAAGCGATTGCCGAGTCTCTGCGTGAGGCGAGGTTGATCTACATGCTGGGCGGCTTCACCCATTATCTTGGTCAAACCTTGAAAGACAGTTTGTCATGGCAGGTTGTGTTGGAGGCTTATCGAAACGGCGCGGTCATCGCGGGAAGCAGCGCGGGCGCGATGGTGATGTGCGAGTTTTATTACGATCCGTACACGAGGAAAGTTCACGAGGGATTGAACCTCGTTCCCAATGCGTTGGTGTTGCCTCATCATGACACATTTGGGAAGAACTGGGCTCCGCAATTGACGAAAGCGATTCCCCAGGTCACCTTGCTTGGCATTCACGAACAGACCGGCATGATGGACGACGGCGAAAGCCGTTCATGGAATGTGCATGGTCGCGGCGCGGTGACGCTGTATCGGAATGGAAAAGTGGAGACACATAAAACGGGAGGGAGTTTTTCGGTTTAAAATAGAGGTGACTGTCACTTTGCAAGTGACAGTCACCTGCTGGATGCTATGTTCGATATTTCAAACGCACGCTTTGCCTTTTTGGACCTGGAGACCACGGGTCTCTCGCCGTGGTTCGGCGACCGCATCTGCGAGGTGGGAATCGTCATCAGCGAGGGGAAACGCATCAGGGAACAGTATCAGACCCTCGTGAATCCCGAACGTCCGCTTTCGCCGGGCGCCGCCTCCACGAACGGATTATCGGACGAGGAATTGAAGTCCGCGCCGCCCTTCGAGGAAGTCGCTCCCAAAGTGTTGGGTTTGTTGAGCGACGCGGTCGTGGTCTGTCACAACGCCCAGTTCGACGTCCAGTTTTTGGACAGCGAATATAAACGCCTGGGACATGAGATCCAGGTCCCGAACCTGATTGACACGTTGAAATTGGCGCGTGAATTCTATGACCTGCCGTCCAACAGCCTGCTGTCCATCGCGGAGGCGTTCCACGTGCCGATGACAACCGCCCACCGCGCACTGGACGACGCGCACACTGCGCGAGGAATCTTCTTCGGCATGATGGATGGGTTGAAGCAGTTCAACAGACCGTTGGATGCATACATTGGCATTTACAACTCGCCCGTGTGGCCCAATGATGGCATCCAACTCCCCACCGAACTGGGCGAGGCGATCTACAGCAACAAACGCATCCACATCCGCTACGTGGACGGCGACGGCAACGAGACCCGGCGCTGGATCACGCCCAAGCAGGTGATGGGACTTGCGGATTACGTCTACTTGCAGGCGCACTGTCACTTGAGGAACGCGGAACGCAACTTTCGGCTGGATCGAATTATCGAAGTGAGGGTGGAAAAGTAAGCAGCCGGTTTTGATTTCCTGAAGGCTTCAAAATCGGTTTTATCGCCATGCTATAATTGACGTATGAATGCGGAAGAGATCCGTTTCCACTTGCGTGACCGCTGGAAAGCCGTCGAGGAGATCGAACGGGAGGAGTTGCGCGCCTCCACTCCCAGGGAGAACTGGAGAAAATTCAAAACAATCATGCTCATCGCAAAGGAACTTAATCTTTCGCGAGGACATGACGACAATGAAATGGAAGTGTTTTTGAGATGGGCGAAAATAAAGGAAAAGTATGAAGCTTCCCGAAGAAATACAAAACTTCCATGATCCTCTTGTGTCTTTGCAAAAACTGATTTCCCGTTTCGATCAGCGCGGCGTATTAATTGGCGGGCTTGCCGCCGCCATTCTGGGGGAAGCCAGATACACAGAAGACATTGATGCGATGTTCCTCCTTTCCATAAAGGATATTCCACAGTTTCTCGAAGCGGCAAAACAGGAAGGTATCGAGCCGCGCATTGACAATGCAGAGGTATTCGCGAGGAAAAATCGTATTCTCCTTCTGCGTCACACAGATTCAAATACCAACGTGGACATTTCCCTTGGAATACTGCCCTTCGAAGAGGAAGTGGTGGAGAGAAGCGTCCTGCGAGAATATGAGGATGCTCTGGAAGTGCGGGTTCCGACCCCCGAAGATCTCATCATTATGAAGGCGATAGCGCATCGTCCGAAAGATTATGAGGACATACGAAAACTCGCCATCAAATATCAAAATCTTGATTACGAACGCATCGAACGCTGGGTGAAGGATTTTGCGGAAGTACTCGAAACTCCCGAACTCTGGGGGCAGATCGAGAAAATCCTAAAAGGGCAGGAATAGCGCTTTCAGACTTCGGAAGTCTCTGAGACTTCCGAAGTCTTTTTTACAGGTAAAATCAACTCCCATGAAAGAATTCATCTACTCCCGCAATGCAGTCTACGAGACCCTGCGCGCCAAACGCAGGGAGGTGTTCAAACTTGAGATCGCAGACAATGTGCAGGTCAAAGGCAGAATGGCAGAGGTCATGGCTCTGGCTTTGCAGAGGAAGATTCCTGTCGCCAAAGTCAAACGCGCGCAACTGGACAGAGTCCACGAGAACAATCAGGGCATCGCGGCGGAGGTCAGCGCGTACCCCTACAGCGATGTTGTTGACATCCTTGATCACGCAAAAGAACAGAACGAACAACCTTTCATCCTGTTGCTTGATGCGTTGAACGACCCGCAGAACTTCGGCGCGCTCATCCGCACGGCGGAGGCGGTGGGCGTGCACGGCATTATCATTCCGCTGGCGCATACGGTGGAGGTCACGCCTGCGGTGGTGAACGCATCGTCGGGCGCGAGCGAGCATCTGCGCATTGCGCGTTCGAATCTGGCGCAGGCGATAGATGCGTTCAAAGAGGAAGATGTCTGGGTTGTGGGATTGGATCAGGACGGGGAAACGATCGGGGAGAAGACAAAGCGTCATTTAATGGGAGCAACTGCCGTCGTGGTTGGAAGCGAGGGCGAGGGCATCCGTCAACTCACGCGCGCCAAATGCGACGTCGTCCTGAAACTTCCCATGCGTGGACAGATCGAGTCCCTCAATGCGGCGGTGGCGGGATCGGTGGCGTTGTATCTGGCGTATCTTACGAGACTAGAGACCAGGAGACTATCAGACTAACATGATTCAAGCAGCTTATCATTTTCCGCGCGGATTTTTATGGGGGACGGCGACCGCCGCGCATCAGGTGGAAGGCAACAACACGAACAACCAGTGGTGGAAGTGGGAGCAGGACGGTCACACGCAGGGGAAGTCTGGTCTTGCCTGCGATTGGTGGGGAGGCCGCTGGCGCGAGGATTTCGACCGCGCCGCGGAAGCAGGACAGAACGCGCATCGTTTTTCGGTGGAATGGAGCCGCATCCAGCCGACGCCCGATACCTGGGACGAGGACGCGCTCGAACGCTACCGCGCCATGCTGCGCGGACTGCGCGAACGCGGCATGACGCCGCTGGTCACACTGCATCATTTTACAAATCCGCTTTGGCTGGAGGAAATGGGCGCGTGGGAAACCGAAGCGGTTGTCCCGTGGTTCGAGAGGTTCGTCCGCAAGACGGTGGAGGCGTTGAAGGAGTATTGCACGTTGTGGTGTACGATCAACGAGCCGAACGGATTTGCCCTGAACGGTTACTCGGGAAGCGTGGCAAATTTCCCGCCGGGAAAGAAGAACATTCGGCTGGCATTGAACGTGATCTCCAACCTGATCCGCGGTCATGCCGCCGCGTATCGCGCCATCCACGAGATCCAGCCCGAGGCGCGCGTGGGCTTCGCGTTGTACTATCGTTCGTTCGTGCCTTACCGTGCCTGGTCTCCGCTCGATCAATGGGTGACGAAAAACGTTTTCAACGGCGTAAACAACGGATTCCCGTCCGCGCTGGCGACGGGCGTGATGAAATCTCCGCTCGGTAACTACCGTATTCCTGAAGCGAAAGGCGCCCAGGATTATTTCGGCTTCAACTATTACACGCGCGATTTCGTGACGTTCGACCTCACCAAGCCTGCCACATTGTTTGGGCGAAACTTCTTCCGCAAGGACGCGGAGGTCAGCGAGGGGAATTTCCTTGCCAACGAACCCGATGGCATGTTCGAAGGTTTGAAATGGGTGACGCGTCTCTTCCCGGATCTGCCCATTATCGTCACCGAAAACGGCGTGGAGGATTCCACTGACAAACTCCGCCCGCGTTACATCGCGCAGCACATCCATCAGATGTGGCGCGCCGTCAACTTCAACTGGCCCATCAAGGGTTACTTCTATTGGTCGCTGGTGGACAACTTCGAATGGGAGCGCGGTTGGAAGCAGCGCTTCGGTCTCTGGGCGTTGGATGTGGAAACCCAAAAGCGGACAAAACGCCCCAGCGCGGACTTCTATGCTGAGATCTGCAAAGAGAACGGGCTCTCCTCCGAGATGGTGCAGAAGTATTGCCCGGAGGTGTTCGAGAAGTTGTTTCCTGTGTGAGAGAAACTGTCTAATTGTGGTAAACTGAAAACGCTAAATTGCCATGCCCGAATATCTTTTTTCCATTCACGCCAAAGATATGCTCAGGGAGCGAGATATTCTTGAAGAATGGGCTTTGCTAACCATCAACAACCCAGATAAGAAAAGTTCTGGCGATGACGGCAATATGCACTATTTCAAACCAATTCCCGGACGAGGGAACAGGGTATTACATGTGGTTGTGAATGAAACAGTCGAGCCAAATCGTATTGTTACTTTAATTACCTTACACTTTCAAAATCGGGACGCTGATTCACGCTGAAAACGCAGATTTTTATTTTTGAATCAGCGAAAATCAGCGTTTTTCAGCGTCCAAGAAGCATTGTGTAAGGTAATCAGATTGTTACTCTGTTTTTGGATAAGCGAGCAAGGAGAGTAAAATGAGATTAAAAATTGACAAGGAAAACGACGCACTGTATTTCCGCCTCGATGAGAGTGCAATCGTGGAATCCGAAGAGGTCCAACCCGGCGTGATTTTGGATTTCGATAAGGACAACAAAGTGGTCGGCATTGAAATCTTGAATCTAAGCGCACGCGTCGGGCGGGAAAAAATAAACATCCTTCAATTTGAAACTGTGTAACCAGATGTGGACGGCTCCCAAGCCGTCCTTTTGCTTTATATGTTACAGCACCCTCCCGGATTCGTCTCCACCATAACGAACACCTTCGGCGCAGACGGGGAACAATTCATAGCCAATCTGCCCGCGTTGATCGCGGAAGCCTCCGTCCGCTGGGGGTTGACGAACATTCAGCCGGTCGAGAATCTTTCCTATAATTTTGTAGCGTTTGCGACGTCACCCCCAACCCCTCTCCTTTCAGGAGAGGGGGATGTTGTGCTCAAAATCGGCGTGCCGCGCGATGAATTGACCAGCGAAATGGAGGCGTTGAGATTGTTCAACGGCGAAGGCGCGTGCCGGTTGCTTGATTGCGATGAGGAAAAAGGGTTTCTCCTGCTCGAACGGTTGAAGCCCGGCGTGATGCTAGCCACGATGGAGGACGATGAAGAAGCGACGCGCATCGCGGCGCAGGTGATGAAGAGGATTTGGCGTCGCTTCGACTACGGAGCGACGAACACGCCCCTCCGCTCAGCGCGAGATAAGTTTATCCAATTACCCAATTGGTTCGATGGGTTGAAACGACTGCGAAAAATGTTCAATGGCGGGACGGGACCACTGAACGAGAAACTTGTGGAACGCGTGGAAAGTTCGGTGAAGGATTTCTTCGCGGAGAATCGCAGTCCCGTTTTGATGCACGGAGATTTTCATCACTACAATGTTTTGTCGTCCGAACGCGGCTGGCTGGTCATTGACCCGAAGGGAGTGATCGGTCAGGCGTGCTATGAGGTGGGTCCGTTCATGATGAACCCATGGGGGGATTTGTTAAACGGGATCGATTATCGGCTGATTCTGAAGCGGGTGGACATCCTGCGCGAACATCTGGGATTCGAGCGCGAGCGCATCCTGGAATGGACACTGGCGCACGCGATCCTGTCCGCCTGGTGGGGCATCGAGGATAATACGGGCTGGGAGTATGCGATGCAGTTCGCGGAGATGATCGCCATCCTTTAAGAAAGAACGACCTCCCATGAGGAAGGTCGTTCAGGGAGGTCCGTGCGGTTATCTGCCGAGCAGGGCGAATACGGCGTAGGCAAGGGCAAGAACGCCGGTAATTGTCGCCTCCATCGGCAGCGCCACGAAGGCGCCCAAGCCAAACCACAGGAAGAATAACCACATGCACCAACCGGAAATCGTCGTAGGCAGTTTCATTTCTCTTCTCCTTTCGTGAATTGCTCTCGACTACCCACGCGGATAGTTCTAATTACGATAACCCCTGTCCGACTTGAAGGTTGCGCGCCGCGTGGTAGAATTTTGTTCTTCGTTTACTCTCGCGGCTGACCAACCCGCGGGAGGCTTTTTATGCCCCATGACGACAATTACCGCTCCCGCTGAATTCTCGATGCGCCGCGCGCGCCTCTCCGACCGCGCCAGCCCGGTGCGCTGGGTGTGGTCGCACGCTTCGCGTCACTGGTGGATCATCATCATGATGATCGTCGGCGCGATCGGCAACGCGGGACTCGCGGCGGTCGTGCCGGTGCTGACCGGCGACGCGTTCAATGCAATGCTCCAGCCTGCGCCGGATACCAGCGTCCTTCTTCCGCTGGCATTGATCGTTGCCGTTTCGCAGGTGATACGCGGCGTCCTGCAACTGGGGCGCAACTTCGGCGCGGAACTCCTGGCGCAAAAACTGGAACGCGACGTACGAGACGAGTTGTACCTCTCCCTGCTCGGAAAGAGCATGACCTTCCACAACCTTCAGCCCGTTGGCGACACGATGGCGCGCGCCACCAACGACGTGCGCGAGGTCAATTATATGTTCAGCCCGGGCATCAACCTCGTGGTTGGTTCGCTCATCTTCATCTTCATGCCCATCTTCGTTGCCGGGCGGTATCATCCCACGCTTGCCGTCACTCCCATTGCGTTCATCATCCTTTATTTCTTCTTCCTGGCGCGTTACCTGAAAACCCTCGCGCCGATCACGGACGAGGTGCGCGCCACGTTCGGCAGAATGAACACGCATCTTTCCGAATCGCTGGATGGCGTGGAGGTGGTGAAGGGCGCGGCGCAGGAGGATGCGGAGGTGGATCGCTTCGTGATGAACGCCAGCCGCGTGCGCGACGCCTTCGTGAGACAGGGCGACCTCGAGGGACGCTACGTGGCGATGCTCCTGCTCGGTTCCGCCTACGCCTTTGGGCTGTTCCATGCCCTCATGCTTTTCCGCGGCGGATTCCTTGACCTCGGCGCGGTGGTCGCATATTTCGGACTGCTCCGTCTGCTGGAATTCCCAACGTTTGTTTCCACGTTCGCCTATTCGCAGATCTCTCTCGGCATATCGGGCGCGCGCCGCATCCTGGAGTTGATCAACCGCGAGACAGACCTGGATCAGAACGCGCAGGGATACACAGGGAAAATGAAGGGCGAGGTGGAGTTCAGAGATGTGAGTTTCGCTTATAGCCCTCACCCCTTGCCCCTTCGCGAAGCACCCCTGCGGGGCTCCCAATGGGAGAGGGGTTGGGGTGAGGGGGAACCTGTTTTGCAAGACATCTCCTTCAAGGTCAAGCCCGGTCAGACCGTCGCCATCGTCGGGCAGACCGGCGCGGGCAAGACCTCGCTCGTCAAACTCATCAACCGCACCTACGACACGACTCAGGGGCAGGTCCTCGTGGACGGCATGGACGTGCGCGATTGGAATCTCGCCGCGCTCCGTTCGCAGATCTCGATGATCGAGCAGGATATCTTCCTGTTCTCGCGCTCCGTCAGTGACAACATTGCCTTCGGGAAACCGGGAGCAGCCCAGGGTGAGATCGAAGCGGCGGCGAAGTCCGCGCAGGCGGATGATTTCATTCATTCGTTTGATAAAGGCTACGAGACCGTCGTCGGCGAGCGCGGCGTCACATTGTCAGGCGGACAGCGTCAACGCATCGCGCTCGGACGCGCCTTCCTGACCGATCCGCACATTTTGATTCTCGATGATTCGACCTCCGCGATTGACTCCGCCACCGAGGACAAGATCCAGCGCGCCATCGCCAACGCCGCGCGCG
>CAYQOF010000097.1:0-10873 GCA_964419035.1 uncultured Anaerolinea sp. | reverse complement strand
TCCATGCCAGCCAATATCGAGATCAAAGCCCGCGCCCGCGACTTTGACGGGATCAAAACCCGCGCCGTGGAACTCAGCGACACGCTTGTGGAAGTTATTTCCCAGGAGGATATCTTCTTCAATGTGGAAAAGGGACGCTTGAAGTTGCGCGTCCTTGCGCCTGACTGTGCGCAACTCATCTATTACACGCGTCCGGATCAGGAAGGTCCGAAGCGTTCGGACTATCACATCGCGGTCACGTCTGATCCTGAGAGCCTCAAGCGCGTGCTCGAACTGGCTTACGGGATTCGCGGGATCGTGAAGAAGACGCGTTACCTTTATCTCATCGGGCAGACGCGCGTGCATCTGGACGATGTGGAGGGGCTGGGGCAATTCATGGAGTTGGAAGTCGTCCTGCGGGATGGGCAGGGCGATGCCGAGGGGCAGGCGATTGCCGAGGATCTGATGGCAAGCCTGGGCGTGGAAAGAGGCGATCTGCTCGAGGGCGCGTACATGGATTTACTCGAAAAAACATCGAATGTCGAAGGTCAAAAGTCGAAAGTCGCCAACCTTTGACCTTCGACTTTTGACCGAAAGAATTGTGGTAAAATTCGCCGCCGAGCGTTGTACCCTTCGCTCGCTGAGGTCATCATAAAGTGAGACCGAAGTGCCGCGTGGTTTGCGGCATACCATACTCTCGAAGCACGAAAGGGCTTGAACCATGAAAGTAATGCTTGTCAGGGACGTTTACAAACTGGGGCGCGCAGGCGACATCAAAAAAGTCGCCGATGGTTATGGGCGCAACTTCCTCATCCCGCAGGGACTGGCTGTGCTTGCCGCCGCCGGGGCGCTCAAACAGGCGGAGAAGATCCGCCAGCAGGCTGAGATCCGCCGCGCCGAACAAAACACCGAACTCAAAGGTCTGGCGGAACAGATCAAAGGCGTTGTGTTGACCTTCGCCGCCAAGGCTGGTGAAACGGGCAAACTCTACGGCTCGATCACCACGCAGGATGTGGCAGCCGCCATCCAGGAAAAGGTTCGTTTCGAGGTCAGGAAACAGCAGGTGGATATGCAGCCCATCCGCAACCTTGGCGAATTCACTGCGCACGTCCGCCTCACGATGGATCTTGTCCCCGAAGTCAGGATCATCGTCCATCGCGAAGGCGAGGCTGTCGAGGAGGAAACCGCGCACGAAACGGAAACCGAGGCAAAAGCCGAGGTCGAAGCGCCCGCCGAAGCGGCTGAAACCACAGAAGCCTGATTCCCTCCCTCTCCTCATGACATCACCAGTCCATGCCCGTTCGGTGGGGTGCTGGTGATGTTTCGTTTCTCATGAAGCAGACCATCGGACAAAAACTCAAAGCCGCGCGCGGAGAACAGCGCCTTTCACTCGAAAAGGTCTTCGAAGCCACGCGCATTCGCATTCAATACTTGCAGGCTTTGGAGGATGACGATCTTTCATCCATGCCATCGCCTGTGCAGGCGCGCGGCTATTTGCGCAACTATGCCGATTTTCTTGGCTTGAATCTCGATCAACTGCTCGAGGAATTGCGTTCTGAAGAACGAACATCGGATGAGATCATCGGACCCGAAGATTCGACCGTTGAAGCGGCTCCTCGACCTCCCGTTCCTCCTCCCGTTGAAGAAACAACGCTTCCCGCGCAACCGGAGCCTGATTCCGTTCAGGAAGCCGAATCTCCACCCGTGCCGTCACCGGTCAAACCCAAACGGCGCGGGCGCAAAAGGGTGGAACCCGAACCGGAGCCGGTTCCCGCCCTCGAATCTCAGCCTGAAGTTGCGGAAGAGCCTGTGGCACAGCCTCAGCCTGCTGCCGGGGCAATTGTCGAAGCGCAACCAGAAACAACATCACAGCCCGATATTGGCGAAAGTCTCTGGCAGAGGTGGCTGAACCGATTGGGCTCTGTCATTTCCACACGGCGCAATCGCAGGCTGGAAATACAGACCGAACCTTCCAAAGACGAAGTCGTTATTCCTGAAGAACCCGCCTCCGGGCAAGTTCAGCCAGCATCTGCACAACCTGAAACATCTGAGACTTCAAATCCTCCGCCCTCCACCGAAATCTTCAAAGAGATCGGCGCGGAACTCCGCGCGCGGCGTGAAATGCTCAGCCTGAATCTCGATGACGTGGAACGTAATACCCGTGTCAAGGCGCATTATCTCGACGCCCTCGAAAATGGGGCGCTGGATAAACTCCCATCCACCGTCCAGACGCGCGGCATGTTGGCGAACTATGCCGCGTTCCTCGACCTGGATGTGGACGCGCTGCTCCTCCGTTTTGCAGATGGTCTGCAGGCGCGGCACCGGGAAAAGAATCCGCAAAAGCCAGCCCGCAAACCGGGACAACCGATCCTTGCCAGTCTGCCTCCCATCCGCACCTTTGTCGTGGGGGATATAATCTTCGGAATTGGCATGGCGGTCCTGCTCGTCGGGTTTGCGATCTGGGGCATCAACCGAGTGGTGACTTTGCAAAGCCTGCGCGGGATCCAACCGACCGCGCCCTCCATTTCGGACATCCTGCTCTCCACACCCGATCCCTCCGAATTTACCGCGACGCCGACGTTTTTGCCGGTCGAGTCCATCCCCGGCGAGGCAACCGCGACGATCATCATCCCCACGCAAAACGTCAATGCCAGGGTTCAGGTCAATCTCATTGCGGTCGAGCGCACCTACATGCGTGTGGTCGTGGATGGAAGGACCGTCTTCGATGGGCGGGCGGTGCCGGGCAACGCCTACCCGTTCGAGGCGGAGAATCAGGTTGAGATCCTGGTGGGAAGCGGCACCGCCATCCGGGTCGTTTATAACGGACGTGATCTGGGGCAGTTGGGCGCGTTCGGTCAGGTGGTGAACTATATTTATACTGCGAGCGAGATCATCACGCCGACCGCGCTTCCCTCTCCAACGGTGACGAACACATTGTCGCCGACGCCCACGCTTCGACCCACTTCGACCGCGATACCCACGAACACGCCGGTTCCGACACGTACATCATCGCCGTAGTGCAGGACGCCGTTGTCGCTGCGAGGAGGCTTCGCGGTTCTTCCCGGCAAAGAACTCTTTTCCAACCGAAGAACCCTGCGCGTCGAGTTTCTCCTGTTCCACCGGGAGATTGCTTCGCCAAAGAACAGCTCGCAATGACATGAAACTTCTGAGGAAGAACCATCCGTGCCAAAAAATACTTTTCATCTCGTTTCGCTCGGCTGCGCCAAAAACACCGTTGATTCGGACTCGATGGCGCAATTGCTCATCCGCGACGGTTACAAGTTTGTTGACAAACCGTCACATGCCAGCGTGCTGATCGTGAACACCTGCGGATTTATCGGTCCCGCAAAGGAACAGTCGCTCAGCGTGCTGCGCGAATTGGCGGAGGGTAAGCGCAGCAATCAAATCCTGATCGCGGCGGGTTGCCTTACGCAAAGATATGGCGCGGAGGTTGCCTTGAAAGTCCCAGGCATTGACGGCGTGCTGGGCACGCGCCGCTGGATGGATGTCGTTCAGGTCGTGCGCGAGCTCCGCAAACGACCTCATCCCGAACCCCTGTATCATCTGCCCGATGAGGCGAAGACGGTTGGCACAGACGAACAGGATGCCTTGCGCGCCTCTGTGGCTGGCGCGAGCGCATATCTCAAGATCGCGGACGGATGCCGCCGTCCGTGCGCGTTCTGCGCGATTCCCTTGATCAAGGGGACGGCTGTCTCGCGGCCGATCGAGCCCATTCTGGAGGAGACGCGTCGTTTACGCGATATGGGTGTGCGTGAGTTGATCCTGATCGCGCAGGATACGACGGATTACGGTCACGATCTGGGGATGAAGGATGGGCTGGCGGTTTTACTCGAACAGTTGACCGCTTCCGTGCCGGATATGGACTGGATCCGCATCATGTACGCCTACCCCGGCTGTGTGACGGATCGTTTGATCGAAGCAATGGCAACGTATGACCAGATATTGCCCTATCTCGATATGCCGCTCCAGCACGCGCATCCCAAAACGTTGTATCGAATGCGCCGCCCATCGAACATTGACTGGGCGCATCGCACGCTTGGAAAGATGCGTTCCGCGATTCCCGATCTCGCCATCCGCACGACGTTCATCGTCGGTTATCCCGGCGAGACGGAGGAGGAATATCAGACGCTGGTGGATTTTGTGCAGGAGATCCGTTTCGATCGCGTGGGCGCGTTCCAGTTCTCGTTCGAGCGGGGGACGACGAGCGAGCCGTTGGGAGACCCGATCCCTGCGGAGGTGAAACAGGAACGTTACGCGCGGTTGATGGAATTGCAACAGAGTATTTCGTTACAGGTCAATCAATCGTATGTGGGGAAAACGCTGGATGTGTTGGTCGAGGGGCGTGACAAGGGAATCGCCATCGGGCGATCCTATCGCGACGCGCCGGAGATTGACGGGATGGTGTTCGTGGAAGGGGATGCGAAGATTGGCGAGATCGTTCCGGCCAGGATCACCGGCGCGATGGCGTATGACCTGACCGGAGTCCCCGCGTCAGAGTTGATCAGGTTGTAGAAAACAGGAACAGCCGTCCCGTATGAAAGAGGCGGCTGTTTTGGTTTCGATACGAGCGGATAATCACCGTTCTACTCAACCAGCAAAAGTCATGATGCGCGGGCGAATGCCGTCGCCAGCAGGATCAGGACGGAGAGTCCGAGGTTGATTCGCAGGAGCCGCGTCTCCTGCTTTTGCAACTCGATGACCTTTTGCTCGTCCGCCTTCTTTTTGTTCATCAAGGTCCTGCGTATGGCAGGGATGACCTCCCAGGTCTGGATGGCGCTCGCCACAACCATGAAAATGCCGAGGATGTGTTTGATGAGGAGCGCCAGCGACCATTGCGTGCTGACCGAGAGGAAACCGTCGTAGTGCGGGTTGACGCTCATCTGGAACAGACCGGTGGCGAGCAGGAGACTCATGCAGAACCAGGCGATGGGTTCGAGCCTCTTTTGCATGGCTTCGATCAGGGCAAGATGATCGAGCGGCTGGAGGGTCTTGCGCGCGGCCGGCAGGAGCAGGATGCTGATGGCGAAAATACAACCGATCCACGCGACGGTGGCGAGCAGGTGCAGCCAGAAGGTGAGCGCCAGCGCCCAGGTCGGCGGCGAATCGATCATGGGTTGGGATTTACAGTTGGCGTTTCGGGTGTGTTGGTTGGGATGCCCGGGTCGAGCGTGGGCGTGAACAGCAGGGTGGGAGTGGGAGTGCCCGTGGGAGGGAAGCAGACCAACATCAACTGATCGAAATTACCCTGCGCGATTCTATCCAGTGGGGAAACCTTTTGCGCGTTTCGATAATAGATCACCGCTTCCTCTTCCTCGCAGTATTTTCCCTGCGCGAAAAGTTCATCGGCATACCGCATGGAGGCATACCAATAGCGCTCCGCGGCGGTCATTGTCCCGTCCCATAGACCGGCGTAGCCTCCATGGACTTGGGTGAAATAGAAAAGGGCTTGCTGCCAGTCCAATTCCCAGAAGGATGCGCCGATGAGGTAATAGCGCGCGCCATCGCGCAGGGAACTCGCGTCGCGGTCGAGCGGACCGAAGCGTTCCGCCAGCGTGAACTGGTAGACGCCGCCTTCGAGGTTGCCCTGTTTGGTGATCAGGTCATATCCATAATTGCGAAAGGCGAAATAATACATGCCGTCCACCTGCGGCTGCTGGTAGTTCGGGTCGAGTTTGCGCATCTCGTCGAGGGCGGCAAGGGCGCCGGGCCAATTCTGCGCGGCGATGAGTTGCTGCGCGCGCGCGTAGGCTTGCTCCGCGCCGCTGAAATCGGGCGTGGGTGTGAGCGATGGGGTGGGTGTGGGCGTCTTTACGTTCATCTGCACCAGCACTTCGGTCAATTTCTCCTGCGCGCCGGGGAAGGTGGGATCCATCGAAATGATCCATTCCAGCCGTTGTTTGGCGAGCGAGTATCTCCCGAACTCGATATCCACAAGCGTGGATTCGAATTGTTCCCCGAGTTGTTCCATCACCGCTGCGGACTGTGTATCCTTGCGGATCGCGATACCGGATTGATAGCCGCCCAATACGGCAAGCGCAAGAATGATGATCAAGCCGAGGGCATTGAACAGGAAGACGCGTCCGCGCCTGCCCCTGTTGATGGGTTTGTTTGGTTGTGTGCTTCCAAGTTTTTCAGTGTTTTGACTCATGGGAATGATTATATCAGGTGTTATTTTTACAGTCTTAACAGCAATTTGGTTTCCGACCAGATGATGGGGAGGCAGATCAGTCCGCCGGCGATCATGCCGATCAGCGCGGTGACGATGGCGCCGCCCGGCAGGTAGAGCGCGAGGGCGTAGGCAACGACGCCGCCGACGACCGCCGCCAGCAAGCCCTTGAAAACCGCGCTTCGAGTTTGGAGCGGCTCGTGTGTGCGTTTGGAAAGCCAGCCGAGCAGGATGAGGGCTTCGATCAGGAGGGCGATCTCTGCAAAGGCGATGACCGGCGCGCCGATCCCTTCGAAAAAGAAGACGCCTGTAATGGCAATTCCCAGAAAGATGGCGAGGCGGATGAGAACCGCGTAGAGCGGAACCATCGGTTCCTTGCGGGCATAGAAGGCGCGCACGGCGATTTCGTGAATGACGTAGCCGGTCAGCGTGAGCAGGTATGCGCGGGTGGTCCAGGTGAGCAGGGTGGTCATTGCCTCATCAAAGCCGAAGACCGCGCGCACGAGCGGATGAATCCCCGCCGACATGACCGCCGCGACGGGAAGCGTGAGCGAGATCATCAGGCGCAAGCCGCGCTCTATCGTCGAGCCGAACCCTGCCCAGTCGCGGCGCGAGGCGAGTTCGGAAAGGGTCGGGAGCATGGCGGTGGCAATCGCCGTCCCAAGGATCGTCTCCGGGACCTGCATGATCATCCAGCCGTACGTCAGCGACGTGACCGCGCCGACCTGGTCCAACCTTGAAGCGAGATTGTCGCGTGCGATGAAGATGAGTTGAATGCCCGCCATCGTGAACAGGCGCGGCGCCATCAATTTCAGGGCTTGGATCAATCCTGTGTCCCGGATGTCCAGCGAGGGTGTCCAGCGGAAGCCGAATTTGACGAGCGCGGGCACCTGCACGAGCAGGTGAAACGCCGCGCCGATGATCACGCCGTAGACCAAGCCGTGAATGCCGAAGAGCGGCACGAGAAAGAGCGCGCCGAGGATCTGCCCGACGTTGTACATGCTGGGCGCAATGGCGGGCAGGACAAAATGCTGGTTCGCCTGGAGCGAAGCCATCACCAAGCCGCTGACGGAAAAGATGATCGTGCCGATGAGATTCAGCCGCATGAGTTCTGCAAGCAGTTGGCGTTGCTCCGCGCCGAAGCCGGGCGCGATGCCGATCTCCGCATCCACGATCTGCTGGGCGAAGACGGCGATCAGGATCGCGGCGGTTCCCGTCACCACGAAGCCGAAGTTCGCCACGCGCGAGAACAGGTCCCATGCGGCGGCGCGGTCCTTTGTGGTGAGGTATTCGGTGAGGAGGGGAATGAACGCCATCGCCAGCGCGCCGCCGGAGATCAGCGCGAAGAGCATATCGGGCAGGTTGTTCGCGGCATTGAACGTATCCAGCAGGTGTACTTCGTCCGCGTAGATGCGCGAGATGATGCCCGTGCGCACGAAGGCGAAGATCTTGTCTATGAAGAAGAAAAAGGCGACGATCAGGGTGTTGCGGGTGAGGCGTGAGAGGTTTTTCATCAGCGGGCAGTGACCAGTTATCAGTTATCAGCGGGTGGGGTGGTTTCGACGCCGGGGAGTTTGTCGGCGAGCAGGTGGATCTTGTGGATGAGGATCGGGAAGCATTGTGCGCAGATATATTTCGCTTCGCCCTTGAAGGTCAGGTTCAAGAGAGGAATTTGCTCGTCGGTGCGGTTGCAGTTCAGGCAGACAGGTTCAGTCATGTGATGCTCCAAAATGGGGATAACGGGCGAAGTGTACCATAATGAAACGTCTCGGAACCTTCATTGGTTCCGAGACGTTTCGCGTACCGCGACCCTTCGATATACTCAGGGCAGGCATTCATGTCGCAGCGGTGGAACGTTATGGCAGGAGCAATATCTTTCCCTTGGACTGTCTTGATTCGAGATAGCGGTGCGCTTCGGCGGCTTCGGCGAGCGGGAAGGTCTTGTCAACCCGCGCCTTCAACTCGCCCGCGGCAATCCATTGGAACAGGTCGTTCACCCGTCCCATCAACTCGGCGCGGTCGGCGGTGTAGTGCGCAAGAAAGGGGCGCGTCAAATACAGCGAGCCTTTGGCGTTCAAAGTCTGCGGATCGACCGGCGGGACCGACCCGGAGGATTGACCGTACAATACCATCATACCCCTTCGCCGCAGACAATTCAGGCTCTTGTCGAAGGTATCCTTGCCGACCGAATCGTAGACCACATCCACACCGGCATTGTTCGTCAGCCGCTTGACCTCCGCCTCGAAGTCAACCTGCGCGTAATTGATGATCTCGTCCGCGCCCGCCTCTCGCGCGCGTGCGGCTTTTTCCTCTGACGAAACCGTCCCGATGACCCGCGCGCCGCAGCGTTTTGCGACCTGCACCAGCAGTTGTCCCGTCGCCCCGCCCGCCGCATGAACGAGCGCGGTTTCGCCTTTCTTGAGCGGGTACGTGCTGAGAGCCAGGTAATGAGCCGTCATGCCTTGAAGGATGACAGCCGCCGCATCTTGTGTGCCCACTTTGTCGGGGATGGAAATAAGCCGCCACGCCGGGGCGATCACGTACTCGGCATACGTGCCCTGCACGCTGGCAAAAGCCACTCGGTCGCCGGGTTTGACCTCCTTCACGCCGGGACCCACGGCATCCACCGTGCCAGCCGCCTCCTGTCCGAGCGTGAGCGGAAGCGATCCCTGGTAACGCCCGATTCGGTGGTAGATGTCAATGAAGTTGACGCCAACCGCTTCGACCTTGATCCTCGCTTCGCCCTCCCCCGGTTCTGGCTCGGGGACCTCGTCATATTTCAACGCTTCGAGTCCCCCGTATTGATGCACACGCACTGCTTTCATGGTCTCTCCTTGGGAAACGTAGACAAGTAACCAAGTGAACACGTGCGTACCTGTGTGCTTGTCTACATATATACCTCAATCCGCGTATCCCACACATCCCCATCCGTCCAGTTTGCTTCCGCCCATTTTGCCACATTTTGCAGTGCGGATTCAAGATGTCCGCGCCCGTTACCCACCATCGCGCAGACGATGACCGCCTCGTCCCATTTGTCCTGCAGATCGATTTCAGCGACCGAAACATTGAACTCGTGATGCAGACGCGCAATCAGCGGCTTGATCCGTCCGCGCTTTTCCTTGAGCGAGGCGCAGGCAGGGAGGTGGAGGTGGATGGTGAGGGTGGCGAGCATAAGATTTACGAATTACCAATTATGTCTTACAATCCCTCGCATGGACATCGAAATCGCCTACAACAAAGCCCTTGATTATCTCTATTCTTTCGTGGATTATAGCCTGAAACATTCCTCCGAACTGGCGAAAGCGGAATTCAACCTGGACCGTATGTTCGCGCTGATGGAGGAACTCGGCAATCCGCAAAATAAGTATCCCATCATCCATGTGGCGGGAACGAAGGGAAAAGGCTCGGTCAGCTCGTTGTGCGCGTCCGCGTTGCAAATGGGAGGGTACAGGGTCGGGTTGTATACGTCTCCTCATCTGCTGGATTACTGTGAGCGGATTCAAGGTAACGGCGAGCCGATTTCGCATGAGTTGATGGTTGAACTGGTGGAGGAGATCAAGCCGGCGGTTGCGAAGATTCCCAAACTCACAACCTTCGAGATCACAACTGCGCTGGGTTTCCTCGCTTTTGCAAGGCTGGGATGCAACGCGGCGGTGATCGAGGTCGGGTTGGGCGGGCGGTTGGATGCGACGAATGTCGTCATGCCGAAGGTTTCGGTGATAACTTCATTGTCTTATGATCACATGGCGGTATTGGGAGATACGCTGGCACAGATCGCGGGGGAGAAGGCTGGGATCATAAAACGAGGTGTGCCGGTGGTATGCGTCCCCCAAAAAGAGGAAGCGCTCGATGTTGTTCTGCGTGTAGCCAATTCATTGCAATGTGAACTAACTCTTGTTGGAAAAAATGTAAATTATCAATCTGTGGAGTCATCTTTGGATGGGCAATCCCTTCGAATCGTTGACAATGTTCGGCATTCCACTTTGGAGGTGCAACTTCCGCTCTTGGGTGCCTATCAACTCGAAAACGCCGCGGCGGCGTATGCGGCCTTGAAGGTCAGCGGGATCTCCATTACGGATGAACAGATTCAAAGGGGATTTTCCCAGGTAAGATGGCGCGCCCGCTTCGAAATTGCCCGGCGCGAGCCGCCCGTCATTTTCGACTCGGCGCATAACGCGGATTCGTTTGCCAGGCTGCGCGAAACGCTCGAAACGTATTTTCCGGGCAGGATGGTCTATCTCGTTTTCGGCGCGTCGGAGGATAAGAACATCCCCGGCATGTTCGCGGAGATGAAGCCGAAGATCAAGCGTCTCATCGTCACACGCGCCGACCATCCGCGGGCGCTTGAAGTGGAGAAAATCATTGAGTTGGCGCGGCAGGCTGGGTTGGAGTCTGAGGCGGTGTGTCCCGTTGAATCCGCGTTTCTGCGCGCGTTGGATTTATCGGAAAAAGATGGTAGCATTGTATTATCCGCAGGCTCGATGTTTGTGACTGCGGAAGTCATGAAATCATGGAATAAAATTTTGTCCGTCGCCGGGGACGGCATCGGGAGCAGCGAGAAAAAATGAGTAATCCAAGAGAATGGTTTGAAGAAGAAGATAATTTCGACCTGACTCTCTCGCAGCGCACGGAGGAGTTGTATCGCATTCCCAACCGCGAGGTGGATGCCAGCGGCATGATCGAAGCCGCGGTGTTGCCGCTGCGCGA
>CAYQOF010000096.1:3369-10910 GCA_964419035.1 uncultured Anaerolinea sp. | reverse complement strand
AGCAAGTTGAAGCCGGGACGGAAGTTGAATCAACCCAGTCCGTTGTTCACAAAGCGCCGCTCAGCGGTGAGAAACTGGAGGAGAGGGTGGCTGAAGAAGAACGGGCGAGGCTGGGGAAGTAAGACAAAAACGGATGTCACGCCGACATCCGTTTTCTTTTTGATTGGAAAGCGGATCAGAGACTTGCTCTGACGAAATGGAACTTAACACCCGGCGGAACGTCATAAAAATGACACACCCAAGGAGTACCCATGAAAACTTACTCGCCTTCCAAATTGTTTGCCGTCACGCTTATGCTCGCCATCGTCCTCGCCGCCTGTGGGTCGCCGCCTGCGGCAAGCATGGCGAAATCCAATCTTCAGCGCGTCACTTCCCCGAACGTTCCCGCGAACGACACGCGGGTTTTGGTGGACGGCAACAACGCCTTCGCGCTGGACATCTACCAGCCGCTTCGCTCTCAGGACGGAAACCTGATCCTCTCCCCATTCAGCATTTCCCTCGCCCTCGCCATGACCTACGCCGGCGCGCGCGGCACGACCGAATCCCAGATGGCGGATGTGCTTCGCTTCGATCTCCCCCAGGGACAGTTGCATCCCGCCTTCAACGCCTTGGATCAGGATTTGGCAACCCGCGGCAAGCCTGCATCCGAGGAGGAGACGCCGCTCCAACTCAACATTGCCAACTCGGTCTGGGCAGAACAGACCTTCCCATTTCTGCAAGAATATCTTGATGTCATCGCGTCGAACTACGGCGCAGGCATCCAACTGGCGGATTTCCTCAACCAGCACGAGGCGGTCCGCAGGCAGATCAACGATTGGGTCAGCGACCAGACGAAGGACAAGATCAATGACCTGTTGCAACAGGGAATCATCAAGCCCAGCACGAAGATGGTACTGGTCAATGCCATCTATTTCAAGGCGGACTGGATGATCAAGTTCGACCCGGACTCCACCCGCGATGTTCCATTCCACCTGCTGGATGGTTCGGAAGTGCAAGCGGAAATGATGTCCAAAACCATGTACGGCTTGCCCTATACAAGCGGAGACGGCTTCCAGGCAATCGAACTCGCCTATCAGGGAGGCGCCGCCGCCATGAATATCATCGTTCCGGACGAAGGTAATTTCGCAGAATTTGAGTCCACGCTGGACGCCGCGAGGTTGAATGAAATTCTCGGCAACATGCCGCCATCGTCCGTCCACCTCAGCATGCCGAAATTCAACTTTACGAGTGAGTTCAATCTATCCGACCAGCTCAAGAGGATGGGCATGCCCGACGCTTTCGACGAGAACTTCGCGGACTTCTCCGGCATGACCGGCGGACGCGATGTCTTCATTGACAACGTCATCCACAAAGCCTTTGTCGCGGTGGATGAAGACGGCACCGAAGCCGCAGCAGCGACCGCCGTCATCATCGCCCCCACGAGCGCGGGTCCCATCGAAGCGATCACACTGGTCATTGACCGCCCATTCATCTTCGTCATCCGCGATCTTTCCAGCGGACAGATTCTCTTCATCGGCCGCGTGCTGAACCCGGCAGAATAAGATTCGAGATTTTCAATTCTGAAGAGGGATGCCCTGCCGGTGCTCCTGAATTACAATGGACATTATCTTGCCAGTTTGATTGACGGCTACGAATTGATTACGGACGGTTTTGGGAGCAATGTCTCTGCTCAAGTGGAGGCGACCGTCAAGGCGAATCCTACGATCAGGTCAATGCTCGATCTGCTTCGCCGCACCGTTGAGGAAGTCCTTGCATTCACAGAATTGATCCCCGAAGAGTTCACCGCGAACAAAGGCAGTTACCATCGCTTCGGCTCCATCCTGCTCCAACCCGATTTTCACCTCGGCGCTCACACCCGGCAGATCAAGGATGCGCTTGCCGCCGCAGGCAAATGAGAAATCCCGCTCAATCCACGCGATGTATCGGCGCAAGCCGCGCAAGGACAGCGCGATGATCGGAGTGTGGTCCGCCGGGCGCGTCGAGATGCTTCACCTCCACCACCTGCCAGGCGGGTTTGCCGGGCTGCAGGAAGATATAGTCCAGCCGATGGCTGAGGAAAACGCCGCCCCAGGGCAAACGGATCTCGTGTGTGGGCGCGTGCCCGTGCTGATAAATCTCGCGAAACGCGTCCTGCCAGTGCAGGCGCACATTTTTGATCTGATGTGTATGCTCGGGGGCGTTGAAATCGCCCGCAATGATCGCCGACCTGCCGGACGTGATGCCATTCACCCAGCCGTGCAACTCCCGCAATTGCCTTGCGTTCTGTTTGCGCATCAAACCGAGGTGCGCCGAAAACGCGACGATCTCGCCGCATGGCGTATCCACCTCCACGCCGAGCGCCAGCCGCCGCGAAAACGGATTGTGCGCCTGCGTCATCTGCCGAACGTATGGAAGCCGCTTCAATGGAAAACGACTGTACACCCCCAGACCCTCCTCGAACCCGATCTTCTGCGAACCGTTGGCACGCGAATACACATACGCCATCTTCAGACGCTCCGCCAGCCATTCATCGGATTTGAAGGTGGACGTCCGCGCCACTTCCTGCAACAGGATGAGGTCAACCCGCTCGGACTCAGCCAAACCTGCGAACGCTTCGAGACGCTTTTCCAAACCCTTGAAGCGGGGCCAGTCATGCCAGAGATTCGCGCTCAACACGGTAAATTCGCCGCACTTCTCGGCGGGGACGGGATTCGGCTCACTCCGCACCGAGACGCGTCCCGCCGACTCGGCGACAGACATGGCGACCTTCGCGAACTCGGGCAGGCAGTCATGCCCGATCCAGTTCAATAGACGTCTGACCGATGACCAGAAAAATTCATAGAACCTCGGGTGTTCGTCCCGATGCGGCTGTACGTAAAGTTCCTGCTTTCCAGACAATCCTTCTCTTGATTCCTTTTCACGAGTGACGGTTCCGCCACATGGACGTCATCCCCTGAATGAAGTTTGGGACGATATCCTGCGTGAACTGCCTCCAATTGATGGCAGTGGCGGCGAGCACCCAGACGACCAGCCAGTATCCGCTCTCGGGGACGAGGCGCAGGGCGGTCACGATAAACCAAAAGTAGACCGGAGCCTGCATGAGCATGAGCAGGTTTCGGTCCGGGCCGAATCGCCACAAGGCCAGCATCCAGCCAAGAATATACCAGACGCCGACCGTGATGCCGACGAATCCCGCGCCGATCATGTAGATTCCCAGACAGATCGAAACGAACAGGTCAACGTAGAGGTCGTTATCGCCAATCCACGTGCGGCGCGGACGGCGGTTGAGCCGCGCGATCCTGCCGTCCACGAAATCACCGGTCCAACACAGAAGCATGAAAAGGACAACAGTCGAAAGGGCATTTTCACCCTGCATAAGCCCCATCCAGACCATGACCAACCCCAGCAGACCGCGCGTTGCCGTGATGAGGTCTGCAACCATCTTTGCATCCAACATACGCGCCTCCCTCCACCCCGACACAAAAAAGTCACATCGCTTACTTGTGATTATTGTAGCAAATCAAGAATAGAATTTCATTAACGCGGAGAGGAACAATTTTACTTCCCGTCCACCAGTCCCACGGGGGCAATATAACGCGTCCGCTTGAACGGTTTCAACTGCCCAGCCAGGTTTTCCTGCAACAAGTGACCGGACTCGTGCATGAGCGTATCGTGATTGTAGTCGTTCAGTTTGACCATGCTCGCCAGGCACGGAAAATGATGATGAAACAGTCCGGCTTTCTCCTCGGCTTCATCGGCGGAGAGACCGATCAATTTTTCAGCGACGTGGCGGGCGCATCCACACACCGCATCGCGGCGGACCTCCGCCGCGGTGATCGTGCGCGTCTCCGCGTCCACGCCGAGGCGAATATCGGGCTGACCAAAGTATCTGGCAAACTCACTGATGACTTCGCTGTCGTAGGTCTCGCGTTCGCGGCGCGTGATCTTGTAATCGCGTTCGGTGAGGGAACACAACGGTTTGGGGGTCGCGCAGGCGACATGGATCCGCTCCAGCCACCCCTTGAGTTGACGCGCCAGCCCGCGCGGCAGCCACGCCTCGTTGTCCACGGCAACGACCACGCCGCGCGCGCCCGTCAGCATGGCGATTTCGGGCAACAGTTCGGCAACGGATTTATTCTCCGCAAAGGACAGGACCAAATCGCTTGGCGGCAGGCTGGCAGGCAGGAAATCTTCGGGATAATCAATGATGAGCGGAAAGACGGCGGGCGCTTTCCACGTTTCGATACTCCAGCCCTGCGGACAATGTTCGCGCAGGTTAGCCACGTGCCGCGCGCCGTATTCGCCCGAGATGATCGCAAGGATACGCATGGGATAATTGTACCTGCCGGAAGAATATCTGTTGTAACAAAAGTCACCCTTTTGATCCCATAAGCAACGGTGTTTGTATGGTGTCAAAAATACATCTGTGGTTTAATCCCAGCATGGACTCCTCCCTGATCCCCTTCTTCAATCCCAAAGGCGTCGTTGTCATCGGCGCTTCGACCTCCCCGGAAAAATTAGGTTACGGTGTGGCGCGCAATCTTGTTCAAAGCGAATATCCGGGCGCGATCCATTTCCTCGGGCAAAAGAGCGGGGAATTGTTCGGGCGCAGAATTTACACGGACTTGCAGGAAGTCCCTGATCCCGTTGATCTCGCCATTCTCATTGTTCCTCCGCAGGCAACGCCAAAGGTGATCGAAGATTGCGGGAAGAGAGGCATCAAAGCTGCGGTCATCGTCTCCTCGGGGTTCCGTGAAATCGGCGCGGAAGGCGCGGCGCTCGAGGAGCAATGCTTGAAGGTTGCGCACGCGCAAGGCGTGCGGCTGCTGGGGCCCAACTGTATTGGCACGATTGACACACACCTCCCGCTGGATACAACTTTCCTCCAGCCCCCCATGCCAGCGAGAGGCGGTATAGGGTTCATCTCCCATTCGGGCGCGTTCTGCGCGGGGATCGTGGATTGGTCGCGCTCGCAGGGTTTCGGTTTTTCGCGCATCGTCAGCCTCGGCAATCAGGCGGATGTCAACGAAACGGACATGCTCTCCATGCTCGCGGAGGATGACAACACCAGGGTCATCGTGCTGTACATGGAATCCGTTTCGGATGGGAGACGTTTTGTGGAGACGGCGCGCGAAGTCGCCCGCCGTAAACCTGTCATTGCGCTGAAGGTCGGTCGCTTCGAGGCGGGACAAAAAGCCGCCGCGTCGCACACAGGCGCGCTCGCCGCATCCGATATCGCCTTCGACGCGGCGTTCGAGAAGGCGGGAATTTTCCGCGCAGATACGACCGAGCAGATGTTCGACTGGGCGCGGGCGCTGGAACGATGGTCGAGTAGCGAAGCGCATCGAGACCACGCGGCGCCAGATTCAAATCAGAGAATTTGGAGAATTGGAGTATTAACCAACGCGGGCGGACCCGGGGTCATCGCCGCCGATTCACTCGAACGGGAGGGACTGGTTCCCGCCCGATTGAACGAGTCCACGCTGGCGGCTCTATCCGCCATCCTGCCGCCCGCCGCAAGCATCCACAACCCGGTGGATATGCTCGCCTCGGCATCTCCCGAAGTCTACGCGGCGTGTTTAAATATCCTATTGCAGGATGAAAACGTGGACGGCGCGATGGTCATCCTGCCTCCGCCGCCGATGTTCAAGGCGGAAGAGGTGGCAGAAAATGTAATCGAAGTAATTGGTAATTTTCGTAAGCCAGTGGCAGTTGCTCTGATGGGTTCGACATTGGTGGAAAATGCAGGGAACGAATTCCGTGCTGCAGGGATACCCACGTATCCGTTCCCGGAACGGGCGGCGTCCGCGCTTGGGGCGCTGGCGCGGCATGCAACCGGACTCCAAAGTCTCCAGACTTTGGAACACGAAAAAATCGCCGAAGTCAGGAGACTTCCGAGTCCTAATTCCAAAGCCGGGAGGCTACGGACTCCGCTAAACCCCGAAGAACTACTTGCATCCTACAGCATCCCGACCGCGCCCATCAAAATGGCGCGGAATGAAACCGAAGCGGCTGCGATTGCCAACGATCTCGGTTTCCCTGTGGTGATGAAGATCGCCTCGCCCGATATTTCCCACAAGTCGGATGTCGGGGGCGTTCTGTTGAATATCAAAGATACTTTTTCTCTCTTGGCTGGCTACGCGCGGATGATGGAGCGCGTGAAAACATCCATGCCAAAGGCGCGGATTGACGGGGTTTACATCCAGCGCCAGATCGAGCAGGGACAGGAGGTCATCGTCGGCATGGCGCGCGATCCGCAATTCGGAGCGTTGATGATGTTCGGCTCGGGCGGCGTGGAGGTGGAAGGGCTCAAGGACGTGGCATTTGCCCTGGCTCCGTTGAACCAGGCTGAGGCGTCGAAAATGATCCGCAAGACGTGGGCGGGGAAAAAACTCAAAGGCTTCCGGGACATCCCTCCCGCGGATGAGGAATCGGTCGTAGACATCCTGATCAAATTATCGCATCTCGCAGTTGAAAACGAATCCATCAAGGAGATCGAGATCAATCCATTGCGCGTGCTGAGCAAGGGCTCAGTGGCAGTGGACGTGAGGACAATAATGGATTCTGTTGTAAAATAGTCATACAGGAGAGAAGAATATGGCTACCGACAAAAAACCTCGTCCAACAAGAACCACGAAAAAAGTAAGCGACACACGCGGCGCATATCTGATCGAGGACAACAGTGTTCAGACCATCGAGGCTGTTTATGACGGCAAGGTTCTGCTGCCCAGCAGCCCGCTCCCACTGAAACCGAATACCCGCGTGCGAATTACAGTGGAAGAGATCAGGATAAAACGCGCCAAGACAAAATCCTTCATTGAAACGGCGAGATCCGCCAAACTCAAGGGTCCAAGGGATTTTTCCGAGAACGTGGATGATTATCTGTACAGAGGAAAAAAATTCAATGAGGGATAAGATCTTTCTTGACACTGCGTTCGCCATTGCGCTGGCACTGGAAACTGACGCGTTTCACGAAGAGGCGCTTGTTTTGGCAGACGAAATTGAGACACGAGAAATTCACCTGATCACCACTCGCGCCATTATGCTCGAAATTGGAAACGCCTTGTCGCGCAGCGACTATCGTAAAACCGCGATTGAGATTCTCGAATCGCTCGAATTGGATAAAAAGGTGACAATCGTTCCTTTGACGGAGGAACTGTACAAAGCCGCTTACAAACTATATAGCAGTCGCGCCGATAAAGAATGGGGAATGACAGACTGTCTATCATTTACGGTGATGCAACAATTCAATCTGACAGATTCACTGACAACCGATCGTCACTTCAGACAGGCAGGCTTCAATCCGCTTATGCGATAAGTTCCAGGATTTTCAAAACAAGGAGAAAATACCATGGCAGAGAGCGTATACAAGATCATCGAACTGGTCGGCACGAGCACCGAATCGTGGGAGAAAGCCGCGACTGCGGCTGTGGAGCGCGCCGCGCAGTCCCTGCGCGACCTGCGCATCGCCGAGGTCGTCGAACTGGACATGGTCATTGACGACGGCAAGGTGACCGCCTACCGCGCCAAGGTCAAACTCTCATTCAAGTACGAGAGCGGCG
>CAYQOF010000096.1:0-3269 GCA_964419035.1 uncultured Anaerolinea sp. | reverse complement strand
ATTATCCCATCAAAGCCTGCCGCGGGCATGAGGTGGATTCATCCCTCGTCGAGCGCATGGGACTCCAACACGACCGCCGCATGATGGTCGTGACCGAGAGGGGCAAATTCCTGACACAACGTGAATACCCAAAACTCGCGCTGGTTACTCCAAGATTGGATAATGGCACGCTCGAGTTATCCGCTCCGAACTTCGATTCAATTCAAATCAACATTCAGACCACAGGCACACCCTGGGCGGTTGACATTTGGAAAAGCAAAGGCGTTCATGCCATTGACCAGGGCGGGGAAGCCGCGCAGTGGTTTTCGGACTGGCTGGGAACGTCCGTCAGGCTGGTGCATTTTGCGGATGGATACCAACGCGTCGTCAACGAGAAATACGCGGTCAACGCGGACGACCACACCGGCTTTGCAGATGGATACCCGATCCTGCTCTCCTCCGAGGAGGGACTGCAGGACCTGAACTCGCGGCTGGAAATGCCCATCCCAATGAATCGTTTCCGCCCGAATATCGTTGTCAAAGGATGCAAACCGTTCGCGGAGGATTCGTGGAACCGAATCCGCATCGGGGACGTTGTATTGGCAGTCGTCAAACCGTGCGCGCGCTGCGTGGTCACGACGATTGACAAGGACACGCTCACGCAAAGCAAGGAACCGCTCAAAACCCTGGCTCAGTACCGCAAACACGAACTGGGAGTCATCTTCGGGCAGAACGTCATTCCGATGAACGAGGGCAGGCTCCGGCTGGGAATGAGCGTGGAAGTCCTTGAGTGACCTTCGCGTCGAGCGGAGCACAGCGCAGACGAAACGCTTCGTCTTCCACTTCGTGTCCGCTCAGCGTGATTTAATGTAGGATATTGACACCCCTCCCAACCTTCGGTATAAGACTTTCATGAAATCGAAAAGCAAATGGATCTGGCTGTGGATGATCCTCGTGATGTCCGCATGTCAGGCGCTTCCCGCTCCACTCCCGTCACCCACGCCCAGTATCACGCCGGGACCCAGTCCCACCCCCACCCCGTCCCCCACCCCAACACCGTTACCCACGCCTCCGCCGGTCGTTCGGATCGAATCGGGCGACCAGGCATTGTTCTACGGCGATTACGATTCGGCGCGCGAACAATATCTTGCCGCGTTCAACGACACGACCGACCGCGCCATTCAAGCCGCCGCACTCTGGGGACTCAGCCGCACCGAACTGGCGGACGGACGTCATCAACTCGCCCTCGAAACGCTCACCACACTGACGAACGAATATCCCGAATCGACGTACGCGGCACGCGCCTATTTTCTGATGGGACGCGCCCATTCCGCGTTGAAACAATATCAGCAGTCTGCAGATTCGTACGATACCTATCTCAAGCGCATACCCGGCGTGCTGGATGGATACGTGCAGGAATACCGCGGCGACGCGCTCAACGAGATCAAGGATTACACCAACGCGTCGAACGCCTACAAAGCCGCGCTGGACGCTTCGCGCCTCGACGACGGCTTGACCCTGCGAATCAAGATCGCCCAAACCCGAGCCTCCTTCGGCGACTACGCCGGCGCCCTGACCCTGTACGACGAGATCTTCGCTTCGACATCCAACGACTTCATCAAGGCGCAAATGGATTACCTGGCAGGCAACGCGCACCTCGCGCTCGGTCAAACGGAACAGGCGCACGCGCGTTATTTACACACCGTGGAAAATTTTCCCCTTTCGTATTACTCGTATCTTGCGCTGGTCAAACTCGTGGATGCAAATGTCCCGGTGGATGAACTCGACCGCGGACTGGTGGATTATTTCGCCGCGCAATACGATGTTGCGCTCGCCGCGCTGGACCGTTACATCAAGGCGAACCCGGTCAACGATGGGACAGCGCATTACTACCGCGCCCTCACCCTGCGCGAACTGCAGCGCACGCAGGAGACGATTGACGAATTGAATTATTTCATCAAGAACCACCCCGGTCACGCGCGCTGGGTGGACGCGTGGAGGGAGAAAGCCCGCCTCCAGTGGGTGGTTCAGGGTGATTACCGGGCGGGGGCACAAACCCTGCTCGATTTCGTCTCCGGGAACCCCGCATCGCTGAATGCGCCAGATATTTTGATGAGCGCGGCGCGCATCACCGAACGCGACGGCAGGCTCGAGGAAGCCGCGCAGATCTGGGAACGCGTGGCGAACGAGTACTCCGGGAATGAACAGGTTCCCACCGCGCTCTTTCTGGCTGGAATTTCGCGTTACCGGCTGAACGACTTTTCGGGCGCGCTGGCAACCTTTCAGCGCGGTCTGCTTCTTTCCTCCAAGCCTGAGGACCGCGCCCGCGCTTATCTGTGGATCGGGATCACACAGAAGAAACTGGGCGAGACCGAATCAGCGGAAGCCTCCTGGCAGCAGGGACAGGCGATTGACCCCACCGGCTATTACAGCCTGCGCGCACGCGACCTGCTGTTGGGCGTGCAGCCATTCGTCTCTCCCCCAACGACCAACCTGAATCCTGATCTCGAAAAGGAACGCAGGGACGCAGAGGCGTGGGTGCGCGTCAAATTCGACCTGCCGCCCGATACCGACCTGACGGGTCCCGGGGCGCTGGCGCAGGACGCACGTTTCATCCGCGGTACCGAACTATGGGAGCTCGGCATGTACGACGAAGCGCGGCTGGAGTTCGAGTCTTTGAGGGAATCAGTAAAAACCGACCCGGCAGACAGTTTCCGCCTCGCAAACCATTTGCTCGAGATCGGATTGTATCGTTCGGCGATCTTCGCGGCGCGCCAGGTATTGACGCTGGCTGGTTTGCAGAGTCAAGCCGCGTCGCTGACCGCGCCGGCCTATTTCAATCGCATCCGCTACGGGTTGTATTACCACGACCTGATCCTCACCGAGGAGGAACGCTACGGGCACGATCCGCTGTTCATGTTCAGCGTGATCCGCCAGGAGAGTCTGTTCGAGGGATTCGTCCGTTCGACGGCGGGCGCGCGCGGCTTGATGCAGGTCATCCCCAGCACCGGCGCGCAGATCGCAGGCGAACTCAACTGGCCCCCCAATTACGATTCAGACGATCTGTACCGTCCCATCGTGAGTGTGCGCTTCGGCTCGTATTACCTCGACAAGAACCGCAGGCTGTTCGGCGGAAACATGTACGCCAGCCTTGCCGCGTATAACGGCGGTCCCGGCAACGCGCTGGTCTGGAACGAACTCGCGGGCAACGACCCCGACCTGCTGCTGGAAGTCATCCGCTTCCAGGAAACGCGCGATTACATCCGGTACATCTACGAGATCTTCAACAC
>CAYQOF010000095.1:0-11004 GCA_964419035.1 uncultured Anaerolinea sp. | reverse complement strand
TTGCGGTCAGCCTTTCTATCCTGCTTTTACTTCATTATCCGCTGAGTAGTTACGAGTTCTTCGAGAACTCGGAGATTTTTGGCGTACTTATTTCTTCCTTTTCTCCTGCGAAGACATCGTCTTCGCAGGCTTTGCTTTTGCCTTTGACTTTGCCCCCTTCGGGGATTTCACCTTCGCCGCAGGTTTCGCTTTTGTTGCTTTCCTCGCTTCTTTCTTCTTTCTACTTTCCACTTTCCCCTTCGGGGACGATGCCTTCTTCGGCTTCTCCTCCCTCACAAACCTCTCCACCATCCACGCCGCATTGACCGAGACCGCCTCCTCGCCCGGTTTCACCTCCACGACCACGTCCCCCTTCGTGGCAGCGCGTTTGCGGATGGCAACGGCATCGAGTCTCGTTGACCTCGGCGCGCCCTTGCTCAGGTGGATGGTCGCCAGATGATTCGGCTTGCCCGTGACCACGCCAACGAGCCGTTCCTTTTCGTTCACTTCCCAGCCAATAACGCCCTTGCCGTAACGTCCCTGCTTCGGGAAGTCCCTTTCCTCGACGCGTTTGGCTCTGCCGTCGTTTGTGAGGATGAAGATTTCGCTCTCAGCGGGCAGCACTTCCATCCCCACAACTTCATCCTTCTCTTCGAGTTTCATGCCGTTCACGCCCGCGGCGACGAGTCCCATCGGGCGCACGTCGTCTTCCTTGAATCGTATTGCCATGCCCTGCGCGGTGACGAGCAGGATATCCTTTGTCTTGTTGTCCGTCAATCCAACCGAGACCAAGCGATCCCCTTCGTTGATCTTCACCAGAACAAACGATTGCGCGGAAGGTCCCGGCAGTTCGCTGACCAGGCTCTTCTTGATCATGCCGAAGCGTGAACAGGTAATCACACACGTCTCTTCGGGCAGCGCGGATTTCCTCGAAGGCAAGGCGAACACCGCCGCGAGCGAATCGGTCTCCTGCAATGGCGTGACCTTGTAGAACAGCGAGCCTTGCGTCAACTTTTCGGCTTGCGGGATGACATGCACCGCCACCGCCGCGGCGCGTCCCGATTTCGCGGCGAAATAGATCGTGTCCGTCGTCGAGGCTTTGACCAGCCAGCGCGGCGCGTCGTTGCCCGAATGTTTCGGTTCCTTTTCATCCGCCGTGCGCGAGACCAGCCCGTCCTCGGTCACGCCGATCCAGATGTTTTGCTGAGGCAGGATGTCCCTCGTCGTCATCGTCTTCGCGGTCCTGCCGTTCTTCGAAAGGTTCACGATCTGCGTGCGGCGCCGGTCGCCGTATTGCGCCTTGACCTTCAGCAGTTCCTCCGCCACAACGCCGCGCATCAACTTCGGCGATTTCAGCAACTTTGTCAGATCCTTGATCAACGCGCTGACCTCTTTATATTCCGTTTCGATTTTCTTGCGTTCGAGGGCGGCAAGTCGGCGTAACTGCATGTCGAGGATCGCGGTTGCCTGCAACTCCGTCAGCCTGAAGCGTTTCATTAAACGGGAGCGGGCCGCGTCCACGTCCGAAGCGTTGCGGATGAGGTTGATGATCTCGTCCAGATTCTTCAATGCGACGAGGTATCCCTCCAGGATGTGCGCGCGGGCTTTGGCTTTTTCCAGATCGAATTCAGCGCGTCTTTTTACGACCGTCAGCCTGTGTTCGATATAGACGCGTAATGCCTGCTTCAGCGTTAACGTGCGCGGCTCGCCATCCACCAGCGCCAGCAGGTTGATGCTGAACGTGGTCTGCATGGGCGTGCGTTTATAGAGTTCACGCAGGACCGCATCGGGCTCGACGTTCTTTGTCAGTTCGAGGACGATGCGCATGCCCTGACGATCCGATTCGTCGCGCAGGTCGGACAAACCTTCGAGGTAACCTTCGCGCGCCAGATCGGCGATGCGCTCGATGAGACTCGACTTGTTGACCATGTACGGCAGTTCTGTGACGATGATGCGGTTCTTGCCGCGTTCCATTTCCTCGACGTGCGCCTTCGCCTGCACCGTGACGCGTCCGCGCCCCGAACCGTACGCAGACTCGATCGGATTCTCATCCTTGTTGTCCTGGACGATGAGACCGCCTGTGGGGAAATCGGGTCCCTGCACGAACTTCATCAACGTCTCGACATCAATATCGTCGAGTTTCTCGTATTTATCGAGCATGTAGACGAGCGCGTCAATCACCTCGGCAAGATTGTGCGGCGGGATGGAGGTCGCCATGCCGACCGCGATGCCCGTCGCGCCGTTGACCAGCAGGTTCGGGATCGCGGAGGGAAGAACGCCTGGCTCGGTCAACGTGTCGTCGAAGTTGGGATTGAAGTCAACTGTATTTTTATTGAGGTCGAACAGAATATCGAGCGCGGCGGACGTGAGGCGCGCCTCCGTGTAGCGCATCGCGGCGGGCGGATCTCCGTCCACCGAACCGAAATTGCCCTGTCCATCCACGAGCAATGTGCGCATCGAGAAATCCTGCGCCATGCGCGCCATTGCCTCGTACACCGCCGAATCCCCGTGCGGATGATATTTGCCGAGCACCTCGCCCACGATCCTTGCGGATTTCTTGTACGCCGAGTCTGCGCGGATGCCCATGTCGTACATCGCGTAGAGGATGCGTCTCTGCACGGGTTTAAGTCCATCGCGTGCATCGGGCAGGGCGCGCGCCACGATGACGGACATGGCGTAATCGAGGTATGCCTGCTGCATTTCGTGATCAATATCTATTTTGCGTATCAATCCAAGTTCCATGGAAAATCCTTTTAACCACGAAGGACACAAAGTACACAAAGGATTCAAGAGAAAAACCTTTGTGTCCTTTGTGTCCCTGACGTCCAATGGTTGTCTGGTTGTCGTGAATGTATGTTCTATAAACGGGGACAATCTTACGGGGAAAGAGGCGAGGCGTCAAGTACCAACGCGAGTGCGTCGCAGATTTCTTAAATGGGACCCCCTTGTTTTGTGACATTGTGCTCCCCATCTATTGATGATTGTTGCCAGGTGCGACGCACCCTCATAAAACAGGGCAGGTCTTTGCCCGCCCTGTCCATGTGCATCGGTTTATCCTACGGTGTGAATTGGATCACATCCGAGATACAGGTTCCTTTCAGGTCCCTGTCCGAACACAGGGTGATGGTGGCTCGGATACTATGCCCGACCGGGTCATAGGAGAAGGGACGCGAACTGACAATGCGGACGGCACCGGGAGCCATATCGTCCCGTGTGGTCGAGGTCAGGCAGCCATCATTATTCGTGAAGCCGTTCGCGCTCAGGGAAAGAGTGACGTCGGTGACGGTATCCCTCACGGAGAGCGAGATGGACCTGAAGGTCATGGTGCCGTTGTTTTCCAACTCGACCTCCACCCACCAGCCTGTGCCTGTGCAAAAGTCCTTGCCTTTGTAGATCGCCCTGAAATTGGGCGATGGCGTGGGAGTTGGCGTGGGCGGAGGCGTGAATACCGGCAGTACCGAGGTGTTTCCGGAGAGGGTGGCATATTCCCCCCACAGCCAGCAGAACTGCTGACCGCGGTTCGTGATGCGGACGTACCAGTAGTTGCCGGTCGGGTCTCGTCCAAGCACCTCGGCGGCCTCGCCCGCCAGCAGGAATCCCATCCGGTCGTAGACCCTGCCCGGTCCGACGCGGCAGTTCGTGTTCACCGAAACGCTGATCTGAGGCACGAGCGGCGTGGGGGTGAATTCAGGCGTCGGGGTCAGGCTTGGCGCGGGAGTGTGGGTCGGGAATTCCGGTGTGAAAGTGAGCGTGGGAATGGGGGAAGGCACAAAGGCATGGTCGGTCTGTGTCAAGCCAACGCTGATGGTCTCGGCTATTGCGGTTCCAATGAAACTAGCATCCGGCGCCGTTGCCGGGGCGCAAGCCTGCACAAGGACGACCAGCAACGCGAGCGCCGATAAAGGGGTCAATGCGGATTTTTGCACGTCTTCCTCCTTTCAGTCAACAACTGAGGTCGAATGGTCACAAGCGAAATCATCCCCGACAATGGAACGTTCGACGCCCGGCATTTGTTCCAGGGATCAATCGCCTGTGTAGCCCGTCTCTTTATTCAGCCGCGCCGCCCTGAAGGCGATCATGCCGGAGAACCCCACCATGCCAGGCGGCTTGAACCGAGACTGCGATCTACGGCGATGCCGTGCCTATCGCAACGATGGTCAGCCTGATGACGAGCGGCGAGATCCCTGCCGCGGCGGCAATACGCGAGGCGCCGCGCACGAGCAGGTCTGGAGTCGAACGCGCCTCGAAACGGTGAACAGGCTCAAGCCTGGGAAAGAAGCGAGACATCTTAAATCAAAAAGGCGACCATCTTGCGGTCGCCCATGATTCTTTAGTCGGTCGCGGTCGCGTCCGGGACTTCGTTCAATTGCGCCGAGTCGCCCCCGTCTTTTCCGCTCCTGTCCTCGCGGAAGCGTCCCTGCACAAAGCCTGTGCCGGCCGGGATCAACTTGCCGATGATGACGTTCTCCTTCAAGCCGTAAAGCGGGTCGGTCGTCGAACCGATTGCCGCCCCCGCCAGCACCTTGATGGTGTGCTGGAAGGAGGAGGCGGAGAGGAACGAGTCGGTGCTGAGCGAGGCTTTGGTGACGCCAAGCAGGACTTCAGAAAACTTGGCAGGCTGCCTGCCCTCTGCCAGCAATTGCTCGTTGATCCTGCGAATCTCCAGGCGGTCCACCGGGTCGCCGGGCAGGTATTTTGAGTCGCCGGGACGGGTGACCTGCACCTTGCTCAACATCTTGCGGATGATGACCTCGAAGTGCTTATCGTGGATGTTCTGTCCCTGCGAGCGATACACTTTTTGCACTTCGCTGAGCAGGTACATCTGGGATGCATCGCGTCCCTGGATCTTCAGCACGCGATGCGGGTTGAGCGAACCTTCGGTGAGGGGCTGCCCGGCTTCCACGCGGTCGTTGTTCCTGACGAGCAGACGCGCGGTGGTCGGGATATCGTAGGTGATGGATTCGTTCTGGTCGTAGGAGACGATGACCTTCCGATCCTTCTTCTCGACGCGGACGCGTCCGCCGTGCTGGGCGGCGATCTTCGCGTCGTCCAAAGTTGCCAGCACATCCCCAGCCTTGACCTCCGCCTCATCCTTTACCGCGATCTTCCAGTCCTCGGGGATGCTGTACTCGTCGCTGACCAGCTCGCTGTGTTCGATGGTCACCTCCCGCAGGTCGGCATATTTCTCGGACTGATCGATGCGCAGGATGCCGCTGATCTCCGCGACCACGGCTTCACCCTTCGGCTGTTTGCGCGCCTCGAAGAGTTCCTCCACGCGCGGCAGACCGGTCGTAATGTCCGCGCCGCCGGCGGCAACGCCTCCGGTGTGGAAGGTGCGCAAAGTCAACTGGGTGCCGGGCTCGCCGATGGACTGCGCGGCGACAATGCCGACCGCCGAGCCGAGTTCCGCCATCGTGCCGCGTCCCAGATCGAGACCGTAACACTTGGAGCAGATGCCGTGCTGCAATTCGCACGTGAGCGGCGAACGCACCTTGACCTCTTCAACCCCGGCCGCTGTGATCCGGCGTGCCAGTTCCTGGTTGATCACATCGTTGTATTCGCCGATGACCTCGCCGGTCCTCGGGTCAATTACATTTTCAGCCAGCAGTCTGCTGTAGAGACGGCTGCTCAGGGACTGCCCGGCAACGTCGTCGCGCTTGCGGATCCATACGCCATCGCGCGTGCCGCAGTCGTGTTCGTTGATGATGATGTCCTGCGCGATGTCCACGAGGCGGCGGGTGAGGTAACCGGCGTCCGCCGTGCGCAGGGCTGTATCCGCGAGACCCTTGCGCGCGCCGTGCGTGGAAATGAAGTATTCCTGCGCGGTGAGTCCCTCGCGGAAGTTCGAGCGGATCGGCATGGGAATGATGCGCCCGGACGGGTCAGCCATGAGACCGCGCATGCCTGCCAACTGTGAAATGGTGGAGAAACCGCCCTTGGTCGCGCCCGAGGACGCCATTGTGGAGAGGTTGCCGTCGGGATCCATGTGTTTCTTGACGGCGTCACCCACGCGGTCGGTGGTTTCCTGCCAGATCTCGATCTCGCGTTCGTTCTTTTCCTGTTCGGTCAACAGACCGCGCCGGTAATCGCGCTGCACCAGTTCCACCTGCTTGAGCGCGTCTTCGATGATATCCCTGCGTTCCGGTGGAATGGAAATATCGGCAACCGCGAGCGTGGTGCCGGATTTCATCGCATATTCGAAGCCCAGCGCCTTGACCTTGTCCGCGACATCTGTTGTCTTTTCCTGTCCGCAAATTTCGTACACTTCGGCGATCAAATCCTTCACGCCGCCCTTGTCCAGTTTCTCGTTGACGAACTGGATTTCCTCGGGCAGGATGCGGTTGAAGAGCACGCGCCCAACGGTCGTGTCAATGACGCGTGTCTCGGGTTCTGGCAGGCGGTCATCCTGATCGTTGTACCAGGTCTTGACGCGCAGTTTGATCTCGGAGTGAATCGCCACCTGATCGAGCGCGTATGCCATTTCGACTTCGTCCATATCGGCGAAGGCGCGTCCATCGCCCTTGTGCGCGGCTTTCTGCGGCATGGTCAGGTAATAGACGCCCAGCACCATGTCCTTCGATGGAGAAATGATCGGTTCGCCGTCCGCAGGCTTGAGCAGGTTCTTGGAGGCGAGCATCAGTTCGCGTGCCTCCTGCACCGCCTTCTGCGAAAGCGGCACGTGCACAGCCATCTGGTCGCCGTCGAAGTCCGCGTTGAAGGCGGTGGTGACGAGCGGATGCAGCTGGATCGCCGAGCCTTCGATCAGGATCGGTTCGAATGCCTGGATGCCGAGACGGTGCAGTGTGGGCGCGCGGTTCAACAAAACGGGACGCTCGCCGATGACGCCCTCCAGCGCCTCCCATACTTCGGGACGGTTGCGCTCGATCAAACGACGCGCTCCCTTCACATTTGCCGCGTAGTTGTTCTGCACAAGGCGCGCGATCACGAACGGGCGATACAACTCGAGCGCCATGGTCTTCGGCAAGCCGCACTGGTTCAACTTCAACTGCGGACCGACCACGATCACGGAGCGCCCGGAGTAGTCCACGCGCTTGCCGAGCAGGTTGCGGCGGAAGCGTCCCTTCTTGCCTTTGAGCATGTCGCTCAGGGATTTGAGTTCGCGGCGGCCGCGGCGTGAAAGCGCCTTGCCGCGCTGTGAATTGTCAATCAGGCTGTCCACCGCCTCCTGCAACATGCGTTTTTCGTTGCGAATGATGACGTCCGGCGCGCCGAGTTCGAGCAGTCTCTTCAGGCGGTTGTTGCGGTTGATGACGCGGCGGTACAGGTCGTTGAGGTCGGAGGTGGCGAAGCGCCCGCCATCCAACTGCACCATCGGGCGCAGGTCCGGCGGGATGACCGGGAGAACTGTCAGGATCATCCATTCGGGGCGGTTGCCCGAGCGGCGGAAGGCTTCCACAACCTTCAGGCGGGTTGTCGCTTTCTTGCGCTTCTGCTTGGACTTGGTGGTCTTCACTTCGTGCCAGAGTTCCTCCGCCAGTTTGTCGAGGTCGAGACGTTCGAGAATATCGTAGAACGCTTCGGCGCCCATGTCCGCGCGGAAGACCTGCCCCCAGCGCTGCTTCAATTCGCGATAACGGCTTTCGCTGAGGAAGGTGAAGGGACGCAGTTCCAGCAGTTCGTCGCGCTGACGCGAACTCTGATTCGAGGAGGCGGAGGTTTGTTCCTCCAGTTGGGAGCGCAGGGCTTCCATCTGCATGTCGGCATTGGCTTTGACCCCGCCTGCCTCCATCTTGAGTTCCTCGAGTTCCCTGGCGCGCTGGTCTTTCAATTCGTTTTCAAGGGACTCAAGTTTCTTCTGGACGATCTTCTGCACCTGTGTGATGTGCTTTGCCGTCACCTTGTCGCCGGCGTCGAGGATCTTTTCATCGGTCAGTTCGAAGACGACAGCCTTTTTGGCGTGTTCGCCCATCTGACCCTGAAGCAGTTTCTCGAGTTTCTGACCTTCCTTGATGACGGGGTCGAGTTTCTCGGCGATGACTTCATCGTATCCCTGCTCGAGGCTGGCGCGCTTCTGGTTGGTCTCATTCAGGGTGTGATCGCGCCTGGTTTTGATCTCGGCGATTTTGGCGTTGATATCTGCCGCCTGTTCGCGCTCAGAGACCGAGATCTCATCTTCGATGCGCTTGAGCGCCTTGTTGCGGGCTTCCTCGTCCACGTAGGTGACGATGTATTGCGCAAAATACAGCACGCGGTCGAGATTGCGGCGTGAGATGTCGAGCAGCATACCCAGGTAGGACGGGATGCGGCGCGTATACCAGATGTGCGCGACGGGCGTGGCGAGCATGATGTGACCCATGCGCTCGCGGCGCACCGCGGAGCGGGTCACTTCCACACCGCATTTGTCGCAGGTGATGCCTTTGTAACGGGGATTCTTGTATTTGCCGCAATAGCACTGCCAGTCCCGTTGAGGTCCGAAGATGGCTTCGCAGAACAACCCATCCTTTTCGGGGCGGAGGCGGCGGTAGTTGATGGTTTCCGGCTTGAGCACCTCACCATACGACCAGGATAAGATGGTCTCCGGCGATGCCAGGCTGATACGGAGTGCGGTCAGTCCCTTGGTTTCCACTGGGTACTCTCCTTAGAAAAATAAGGTCACACGAGACGTCTCTGCATAGCGTGTAGTCGGCTTATGACAGAGACAAACAAAAGCAAACGCTTTGAGAGTTTCTCCAAAGCGCTTGCGATGCCATTACTCGTTTAATTCATCCAACGGGGCAATTATACGCGGAAAGGGATGAAAGTCAAGAAAATTATCGTTGGAATTCCATTGGAATCCCGGTTTTCAGTTCAGAAGTCCCCTCGCAAAAGCCAGAAATCCCTGTACATCCTTGAAATTGGTGACCATGCCCACCGAAATCCGCACCGCGCCGCTGGATTTTCCGTCAATACACAGGCGGAAATCGTCAATGGACAACCTGTCCTCGTGTTCCGGGCTTGTAAAACACACGTCCAATTCAACCCTCGAGATACCCAAAGCGATCTCCCCCGCGCCGGGGTTGCAGAAGCAACCCGTCCTCAGGGAGATGTTGGCTTCGTTTGCCTGCTGTTCGATGAAACGGTGATCGAAGGCTTTGTCGTCTCTGTCATAAAAATTGACCGTGACCGCCCCGCCGCGTCCCTCCATCGTTGTGGGTCCATAGACGCGCACGAGCGGTACTCCATTGCTGTGTTTCAGGGCAGTCAGGTTATCCAGCAACCAGCCAGTGAGGGAACGCACGCGCTCATGAATGACGTCATAACCGATGGATTCGATGTGTTTGAGCCCAATCTCGACTGCCGGGATGTTGAGATAATCCAGCGTCCCATCTTCGAACGCGGACGCGCCATCCGCCATGTAATATTTATCGCCCATCACGGAAGCGACCGTGATCGTCCCGCCCGCGAACCAGGGACGATGCAATTTCGTCAAGGCATCCTTGCGCGCGATCAACGCGCCGATGCCCGTTGGGTAACCAAACATTTTATAAAACGAGATCGGGACGAAATCGGGTCTGACTTTGCGCAAATCCAACGGATTGGTTGGGACAAACGCGGCGGCATCGAGCAGAACGTCCCAACCGTATCCATGCGCCTTCTCGATCCATTCGAGCGGATGCTGGACGGAGGAAAAGTTCGATTGCGCGGGATAGGCGAAAAGGTTGTGTCCGCTTTTCGAGGGGCGCGACAGTTCCAGGTCCAGTTGTGAAGCGTCCACGCGCATATCGGGCAGACCGACCGGGATGTACGTTACCTCCGCGCCGCGCGCGTGCGCGAACTCCCGAATCCCATTGACCGAGTTGTGGTTATCAAACGTCAGAAGATAACGACCATTGGGAAACGGATACGACTCGCCGACCAGTTTCAACGCGCCGCTGGCATTCTGCGTGAAGATCGCAAGATATTCATCGGGGTCGGCGTTGAAGAATTTCAGCACGTATTCGCGCGCGTGCTCCACGAGTTGCGTTGCCGCAAGCGAAGTGGGATTGCTCGAATGCGGGTTGCCAAAGACATGTTCGGTGAGCAAACGGCTATGACGGCGCAGCTGCGACTCTGCATACAGCCCTCCGCCTGTGTAATCGAGATAGACGTGCCCGCCCGCGTCGAGACGCGCGTATTCGACAGAGCGCAAGTCGTCAATGATGTGCGTGGTGGGATACGCGGGATACGCTTTGAGAAACGCAACCAGTTCAGGATCGGGAGTGGGCATCTCTACCTCCACACTCAATTTAACCACAGATTCCCCGCCATTGCGAAGGCGGACGAACACCGCCTCGCAACGACATTCAACGACTATAATTGTCTCATGCCTCGTATTTGTATCCTGCCGCGCGTGGAAGGTCTCGGCGGTGTGACCTCCTTTCGACTCAAATTCGAAAACGGACTCCGCGCCCGTGGAGTGGATGTGACGTACGATTTATCCCAGCCATCGGATGCCGTCCTCGTTCTCGCGGGGACGCGGAACCTGCTCCCGTTATGGAGAGCCCGTTCACGCGGACAACGCATCGTGCAGCGACTCGACGGCATCAACTGGGTGCACCGCGCCCGCTGGGCGGGTTTGCGCTATACAATGCGGGCAATCTACGGAAATTGGAATCTCTCTTTGATCCGCAGGCGATTGGCGGATCATGTCATTTACCAAAGCCAGTTCATCAAACGCTGGTGGGAGGATTGGTACGGTCCTGCGCGTATCGCCTCCACTGTAATCCTCAACGGTGTTGATTTGGAGAAATATACGCCAAACGGTTTGCATGAACGCCCATCGGGTCATTATCGTCTGTTGATCGTGGAGGGAAGTTTATCCGGCGCGCAGGATTCCGGTCTGTTCAATGCCGCCGAAATGGCGGCGCAATTATCCCATCGGTATAAAATCGAATTGTGCATCGTCGGCCGCGTGGACACGCGCGCAAAGCGGGCATTGGCATCTCCTCACGGGTTTCGCGTCCGCTTCCTGGATGCCGTCCCGCGCGAACAAATTCCCTGGCTGATGCGGTCCTCGCATTTGCTGTTCTCCGCGGAAGTGAATCC
>CAYQOF010000094.1:0-11141 GCA_964419035.1 uncultured Anaerolinea sp. | reverse complement strand
TGATCTGTTTTTCCTCGCGGGTGGATGATGGTGACGCCTGTCCGCGCCGAGTCGCCTTCGATGATCGTGGCGCGGCCGACAGTCACTCCCTCCACGTCGGTGATGGCGTTGTATTTTCCAGGCGCGCCTTCGAAGGGGATGCCGAGGTCGCGTGCGCGGGGCTTTTTCATAATTTCCTCCATGCGTGTTTGGAATGAACTATGGAAGAAGATGGAAAGCAGAAAGTGGAAAGTGGAAAGTGGAAAGTGAGTAGTTATCAGTGATCAGTCATCGGCAGGCGGTGTTACTGGTGTTGCTTTGCCAGTGTGACCAGTTGCGCGGCGACGTTTCGAATCGCCTCATCCGGCGCGCCGTCCACGGCTTTGGATTGGACGCGGGTGTCAATCTGGTCGTTGACGTAATCCACGACGACAAAGTTTTCGTGGGTGAGCGCGATCTCGGTGGTGAACCAGTCCAAACGGCAGACGTGGGCGATGCGTCGGGTGATGTCATGAAGAGGGGAGAGGTCGTATTTGTTCTCCTCGGAGGGAGTGACCATCGAAAATACGTGAGTCAGCGGATGCCACCAGCAGGGATAGGTCTCTCCGACTGAATAGAAGACGCGGAACCAGGCGGGATGTCCCTGAATTGTGCGCGGCGTGACGGTGGCTTGAAGGAGGTATTTTTGTTCGGGGAATTCCATGCGGGCGCGCAGAACCTGGTCGAGGGAGAACGCCCCGAGGATGACGCCTTCGCTGCCTCCGCCGTGCGAAGGTTTGATGACGAATTGATTCCCGAGCGGCCTCAGATCGAGATTGGGAATCACAGGTTGTTCGAGAAAGGGAGGCAGAAGGATCGTGTAGGGTGTATGGATCCCCGCGCTGATGAGTTCGAGGTGCATGGTGGCTTTGTCCTCCGACCACGCGGAGAGTTCGGGAGGATTGATGCGTTTTTTATTATTTTCCCTTGCCCAGTTGTTGATGGGCAGGAAACGGTCGTCGCCCTGGGAACGGTCGAGGAGTGTGTTGAAGGTCTTTTCGCCTTTGTATAACGCGTTGATGGATTCGAGCAGGTTATCGGGTGTGATCTGCCAGAAGGTCAGTCCCTGTTCGCGGCAGGCGCTTTCGACGAAGTGTACGAAGTCAATGTCATATTCCCAGTACCAGGGCAGGCAGAGGTCGGAGTACATGGGGCTATTGTAAGGGATGAAAGCGGAAGGATGAAGGATGAAAACATGGAGAAAGAGGGGAGGAAAAGGCTCTTCGGACGGGAACAGCTTGGGATGGGTCAGAAGCGGGTTGATGTCAAATAAAAAGATGGATGCGTTTGGGCGCATCCATCTTTTTGTTGTTTTCCAATCGAGTTGGGGATTGCTCCGCCCACGGCTCGCAATGACGAGGTTACGGTTGATAGGTCACGTTGACGGCGAGGTAGTCGAGGAAGAAGTCGCGTGCCGTGCTGCCCGCCACATCAATGACGCGTACGCGGAAGTTGGCGTTGCTGAAGTCATTGACCAGCCACGCGCGACCCCACGTGTCGGATGTACTTCCGAGAACGTAGGTGGCTTCGGATGTGGATAGTGTGGATGTTTGTTTGGCAGTCACCCACGAGGAACCGCCGTTCCACGAGAGTTGCACGCAGATCTTGGGACTGTTACTGGCGCTGTCCACCCGCGCATCGAGACGCGCCTGAATGCCCAGTATCGTCGCGCCGGAAGGAATGCTGAAGTTATAGTTGAAGAAATGGTGTTTATCCTTGCCGTTGTGCGTGCAGGACTGATTATTGTTTGTGCCGCTGTTCAGATCCGTGGCGAACAATCCATCATCCACAAACACATTTGTCGGGTTGCTTTCATAGCCATTGTTATCGCCCGCGCTGGAGGTTTGCGGAGCGTGAGAAGAGGGCGGGAGGTAACCCGTGCTGGTGGATGGGGCAGGGGTGTTGGTGGGCGTTGGCGTATTTGTAGGCGAAGGCGTATTGGTCGGCGTGTTGGTGGGACCCGGTGTCGGTGTTGGACCTGAGCCTAACGAGCCGCCATCCACAGCCAATGCAAACCTCTGCGGTCCGTTGGGGATGTTGAAGCCCGTCACAGTGATGGTGTAGGAACCGCTCGGCGACTGGATGTACACGTTCTCGACGTTGTTGCGGCGGTCTGCCGAACCGCCTGTTACGGTCCAACCGCCGGAGAAGACGTTGCCGCGGTAAGTGCTCGAACCGTTGGAAACTGTCAGGTCGAGGTCGTTGACCAGGTTCACCGAGGCGGTATCGGTCGAGGGATAGTCGGACCAGACGAGGGTCACTTTAAGCGGACCACCGGTGGACGTGACGTTGAAGGTCTGGGAACCGCCTGTGGAAAGACCGGTTCCTTCTTCCACGAACTGGATCGTGCCGTCCGTCGCGCCATCGAGGTTCACCAAGCCCCAGCCTTCGTGGACGTTCGGGATCGGGAAGTCATTGTCGTTCGCGCCGTCGTTGTTCTCGTCCAGCATGTCCACCGCGGAGTTGATCAGTGTGGCTTTGACAAGCGCCGCGCTCGCGTTGATGCTGTGTGCCTTGTTATAGTAATCCCTGATGACGGTGACGCCGCCTGCCGCAATCGGGTTGGACATCGAGGTGCCGCCCATGTATTTGTAGTCCACGTTGTAGGGCATGCCCCAGCCATCCCACTGGTATAAGTTATTTTGCGGATTCAGCGGGTCGCCGTAACCCTCCTGGTACAGACTGGAATATGCCGAGAGGATCCAGGTACCGGGCGCGACCACGTCCGGTTTGATGCGGTTGTCGTCCGTGGGACCACGGCTGGACCAGGAAGCCATCTGTTGGGCGTTGCCGGCGGTCACGTCACTTTTGAGAGGCTCGGCGGGGAAACTATTCCCGTAGCGTTGACCCCAGGTACCGAGGAAATTCACCTGGTTCCCGCCCATGCTGGAGCAGGTCTGCCCAGTCTGGTAGGCATCGTGGGAGGTGTAGGTCAGGCTGGTATCGCAGGGCCAGTTGTCGGCACGGGCGTTCTCGCTTGCGCCCACCGTGATGACGTTCTTCGCGGTTGCGGGGGAACCGATCGAGTCGTTATCCACCACGCCGTTCGCATTGGCATCCACGCCGGAGTTGCCAGCCGAGAAGGTGATGACCATGTCGCGGTTATTCCAAACGAAAGTATCCGTGTTGGCGCTGTCAACCGTGTAATCGCCGGCGACCGCCGCGCCCCACGAATTGGAGTGGATGCGCGCTCCGGCATCGTAAGCCTGCTGATACATTGTCCTCAAGTCGCTTGGGAGGCCCGTGAGGAAGTATCCGTTCGGAGGCAAACCGCCAAAGAGCTGACAGAATGTGGTGATGGTTGCCCAGTTCTCCGTGGACTGGAAGACCAGACGCGCGGCAGGAGCAGTGCCCTGACCCAAGCCGCCTGCTCCGCCGTCGCTCAGAACGGAACCAGCCGTATGCGTGCCGTGACCGGAGTCCACGTCAATCGAACCGTCGTCTGTCACGGACTGGAAACATCCGCCTGCCGCGCCGGGCCAGTTGTAGATGGCAACCACACGGCTGGATGGGATATCAGGATGCGCGCTGGAGGCAGTCCCGCCGCCGATGCCGGTATCCGAGACCGCTGCGATCTGGGTCGAGCCGTTATAGCCGCGCGAATTGGCGGTGCCCGCGCCGATGATATCGCCCGCCGCCTCGTTCGTCGCGGGGGCGATGGACTTGCTCATTTTTTCATTGAGATAATAATTGTTGATGGATGCGACATCGTCCACTTCGGCGATCGCGCTCACGAACGAACCGTTCGCCGCGACGACCATGAGATCCTCATCATAGCCGAGGATCTGCGCGCCGGTCCGCGCCACGAGCGAGCGGACGAGACCGAAATCCGCGCCTCTCTCGATGCGGACCTGATACACGTTCATCTCCCCGTCGAGCCGCAGGTCCGCGCCGAACTTGAACTGCGCCTGGAACGGCGTCACCCCGCTGACGAATCCCATCCGCCCGACGCGGTTCGCAATCGCTGGATTCATGCGCACCTTGAATGCGAAATCCGGGATGTAGTCCAGTATTTCAGCGCCTTCTGCGGTCAACGCATCCTTCCACGACTCCTGGACGGGTCCCGCAAACTGGACGATAAAATACTTCTGGCTTCCCTGCGCGAACTGGCTTTGCGCCGGAACAAAAGAGCCGCCCTTCAGATGGATGGACGCATCTGAACGCGCGGCGGGCGCCATTGCCACCGACCCGAACAACAGGATCAGAATCACAATGGCGGCAACGAGATACCTGACTGTTTTATACATACGAACCTCTCCTCTGAGTGGTAGATGGCGGCGATTCGCAAAAACAGTTCAGTTTTCGTGATTCGCCAAAAAAATGAAACGTTGATCTGCGCAATCAACGTTTGTCACAAGGTTGGGTATCTGTTTGAAGATCTTTTTGTGTTGTCTCTATGAGCGGAAAGATTGGGGAATTTTATTCATTTTTTTCATCCTGTCAATGATTTCTTTGTTACAATTGGCAGACCACCGGCTCCCCATATCAAGGCCGGCGGTTGAAAGGATGAAGAATGGGCAAGGATTCAGTGCAAAACGGCGTGGTGGTTTCGATGGAATATACCCTGCGCCTGGATGATGAAGTGATCGATTCCTCCGATGGGCATGACCCGTTGGAGTTTCTCGCCGGGCACGGCAATATCATTTCAGGGCTGGAGCGGGAAATGGCTGGAATGAAGATCGGCGAAAGCAAGGATGTCATTGTGCAACCCGCAGATGCATACGGCGAGTTCGATGAAGAGGCGTTCATGGAGGTGCCTCGCAGCGGGTTCCCAAAGGATATGCCGGTGGAGGAAGGTCTGGAACTGACCGTGAGGGACGATGCAGGGAACGCGCGTTACGCGCGCATTGACAACGTCGAAGGTGAATCCGTACGCCTCAACTTCAATCATCCACTGGCGGGCGATGAACTGCATTTTAATGTCAAGGTTGTGGGATTGCGCGAGCCGACCGATGAGGAACTGGAACACGGACACGTCCACGCAGGCGGCGGACACCACCATTAGTTTCTGTTTGCATATCAGGATTCAAAACCCGCCTCTCGCGCAGCCGGAGGCGGGTTCCGTTTAATGAGGAGATGCCTGCCCTGAACTTTTCACCGGCTCGACGAGCGGCACAGATCGTCCCCTGATAAACAACAGCAGTACAAGCAAAATGCCTGCCAGGTCAACGAGCAGCACTGTCGTCATCGCTTTGGGGCCGGTGCGGACGAAGATCTGCCCGATCAGCCAGGGCAGGAACATGCTCCCCGCGCCGGAGCCGACCAGGAACCAGCCGGTGATCGCGCCGGTGATCCGCATCCGTTCGCCTGCGAGCATGAGGATGGTCGGGAAGATGGACGCCATCGAGACACCCAGCCCGATCGTGCCGATCCATAACGCGGGAACCGAATCCTTCCATGCCATGATGATTGCGATGCTAATGGCACAACCAAACAAGTCCACGAACAGGATGGTCTTCGGGCGTAATCGCGTCGAAACCCAAACGCCGAGCAATCGTCCCACCGTAAACGATCCCCAAAATGCCGATGTCAGATACGCGGCGGTGATGGTCGTTCCAAGCCCCAGCGTGAGGGCGTACGTGTAGATCCAATTCCCAAAACCGAGTTCGAGCCCGACGTACAGTAGAAATGATGTCACGATCAAAAGCACGGGCACGATGGGGAAGGATGAGCCGTTCCTGTCCTCCGCATGAGCGTGGACGGCGGGTTCTGGCAGGAACCAAAGCCATATCGCAACCGGCAGGCAGAGGATGGCTAACGACCAGTACAGCCAGAGGATATCGCCGGTCCACAGCAGGATTTGAGCGAGGGCTAATGGCGCGAGCAGCGAGCCGAAACCGAAGAAGAAATGCAATCCGTTCAAATAGGGTCCTGATTTTTCGCGGTGCGACCAGAGCAGGAGCGTATTGCATCCCACATCGAGCACGCCTGTTGCCAGTCCGCTGACGAACATGGAAAGCAGGAGCAGGCTCAATGTCCGCGAGATGGGGATGAATACGGATGCGACCCCGATGAACAAAACTGTGAAGGACATCAGTCTGTGCCCCGGGAATCGGTCGTATGCGCGCCCGCCGAAATACGAACCGATCAGGTAACCCAGAGAACCCAGCACAAAGATCAGGCTGACGCGGTCCAATCCGGTGGAGGTGTTCTCTGTGAAAGTGGGCAGGCTTGGTCCGCTGGCGGCGGTCGTCGCGCCCATGACGATGAATGACAGGTAATATACCGCCGTTGCGACCAGTGGACGTGACAGCGAAGCAGGTTTTGAAGAAGTCATTGGAGTGTTTTGTTCCTGGATGTGTGTGATGTATTGTCAATGCGGGGGCCAGGGGATTTCGACCGGTCCCGCAAATCCGTGCTTTTCCTGAACGTAGACGTATCCGCGCGAGGGAATGGCGCATCCCGGCTCATCGTTCCTGACGGTGATGAAGGCGAAGTTCGTGCCGAGCGTCTCGAAGAGGATTTGTCCGTTCTCGCAGCGCCAGACTTCGACGATGTACTGGTGCATGTTTTCATCTTCATATTTACCCGGGCTGATGGGGACGGGATCCCATGTGATCTCCACGCTGTTGCCTTTGCGGGCGGCTTTTGCCCATCTGGGAGGCGGATAATACGGCGAGACCGGCAGTTTGGCGATGCCGGGATATACGATGGGCAGGCTCTTCGGGTCGCCTTGAATTTCGAGGAACCTGGCATTGACCCAGCACTTGTTCGTCCCATCCACCCACACCCAGTTATTTCCATCTGTGCGGCCGATGAGTGTGATGTTGGCGGTCTGACGAAGCGCGTAAAGGTACAAATATTCCGCGCCCGGTCCGTAGCGGCAACTCAGCAGTTCCGCGGTCACTTTGGCTTTCAGACTTTCCACAGTGGGAATTGGAGAGGGTGTGATTGTCTCTGTTGGCAGAGGCGTGGATGTTATCGTGAAAGTGGGGATAGGAGTGAATGTTTCGGTCGCGGGGAGGGGAGAGGCTGTCCCAGCGGAGGGAAGGCTGGTTGACGCCTCGACAGGTTCGGGCGAGGAGGAGGCGGTTCGTCCTCCTCCGCCCAAATTGCAGGCAAGCGTCGTCAAAATCACTGGGATAAAAATATACAGAATCTTGATTCTCATGTTCTGATTGTACTAAAGACCTGAGTTGGAGGTTGTCGCCTTAAAGTAGTTCTGCTCAGCCTGAGGGGGGCAGGCTGAGCAGAACTGACTGCATTCTAGCACAGGGTCCCGATTATTGCAAATGGTTTTTCGAGGAAATTCACGATGCGGTAACGTTTTGGGTATCGCCGCCGAACCCAAACAGCGATGTCATGCCCTGGACGAAAAGGCTGCCTCCGTAAACGACCATGTAATATTCCATGCCGCCGCTGAGGATGGCGAGATGGAACGTCCACACCACGGTCGCCGCGCCCAGCGCGACCAGGAGGAGACTGCTCAATGCCATCAGTGCAGGCTTGACCGGCAGAATGCATCCCAGCCACATAAGCACACCAACCAGGATGACGAACAGCCCGGCAGTGATCTTGACGAGGAGCCACCACAGCGCGGCATCATGCATCCCGCTCGTTGATAGATTCAAGGCGATCAAAAAGCCAGCCAATAGCGAGTTGACCAGAGCGAGAAAGATCGAGATCGTTTTCATCACAGCGCCTCCTTTTGGGGATTTACCCAAAGCATACGTCTGCGAGGCTGTCAGAGTCTACAGGATCGCTGTCAAATTCTATAAATTCCCCGCAGTATGGGCTGGGAGCGCGGCTCCGAATATTTTCCTGTGCTACGATTCCTGCGCGGGGACGAAACGTTTCTGCGCCCCCAGCCAGAGGTGCATACCATAAAAACCCACTGCCGCGACCATGCACAATAGCCCGCCGATGTACCAGACCAGGTTCGGGTTGTAATTATCCAGGATCAGCCCCGCCGCGGCAGGACCGATCATGGCGGGGATCGTCCAGCCGAGATCGTAGACCGCCATGTAACGCCCGCGCATATCCTCCGGCGCAAAGTTGACGGCGATCACCTTGTTGGTGGGGAAGGTGATCATTTCGCCGATCGTGATCAACGTGATGGAAAGGATGAAGAATGCGACGCTGGTCGCAAATCCGATCAGGGTAAAGCCGGCCACGAAAAAGAGGGTGCCAAACGCCATCATCAGAAACGGAGGATGTTTGCGTATTCTTCTGCTGATCCAGATCTGAAACAGGATCACCTCCAGCCCCGCAATGGAAAGCATCAAGCCGTAGATCTGTGAACTGATTTCATGGACATCGCGCAGATACACGGACAGCGTGCTGTATTGCTGTTGATAGACCAGCAATGAAATGATCCCCGCGAAGGTGAACAACATGTATGCCAGATCGCGCAGGACGACCCGATATCCGGCGGCAGTCTTGAACAGGGATTCGTCCTTTTGGTCTTCGATGCGAGATTCAGGCTTGGTCTCGGGCAGATAACGATACAGGATTGCCGCGACGAGCAGACTCAACACCGCGTCGATGACGAACAAAGCCAGGAACGAGCGGGTCGCGATCAACCCGCCGAGAGCCGGTCCGAATATCCAGGCAAAATTGTGGGCGACGCGCGTGATCCCGAATCCCTCCTGCCGTTTGGATTCGGGCAGGATGTCCGCCATCATGGCATCGTGCGCAGGATTGGCGATCCTCGAAAGCAGCCCCACGATCACCACAAGGAAATAAAGAATCGTTATGTCCCATGCAAGACCGAAGGAAAGACTGCTCAACGCGCTGAACACCAGTCCGAAAAGGATCAATCTTCTGCGCCCGAAGCGGTCGGTGAGCGCGCCGCCGATCATGCTCCCGATCAAGCCAAAGAACGAGGATAACCCCAGCAATACGCCTGCCTGCGTCATGCCGACGCCGAATTTTTGCGTGATATAAAGCGCGAAGAATGGAAACAATAATGTGCTGCCGATTGCGTCTATAAAAAGAGTCCCGACGATCACCCAGAACAGCGGGGGGAACTCATTGTATGTTTTCTTGAATCTGGTCAGCATCAGCATCCCGTTTTGGAAGGATTGGAAATTGCCTTTCCTGCCTGCAATCCCGATGTGAAATATAACCCAGTTCAAGGCGAGTTGAATGGTAATTTCGTATCAAACCCAGGCAGCGCTTGATGTCAGACAACCGCACACCTTTCCGCGTTTTGCCCGAAAAGTTGCCTTCGTATGATCGTTGCGTCGTCCGCGTTCAGCATGATGATGCCCTGACTCTCGCAATTGACGCGGATTCGATGATCTGTTGACCGGGACGCGCCGAAGACATCCATAATGGAATCAGGATCATCGTCCGCGGCGATGCGGTTGATGGATAACGCTCCGCATTCGACGCATTCGTGGATCAACATCAACTCGCCTCCGGACCCAAGCCGGTACTTGTTCCTGCCCTTCTTCATCGTCAACCCGACGGGTTTCATCCGCCCCCTGCACGCGGACAGGCGGTCTCCGGCGGCGAACAGATCGAGGTGGCACGACCACAGACAATACGGACAGTGGTTGCGGTTGTTGACGCCGGAGAGGAAATGCGCGGCGGAAACGAAGTTATGACAATGCGCGCAGCGGAAATCCCCGAAGGAGGAAATATTGTGTCTCATAATTCCTCCTTCAGATGCAAATAACTCTTGTAGCGGTGCGGACTGATCTTTCCGTCCATCACCGCCTTGCGGATGGCGCAGCCCGGCTCATGATTGTGATTACAACTCATCCCGAATTTGCATTGACCGACGTAACCGGACATTTCCGGGAATAAATGGGCGAGCTCATCGGCGGGGATGTTCCACAAGCCGAACTCGCGCATACCGGGCGTATCCACCAGCGCGCCGCCGAAATCCAGTTCGAACATTTCGAGATGCGTGGTGGCATGACGTCCCTTGCCCTGTTCGCCCCGGCTGACTGCCTTGACGCGCAGACCAAGCCCCGGCTGGATGGCGTTCAACAGCGACGTTTTGCCCACGCCGGACTTTCCCACGAACACGGAGGTGCGCCCGCCCAACACATCTTTGAGTTCGTCAATGCCTTCGCCGGTGACCGCGCTGACCAGCAGGATCGGATAACCGATACAGCGATAGGTCTCGATCTCGGATTCGAGTTTTGAGTTTCCATCCATCAGATCGCGTTTGTTGATCACGATCAGGGACGGCAATCCCGCCGATTCCGCAGTGACGAGGTAACGGTCGAGCAAGCCCCACTTTGGGGTGGGGTTCGCGGCGGCAAACACCGGCAGGATCTGATCTGCGTTCGAGACGATGACCTGCTCGAAGACGCGTTGACCGGGCACTGTCGCGGGGCGCGAAAGTTTCGAACGGCGCGGCAGGATTTCGGTAATCATGCCGCGTCCGCCGCCGGCATCCACAAAGCGGACGCGGTCGCCAATGGCAACGGGATCCACGTGCTCGATCTCGCGCACCGCCTGAACCCTGTGCGGCATGGAGGTGGGATCTGCGGTGGGATAGATCAATTGTTTACGGATCAGGGACGAGAGCGCGCAATCGAACTCCCGTCCGCCCGCGTGGACGGTGTATTGTCCAAGTGATTTTCGAAAGACGACGCCGACGCCGTCTTCGTCGTTGGTATTCATTGCCAGGATTTCCTGTAATCGCGCCTCGTTCCGTCTCGCGATGGAGAGGGAACGGTGCACGGATCGCGTAAAGAGAAATTTTCGATAACCGTCCGCCATACCTTGTGCGGACAGGAGAAGCGCCTTTGAATTGAATGACTTGGGCGGCTTGTGCTGACATAAAACTTGCTCCTTTCTGGATAAACAAAACCAGCCACGGGAAAATTCCGTGGCTGGCGGGAGGTCGAGCGTTTGTACGGGCGAGTCGCGTGCGAACAGACGCGGCTGTCTCAGATAATCAAAAAGCCACGGACGGGGTGCGTCCGTGGCAGAGAAGACCGAATCGAAAGACTGGCTTAACTGCTGTGCAGAGACGCGCCCATGGAATTATCGCGAACAACGACCGATGCTGAATTGAACATAAAATGCGCGTCTCCTTTCTTGAGATTTAATTACGGCACGGAGTTTACCAATGGCGGAGAGGATTGTCAAGGAAAAGGAGAACCAATCAGCAATTCCAAATCTGAAATTCGATTCTTGAAGAAAAAGGCGCTTTTGACCAG
>CAYQOF010000093.1:1719-11152 GCA_964419035.1 uncultured Anaerolinea sp. | reverse complement strand
AAATCGCCCATGCCTTTGCTCTTCGACGCCCTCTTCTCTTCCGTCGCGCTCAGTCACCTGATGGTGGACGTGTTCAACGCCAGCCGTCCCGTTTTGCTGACCTATCTCGGATTGAGCGAAACACAGATCGCGCTGTATTCCACCATTTACATCTGGGTCTCCGCATTGACGCAGCCGTTCTTCGGCTGGCTTTCGGACCGCGTCGGACCGCGCTGGCTCGCGGCGGGCGGCGTGTTATGGATGACCGCCTTCTTCGCGGGCGCGGTGCTCGTACCCGGCACGGGCGGACTCGTCTGCCTGATCATCGCCGGTCTCGGTTCTTCCGCCTTTCATCCTGTCGGCACAGTCCAGGCAACTCTTCAGGGACGGCATCGCATGGCGGGACGCGAGACGACCGCGACTTCGTTGTTCTTCATGGCGGGACAACTCGGTCACTTTCTTGGTCCGATATTAACGGGTTTGATCCTCGCCCGAATGGGATTGCCCGCGCTCGTGATCCTGCCCATCGTTGCGATTCCCATCGGGTTCGCGCTGGCATATCAACTGAGGGCGAATCGTCCGCATCCCAAAGCCGCGCACGACGATGGAAAAATCCGCTTGCAGGCAACGGCGGGATTCATCGCCACGCTTGCCATCGTCGCCACGCTGCAATCGTGGGCGCAATCGAACATGATCGCCTTCGTCCCGAAATACATCAAGGACATGGGCTTCGACGCGACCACATACGGAAACATCGCTGGCTTGTTCATGGGCGGGTCGGCATTGGGCAACGTGATCGGCGGTCACCTCGGTGATAGATACACCAAACGCAAGGTCGCGGCGGCGGCGTTGTTCCTCGCGGCTTTGCCGATCTTCGTCATGAGCCGCATCGGATGGTCGCCGTGGCTGTACGTACTGATTCCGCTCGCCGGCGCGTGCACGGGATCGGTGCACAGCATCATGGTCGTGCTGGCGCAAAGAATGATCTCCGGCGGGATGGCGCTGGCATCGGGATTGATCCTCGGCTTCATCTTCTCGGCGGGCGCGCTGGGGATGCTGCTCACCGGTCCTCTGGCGGAAAATCATGGCTTCCCCACCGTGCTGGTGATGACCGCGGGACTTGTTCTTCTCGCCTCGCCAATGGCGTGGATGTTGAGGGAGAAGAAGGCGGAGAGGGTTCAGGTATAATTTGCGTTGAAAACAAGTTTTCAATCAGGAGTCAACGATGCCGCTTTATGAAGTTTCCCTTTCACGAACTTATGTCATAAAAATCGAAGCAAAATCAGCGCAAGACGCGGCTGTTCTATCTGAGTTTTTTCTGGGGTACAAAGACGATTCGACTGAAAGCGATAAAGAAACTTTTGGGTTTGAACTCAAAGGGATAGATTTGACAGCCAATGATGTTCTGGAAATAAATAGAGTTGAGAAATAATGTCAGAGGTTCAGGCAAAACTCATTCTTGGCGATTGCAGGGAAGTCCTGAAAACATTGGAGGATAACTCCATTGATTTAATTTTCACATCGCCGCCGTATGCGGACAGCCGCACAAATACTTATGGAGGGATCAAGCCTGATAAATATGTTGAGTGGTTTCTGCCTATAACAAAAGAATTGCTACGCGTGCTGAAACCCACAGGGACTTTTGTTTTGAATATCAAGGAGAAGGTCGTTAACGGGGAACGTCACACTTATGTCATCGAGTTGATTCTGGAAATGCGAAAACAAGGTTGGTTGTGGACGGAGGAGTTCATTTGGCACAAAAAGAATTCCTATCCCGGAAAGTGGCCCAATCGTTTTCGCGATTCATGGGAACGGCTTTTGCAGTTCAATAAAGCACATAAATTTCACATGTATCAAGAGGAAGTCATGGTTCCCATGGGAGATTGGGCAGAGCGACGACTCAAAAATCTTAGTGAAACAGACAAAGTTCGCGATCCTTCGAAGGTCGGCAGCGGGTTTGGCAAACGAATCGCAAATTGGATTGGGCGAGATAAGGCATATCCGACCAATGTTCTTCATTTGGCTACAGAGACAAAAAACCGTAATCACAGCGCCGTCTTCCCTGAAGATTTGCCTGAATGGTTCATCAAGTTATTTACAAAGCCAGGCGATTGGGTTCTCGATCCATTTATGGGATCGGGAACAACCAATCGGGTCGCCCAAAGTATGGGACGCAACACAATCGGCATAGAAATTCTGCCTGAATACTTCGAAGTAGCACAAAAGGACGTGAAGACCGTCAAGCAGTTACCTGCGATGCAAATGGCACTCATGGAGAAAAAAGGGAAGTATGCAACCAATAAGTCTAAGTGATGTTGTCAGGTTTGTGGAAGAAAATATAGGTGAATTCCACAAACGAAAAGCGGACAACCTGCGAAAACTCAAACTCGAACAGGTTTTGAAAAGAAAGAATCCGTATCTTTTCAAGGCGAAATATGTAACAAAGGGGCAAGACCTTGTTGAGTCTCTGTTAAGAGCGCATCTTTCATCCCAAGAAGAAGCCATCTTTGGAGAGTTTCTGGAAGGTCTTGCAATTTTTGTTTGTTCCAAAGTTTTTGGAGGCAGAAAATCTTCCGCAGAAGGTATCGATCTAGAATTTAAGCGTGACGGCGCGTTTTACATTGTTTCAATAAAGTCGGGACCAAACTGGGGCAATAGTGGTCAAATCAAAAGAATGCGAGATAACTTTAAGCAAGCACAACGTATTTTGCGAACAGGAAGACAAGGCGCAAACATCATTGCAGTTAACGGTTGTTGTTATGGCACAGATGTCAATCCAAACAAAGGCGATTATTTGAAGATTTGTGGGCAGGAATTTTGGGAATTCATCTCTGGAAATGGACATCTGTATATTGATATTGTTGAACCTTTGGGACACAGAGCGAAAGAACGAAATGAAGAATTCACGAAGGAATATGCAAATATTGTAAACATATTCACACGCGATATTCTCAACGATTTCTGTTTCGAGGATGGTTCGATTAACTGGGAAAAACTCATTGAATTCAACTCGGGCAGGAAGGTTGAAAGGAAATGATGTATTTCATTTTGTCCAAACCGAAAAAATCGCTTGATCTAGTCCAAAAGAGACCGCTGCGGAAGCGGTCTCTTTCTACTTTCCACTTTCTTTCTCCCATACAAATGACTATACGACTTAAGAGAGGGGAACCTCCAAAGAAGTGACAATCGTCACCCGCGCGTTTGCCTTTTTCCCGGACGAACAAATACCAAATGGATGTTGACATCCCTCCTCTTTTTCGCTAAACTATACGAAACAGACGAGAACAGGAGAATGTCATGCCTGAAAACAAACCCGCCTCGCATCTGACAGCGAACACCCCCCTCGCGGCTGCCATCCAATCGTGGGAGATGTTCCTCGCCGACAAGGGCCGCTCGCCGAACACGATCAAAGCCTTCCTCTCCGACGTGCGCCTGCTCACGGCGTTCCTCCCCGAAAACGTAAAACTCAGCGAGATCACCACCAAAGACCTCAACCGCTACTTCGAATGGATGGAAAAGGAGCGCGGCGTCCCGTGCAGTCCCAAGACGCTGGCGCGGCGCATCACCGCCACCAAGTCGCTCTTCCGCTGGCTGCATCAATACGGCGTGCTGACGGTTGATCCCGCCGAGAAGGTTGCCCAGCGATCCGCCATCAGCCCCCTCCCAACGGTGCTCACGCCCAGGGAATACGACGAAGTCCTGCTCGCCGCGGACCGTCATCGCCGCGGGGCAAAACCCGACGCGCGCTCTTATACGCTCATCTACCTTTTACTGACGACGGGAATCAAAAAGAGCGAAACTTTAGGGATCAAACTCGAGCACATCGAACTGGACGCGCCGAACGGACCACAGGTTTTCATCAAATATGCGACTCCGGCGAATCGTTACAAAGAGAGAAAACTGTCCCTGCCCGAGGACTGGATCCCCGCCCATGAGGAGTATCTTGCCCAGTACAAGCCGACGGAGAAACTCTTCCCCTGGTCTCCGCGGCGGCTCGAATACCTGCTCGAAGACATCAGCAACGAAGCAGGCTTGACCAAGCATCTCTCCTTCGACATGTGCCGCTGGACGTGCGCGCTGAACGATTTTCGCGCCGGCGAGGAGCCGGACAAGATCCGCCAGAAACTCGGGGTATCGAAGATCCAATGGCGCGAATTGTTCATCAAGTTGAAGCAGTTGAGCGGAAGCAAGGAATAAACTTTTACCGCGAAGACGCGAAGGACACAAAGAAGAAAGAGGAAAACAAGAGCGCGAGATTCTTCTCCATAAAGAATCCTTCGCGCTCTTTGCGCCTTCGCGGTGAATCTATCCCCTCGTCATCGAAAAATACAACACCTGCCGCGTGGAGTCCGTCAGGCGGAAGGGATGCGCCGGGCGGTAGCCAGGCACCCATACGACCCTCTCCCCCATGCACAACAGGGGCCAGCGGTCGCGCGCCCGCTGCGGAAGTTTGACATTGATAAAGAAGTCGGACAGTTTCATCTCGTGACCGTCCATGCCCAGCGGTTCGAAGCGGTCGCCGTCCTGCCGCACGCGCAATTCGAGCGCATCGGCGATCCCTTTCGCATCCAGCCACACCTGGAATGGGTCATCGTTCGATCTGGCTTGCTCCATCGCCAGCGAGGCGATATTCCAGCGTTCACAGGTCAACTTCCAGCCGCCGGATAACGTCACTTGACCGGGGATCTTCAAGGAAATCGTGTCACTGTCATCCGGCATCTGGGGCCAGCGTTCGATGGGCAAAGTGACATTCCCCGAAACGACGTAGATCAGCAAACCCTCGCGGAGCATGTGCAGGTCGCCGAACAGATCCATGCGGACGCGGCGGTTTTCGTCGCTGATGAAGTTCGCGGCGCGTTCGAGGGTGGCGTAGTTCACGTCCAAATCGTCGGGGTGGATGCGTTCCATCGCACGGCGGATCAGGTTCCGTTGAAGTCCGACCGGGTGTTTGGTCAACGCGGAAGAGTCGAAGGCGACGAAGTCCGCGGTCTCCTGTGTAACGCATTTCTTCCACGCCTCATCCAAAACATTGGAAATGATCTCGTAATCGCCCGCCAGTGAACTGGACGTGCGCCAGACCACCTCGCGAAAACGCGGGTTGTAGGATTCGAGCGTGGGAATGAGCAGGTGCCGCAGACGATTGCGGAAGAAATCCAGCGAGGCATTGCTCGGGTCGTGCCGCGGGCGAAATCCGTTTGCCGCGCAATAGACGATCGTTTCCTCGTGCCACACGTCGAGCAGCGGACGAACCACCGGGATCTCTGGATCGAAGGTTTTTAGGATCGTACGATGACTCATGCCCTTGAGACCCGCCAGCCCCGCGCCGCGCACGAAGTGCATGAGCACGGTCTCCACCTGATCGTCCGCGGTGTGACCGACCGCCACCGCCTGCGCCTTGAAGCGGCGCGCCTGCTCCATGAGGAAACGATAACGCAGGATGCGCGCGGCTTCCTCGATGGAAAGTTTTTCCTCCTCGGCAAAGGAGCGCACGTTGCCGCTTTCGATCACTGAGGCGAGATTGAGCCGACCAGCCGTCTGTTCGACGATGTTCGCGTCCGCATCGGAATCGGGGCGCAGTTTGTGGTTGAAGTGCGCGACGATGAGCCGGTAACCCGAGGCGCGCAAGACGCCCATCAGGCACAGGCTGTCCGGTCCGCCGGAGACGCCGGCGATCACCGGAAGGTCTTTGTTCAGCCCGCATTGTTCGCGGAGGATGGTTTGGATGTTTTCGAGCATTCAACATGATTCCGTCATTGCGAGCCCCGAAGGGGCGAAGCAATCTCCCGCTTGATGAGAGAAACTCATCAAACAGTTTTCACCATTTAACTGAAGATTGCTTCCCGAAGGCTCGCAATGACATGTTAAATCTGATAGAGTTCAACCAAAACTCCCGACGCGCTTTCGGGGTGGATGAAGGCGTATTTCTTTCCATCCGCGGCGGTGCGCGGTTCCTCATTGATAAGACGCACGCCTTTCGATGTCAACTGCGCCATCATGCTTTCGATGTCATCCACTTCGAGGCAGATGTGGTGCATGCCCGGTCCGCGTTTGGCGAGATATTTCGCGATGCCGGAATCATTCGTCGTGGGCTGAACCAATTCCACTTCCGAGCCCTGGAGCGGCAGGAACGCCACCTGAGATTTTTCGGCGGGCACGTCGCGCAATTCGTGCAGTTCCATGCCCAGCGCGTCGCGCCAGAAGGCAAGGGCTTTGTCCATATCATCCACAACGACTGCGACGTGATTGATCTGTTTGACTTGAGGCATGAGCATCTCCAAAGGTTACAGAAAGGTGACAGTCACTTGCGAAGTGACTGTCACCTGCAAGTTAATTTGATTATAGCCGCTTGTCAGGGAATCCGATAACGATTAAGATTGGAACATGCACAGCCTCCCCATCAACGTGCGCCGCGTGGCGGTGGTCGCCGGCATCTTCGTTCTGGTCTTCGTCATCCTCGCATTCAACCGGCGGCTCGAGGAACTGACCATGCTCAACGAGCAAAAGGAACTCGTCCGCGCGCAGGCAACGCAGGTGGCGCAGACCCAACTCGCCCTGCAAACCAGGATCGCTTTCGCGACCTCGGATGCCGCCGTCGAAAAATGGGCGCGCACCGACGGTCATTACGTCCAGGACGGCGACCTGCCCGTTGTGCCGGTGGGACAGCCCGGCGCCGCGCCGATCCAGGTCAACACGCCGGTTCCCACTTCCACGCCCATGCAAAACTGGGAGGTGTGGTGGAGCCTGTTCTTCGGCGATTGACCACGACTCGGAAATGGATCGCCTCGCCCTCTTCCCCGACTCGACAAAAATCGAAAACGACAGATTGATCCTTGCGGGACACGACCCCGCCTCTCTCGCGGACCGCTACGGGACTCCGTTATACATTTACGACCGCGCCGCTTTGGACGCTTCCGCGGCGGATTACCAATCTGCTCTACGGAAATATTACCCCGCGCCTTCGCGCATCACCTACGCGGGCAAAGCCTTCCTCTGCAAAGCCATCGCCGAATGGACACAGTCCCATAGCCTGCTGGTGGATTGCACCGGCGAGGGAGAGATCGCAATCGCGGTCGCTGGCGGCGTGCCGCGAGGAAACATTCTGGTTCATGGGGTGAATAAATCGCAAGCGGACTTAAGATCCGCGATCCAACACGCTGACACAATCGTCGTTGACAACCTCCCAGAATTGGAAAGACTTCAATTACTAATTAAAAAGTACCACGAAGGGTCTCCAGTCTCCAATCTCTGGCTGCGATTACTCCCCGGCGTCCCCGTCCTGACACATCATGCCCACACGCAAACCGGTCAACACGACAGCAAATTCGGCATGACGCGGGAGGAAATACTGCAAGCCGTACAGATCGGCAGGTCAGCAAATCTCTCGATCAATGGAATTCACTTCCATCAAGGCTCGAACTTCCGCGACCCGGAACCGCTGCTCCCAGCAATTGACATGGCACTCGACCTCGCCAAAGAAATCGGATTCAGCGGAGAATGGCATTTCTGTCCCGGCGGAGGCTGGGGCGCGGCATATCACGAGGACGAATTGCCGAATCCATCCATCGAAGGTTACGTGCGCGGAATTGCTGAGGCAGTGGTGGAAGGCTGTCACTTACGCGGGCTGGATTTGCCTCATCTGCATCTCGAGCCGGGAAGAAGTCTCATTGCGCGGGCGGGCGTGGCGGTCTATCGCGTCGGCGCGGTGAAGCGCCGCGGGGATAAGACCTGGCTGCTCGTTGACGGCGGCATGGCAGACAATCCGCGATACGCGATGTACGGGGCGAGGTATTCCTGTTTAACGGTATCAGGCGTCGGGAGGGAGAGAAGCGAAAGCGTGTCGGTCGCCGGTCCGTATTGCGAGTCGGGAGATGTCCTCATCGAAGATTTGCCGATGCCGAAGGTCGAGGAAGGGGAGTTGATCGCCGTCCCTGTTTCGGGCGCGTATCAATTGAGCATGTCGTCCAATTACAACGGTGCGCGCAAGCCTGCGGTTTTGATGGTGGAAGAGGGGAATGTCAAGTTGATCCAACGCAGGGAAACCGTGAAGGATTTACTGCGTCGGGATGGGGATGATTAGCAGATTTGCTCTTCGAGCAGGCTTCTATCGAGAAACGTAAATTCGGCGCTAAAGTGTGACATAAGTCACTTAATTCTCCTCCTATTTGTGCGATAATTCACAAAAAGGAGGCTGCCATGATAGACATCCTGTTTCTTCTGCTTACCGGCGCGATCGCCGCGTACCTGTGCTGGTATTTCTGGCAGAGGTACAACCTGAACAAAGCGCTGCACAATATCTACTATCTGATGGGGTTTGCGGTGCTTTTGGTTTCGGGACTCTTGCTCATCTTCCTTGGTTTGGGGATTTTGGCTTCGCCCTATGTGCTGACCGTGGCCACCCTGATCCCGCTCGGAATTTCGATGGGCATCGCTGAGGAATACTTCCCCTCGTGGAAGAAGGCCTTCAAGTGGTTCGCGGTCATCGGCTTTCTTGCCATTGCAGTCACCAGTATCGGCGGCATGGACACGCTGAGGAAGATCGCCGTACCGCTCTTCCATGGCGTGGCGGGACTGGTCATCTTCCTCGGTCCGTTCGTTGCGAAGGGCGCGCCGAAGGGATTCTTCTGGGTCGGCATCGGCGGCGCGTTGATCGGGCTGGGAGGCATCGCGCTGGCGTTCATCACGATGGGCAGTCAGTTGTTGTTCTTCAGTCCCGAGTTCGTGATGACCATCCTCACTCCCCTGCTCTTCCTGATGACCGGCGCGTTCGCCATCGGATTTGCCAGGAAAGGGTAGCAGCGGACGTAAGAGAACGTCCGCTACGCGACCCGCGCGCAAGCAGGCGCTCTCTTGCGTCGGCTTGAACAGAAACATCCCGAAGGATCTCTCAGTTCACGATAATCCTTCGTCAAATCCTTCAGGACGGTTGTAATTCGGAAATACCGCCGACCGCGGACGGTTGACAGACTCTGTCAGCGGTCAGGGGTCGGCGGTTGATTTTGGAGGAATGGATATGCAGTTTCTCAAAGACCGTTTCGATTATCTCTTCCGCTCCACGCGCGGGCTTACGCTGGTCGCCATTGCGGTGGTCTCGTTGATCACCGCCATCTTCGGCACGCTTTCGGGTCCGATGGTGGAATGGGGCATCCGCGATGTGGTCGTGCGCTTGCTGAAGATGGAATTGATCCCGGCGGCGCGCGAAGGGCGCATCATCATGTTGTATCACACCATCGCCATGACCATAGTCGCCATCGAAGTATATTTCATCACGGAACTCGTTCCGATGAAGCGCCACGAGCAGACCATGATCAATGCCACGATCACCGTCGGCTATCTGACATCGGTCATCTTCGGCATGGCGTTCGCTTACTGGGGGCGCAACTTCGCCTTCCATGGATTGTTCCTGCTCGGGCAGTCGCTGGTGTTCTTTGCCGGCATCCTGCTGGCAGTGGCGCTC
>CAYQOF010000093.1:0-1619 GCA_964419035.1 uncultured Anaerolinea sp. | reverse complement strand
CGCCCGCGCCAAAAGCGGACTCGACCTGGAGCGCGTCGCTTTCTTCGTGATGGCGGTTTCCACGCTTCTTTCCGCCGCCTTCGGCGCGGTCTCAGGCTCATACTGGAGCAACGGTCACGAGACCTTCCTCGCCGAAGACCTGATCCGCAACCCGTTCAAGACCTATCTGCAAAAAGCGATCATCGGTCACCTGCACATCATGCTGACCCTGATCGCCATCGCCATCACGCTCATCGTCGGGCGCTGGCTGAAGTTCCAAGGCATCCTTCATCGCATCGCCATGCCGCTGATGATCTGGGGAACAGCCATCATCACGGCAGGCGCGCTCTCGGTCGTGTGGGTGGAGTGGGCGCACACCATCATCTATGTCGGCTCGGTCTTCGTCCTGCTGGCGGCGTTGATGTTCGTCATCTACTCGTGGGGCATGCTCATCCGCGAAGGCACGGCGGGCATCGAAAAGCCGACTCTCGGGCAGAAGATCAAAGCATTGCTCAGCGACCCGATCAAGTTCGGACCGGGCTGGCAGATGGTCTTCATGAATTTCACCGTCAGCGGCGTGGGGATCTTCATGGCGGTCAAACTGACAGAGATCTTCCGCGTCTGGCCCCATCGCGAGGAGCGCATCATCCTGACGGGACACTGGCACATCCTTGCCAGCCTGATCGCCACCATCATCCTGTTCTACTTCGCCGATCTTTCAGGGCTGAAGGGCAAAATCCGCAAATGGTTCGGCTGGACGATCATCATCATGTCCAACATTGCCTTCGCTTCCGTCACGGTCTTCTCGATGAAGCGTCTGTTCGTCACCGAAGCCGAACAGCAGAACATTGTCAACTGGACGATGCTGCTCACCGACATCGGCTTGGCGACGGTGCTGCTCGTGCTGGCGATCTTCATGGCCTGGCGTTTGCTCGACCTGTTCAAGGCAAAAGGCTGGTGGACTCAGGAATACAAATCGGAGATCAAAAAATCAGCGGAAGCCGAGATCGAGGAGCAGAAACGCAAACTCAAAGAACTCGAAGAGACTCTCAAGGAGGTGGAGAAATGAAGCGCGTCAATATGTCATTGCGAGACCCGAAGGGGCGAAGCAATCTCCCCGCCCGAGGGGATTGCTTCGTCGTCGCTTTGCTCCTCCTCGCAATGACATTACTCGCCTCCTGCGCCCCTGCGCCAAGCGTCGCCGCGGTCACGCCTCCCTACATTGACACGGGAATTGATCCCGAATCCTGGGCTTTGATCCCTGCTGGAAGTTTCCCTTACGGTCAGCACGACCACATCACCGATGTGGATTACGATTATGAGATGATGGTCACGCCGGTCACCAACGAACAGTACGCCCGCTTCCTGAATGAAGCGCTGGCGGCGGGCGTGATAAGCATCGGCGAGGTGGAGGTCGAGGCTGGCGAGCAGGTTTGGGTGGAGGTCGGAGCGCACGGCTTTTATCCGGGCGATCCTTATGACGGGTACAAGCACGAAGAGGAGATCAAGCCTGGCGACAAACTCTTCTTCCCCACCGAATCGGATGGAGTGCGCATCACGTTCGACGGGCAGACCTTCCGCGCGATCCACGAATACAGCAACCATCCCGCCACGATGGTGACGTGGTTTGGCGCGAACGC
>CAYQOF010000092.1:4218-11202 GCA_964419035.1 uncultured Anaerolinea sp. | reverse complement strand
CCGGGCGATGACGATTTTGTCCGTGTTGCGGTTGGCAGGGTGGGAGAGAAACTCCTCGCCGCGCCGTTATCGCGCGGGGCAGGCGTGATCACTTCACTTGTGCAAGCCGATGGTCTCGCGCTCATCCCGCGCGGGACACAGGGAATCGAGGCAGGCGAAAAAGTGCAGGTGCGTTTATATCGAAGTAAAGCCGAAATCGAAAGGACGATCTTTTGCATCGGTTCTCATGACCTGACGCTCGATCTCATGGCGCAATTCCTCGCCGAACAGGATCGCAGGCTTGCTTCGGCAAATGTCGGCTCGCAGGGTGGGCTTGTCGCATTACGTCGCGGGGAGGCGCATCTTGCGGGTTCGCATTTGTTGAATCCCGAAACGGGCGAATACAACATCTCGTACATCCGTCAATACATGCCAAACATTCCCGTCAAAGTTGTCGCGCTGGTTGGGCGTGACCAGGGATTGATCGTGAGGAAGGGAAACCCGAAGGGAGTCAAAGGTCTGGGAGACCTCAGCAGGCCCGATGTAAGGTTTGTGAACCGTCAGCGCGGGGCTGGCACGCGCGTCCTGCTCGACTATCATTTGAATTTGATGGCAATCCCCCAAAGTTCCATTGTCGGGTATGAACAGGAAGAGTATACTCATCTCGGCGTTTCTGCGGCAATCGCGTCGGGCCGCGCGGATTGCGGTCTTGGGATCGCCGCCGCCGCGCAGGCTCTCGATTTGGATTTCATCCCGCTCTTTCAGGAACGATATGACCTGGTGATCCCGAAGGAACACGCGGAGAGCGACCTGCTTGCGCCTCTCTTCGGAGTTTTGGCTGACCGCCGTTTTCGAGAAGCCGTATCCCAACTGACAGGTTATGATGTGTCCGTGATGGGCGCATTGATTTTGGAGGATAAGAATGACCGAAGCGTTGATCATTGACGACAACCGTTCCACAGCCGATGCACTAAGCCAGATGTTGAAAGTTCTTGGATTCAGGGCGCGGGTGGCGTACGGCTCAAGCCCCGCCATGGATCTGCTGGGGAGGGGTTTTACGCCGCAATTCATCTGCCTGGATATCAACATGCCGGGCGTGGACGGCACGGAGGTGCTCGCGTATCTTCGACGGGAGCCGCGTTTGATCCCCGTTCCTGTTTTCGTCATCACCTCCGACGACCAGCCGGAGACGCGCAAAAAAGTGATGAAACTCGGCGCAACCTCGATGATCATCAAGCCTGCCACCATCGACGCGTTGGAAGATGCGTTGAAGAAGGCGAGACTATCCTGAACGATCACGCTCTAATGAAAAGCCCAAGCATGACCGCCACCTGACCTGTGGCGGTCATTTTTGATGTGAAACCAGACGATGCGGGTATAATAGCCCGCAACAAGGAGACCAACGCATGCCCATCCCTGCCGGGATCCCAGCCCCGGATTTCGAACTGTCCGATGATACGAACATGCCGCGCAGGCTTTCCGATTATCGCGGCAGGAATGTTGTGTTGTACTTCTATCCAAAGGACGATACGCCCGGCTGTACAAAAGAGGCTTGCAATTTCCGCGACGATTATTCGGCTTATGAAAACGCAGGCGTGGTGATCCTGGGCGTCAGCCCGGATGACGTGACATCGCACGTAAAGTTCAAGAAAAAATTCCAGTTGCCTTTTCCGCTGCTTGCCGATGAAGGACACAGGGTTTGTGATCTGTATCAGGTGTGGGGACCGAAAAAATTTCTGGGCAAATCCTACGAGGGTGTTTTGAGGACCACTTTCCTGATTGATGGAAACGGAATGATAGTGAAGGTGTTCGAGAATGTGCGTCCGTCAGAACACAGCGCGGAGGTGCTTTCAGCGTTGGGCGTTGCCGCTTAAGCGGGAGCAGGCGGGGGGCGGCGCGAGGCGGTTTTTCGTCCGATAAGATTCGTGACAAATAAAGGAAAGTTTGGTAAATTAGAGCGGTTGTGAGCCGGGGCGGGACCCCTGTTTGACATTTTCAGGAGAGAGTAACGTATGCGACACTTTGTGATTGTGGGAATTTTGGTCATTGTCATGGCTGTTCTTACGTATTTCGGCCTGGACGCGGCCGGGTTGATGCCTGAAGCGGCAAGCGCGCAGGCGGCGCCGATTGATTGGATGTGGAATCTGCAGGTGATTGCCATGTCCTTTCTTTTTGCCTTGATCGTGGTTCCGATGTTCTACAGCCTGGTCGTGTTCCGGCGCAGGAAGGGAGACACGTCGGATGCCGTGCATATCGAGGGCAACACTGCGCTGGAGATCACCTGGACCGTGATCCCTCTGTTTGTGGTGCTGGCTTTCGCCTACATGGGCGCGGGGAATCTGGCGGACACGCTCCGGGCGGATCCCGATGCGATGGTGGTCAAGGTGACCGGCATCCAGTGGTCGTGGAGGTTCGAATATCCCGATCATGGCATTGTGTCCGATGAATTGCACCTGCCGGTGGGGAAACAGGTTCTCTTACAGATGACGTCCACGGACGTGATCCATTCGTTCTGGGTGCCGGAGTTCCGCGTCAAGCAGGACCTCGTGCCTGGCCGCATCACCGAACTGCGCATCACTCCGACGCTCGAGGGGAATTACACGGTCAGCTGCGCGGAATTGTGTGGGACATCCCACGCATACATGAACAAGCCGGTGGTCGTCCACTCGCAGGCTGGCTTTGATGCCTGGGTAATAGAACAGGTTGCGCTTGCGCAGGCGGCGCAAACTCCTGAGGGACGCGGTCAGGCATTGGTCGCCGCGAATGGATGCGCGGCGTGTCACTCGATTGACGGCGCGGCAGGGATCGGTCCCACGTGGTTCGGTTTGTTCGGTCACGAGGTCCGCTTGTCGGATGGAACCACTGTGATCGCGGATGAAGAATATATTGCAAGATCCATCCGGGAACCGCAGGCGCAGATCGTCGCTGGCTTCGAGACCCAACTCATGCCCCCCTACAACTTCACCGAAGAACAGATCGCGGATATCATCGCGTACATCAAGACGTTGAGATAGTTTTGCGGAGGAATATTTATGAAAAAAAACCCTTTGGGAAGCGGCTTCCTGTTGATGGTGATTGCCGGTGTGGCGGGGTATGCCATTGGATTGGGGCTTGATTTCCTGATAGCCGGCGCATTGGATTTTTCCGCGCCCGTCCCGGCGGCGTTTGCGCTTCTGTTCGCTTTCACTGCATTCTTCTTTGGGATCTACGGCTATCGCGGTATCACGCGCGGTCTTGTGTTCCAGGTGGCAGGAACATTCGTTGGCGGATTCTTTGTCACCGGCATCCGCGCCCTGATGGGGCTGAGCCTGTTCGGGAAGTTTTTCTTCACCGAGCCAGCCTGGGTCTTCGGCGCGTTGACAGGTGTGATATCGTTCCTGTTCGGCGTGGGCGTGATGGCTGACTGGGTCAAGTGGGCGCGCGGGATTGACACGCCGGAGTTCCACGAGGACGAACCGGGCTGGGAGAAATTTTTCGGTGTCTCGCTCGATCACAAGGTGATCGGCATTCAATACACCGTGACCGCGTTGTTCCTGATCGCGGTGGGCGGGCTGTTTGCCTTGATCTTCCGCATGGAACTCGCGGCTTCCGGCTTGCAATTCCTGAACGTGGAGATGAGCCTTTTCGGGCAGAACGGACCGCAACTCTACAACACCCTGATGTCCCTGCACGGCATGATCATGATCATTTCGATCCTGCTGGGAATTTCGGGCATCATCAATTATGCCGTGCCGATGCTGGTCGGCGCGCATGACATGGCTTTCCCGCGTCTGAACGCCTTCGCCTTCTGGATCGCTGTCCCTGCCTCGGTGTTGATGCTTCTCTCGCTGATACTGGGCGGTTTCGACACCGGCTGGACGGGATATCCTCCGCTTTCGGCGCGCGCGCCCGTGGGAATGCAGATGTTCTTCCTCGGCGTGTTCACTGCGGGATGGTCGTCCATCCTCGGCGCGTTGAACGTGATCGCGACCATCCTGCGCATGCGCGCCAAAGGCATGACCGCCATGCGTCTGCCGATCTTCGTCTGGGCTTCGGTGGCGACCTCGCTTATCGCGCTGACCGCCACACAGTTGATCGGTCTTTCGTTCCAACTGGTCATGTTCCAGCGTTTGTTCGGCATGGGCTTCTTCGACCCGGCGAAGGGCGGGAACCCCGTGCTCTTCCAGCATCTTTTCTGGTTCTACTCGCATCCGGCAGTATACGTCTTTGTTCTTCCCGGCCTAGGAGTGATCTCCGAGCTTTTGCCGGTCTTCGTCCGCAAGCCGTTGTTCGGGTATCGCTGGGTGGCGATGTCGTCGCTTGGCATTGCGCTGGTCGGTTTTCTCGTATGGGCGCATCACATGTTCACCTCCGGCATGAACGAATACCTGCGCGTGCCGTTCATGTACAGTACCCTGCTCGTGGCTGTGCCGACCGGCGTCAAGTTCTTCTCGTGGGTTGCCACACTCTGGCAGGGGAAGATCACAACGCCCACCCCGATGCTCTTCGTGTTGGGAGCGATCTTTGTCTTTTTACTGGGCGGTCTGACCGGTCCCCCCAATGCGACCATCTCAGTTGACCTGCACCTGCACGACACCTACTTCATCGTCGGTCACTTCCACGATACGATCTTCGGAGGGTTCGTCTTCCCGTTCTTCGCCGCGATCTACTACTGGTTCCCCAAAGCCACCGGCCGCCGCATGAACGAGTTCTGGGGCAAGGTGCATTTCTGGCTGATGACGCCTTCGTTCCTGATCCTGACCTTCGGCATGATGCGCATCGGTCTGCTCGGGATGCGCCGCCGCATCGCGGACTACGATCCCGCGCTCGGTTTCGATTTCACGCATCTCATCCTGACCATTGCCGGCTTTGCAATCGCCCTCTCGGTGCTGATCTTCTTCATCAATTTCTTCCACAGCATCAAGCATGGCGAAAAGGCGGAGGGCAATGTGTGGAATTCGCGTTCTCCGGAATGGCTGGTTCCATCCCCGATGCCCGCTCATAATTACCCGGTGCCGTTCGAGGTGGTTGGCGAGCCGTATGATTACGGGTTGCCCGGCACCAAATACGTCGAATTCATGCCCGCCAAGGGCAAACACTAAGGGGAGGAAGCAAAAGTAATGGCGCACAAACAAGGCAAGTCCTCCATGTTGAGCCAGGGCGTGTTCATCTTCATTTACCTGGCTGTATTGACCGCGCTCGAGTTCTTCGTCGCGGTGACCTTCGAGTCCGTGACGCTGCTGGTGGTGGTCGCGCTCGTAAAAGCCGCGTTGGTCGTCTACTACTACATGCACATTTACAAATTGAACGAGGAGCGGGAGGGCGATGAGCATTCCTACGCCTACAAATCCGGCACGAATCGCATCGGTTTGTGGCTCTTCCTTGTTTCTGATGCGTTCGTCTTCGGCGGGTTGATGGTCATGCGCATGAACCTGCTTGGGATGACGCGGCCGCACTTGAACCAGGCGCTCGGCTTGTTCGTGACGGTGGTTCTGCTTGTTTCATCCTTCTTCATGAATCGCGGCGAGGTCCATTTGCAGAACGGCAACCGCAAGGGATTCTTGCAGAATACGATGATCACTTTCATCCTGGGCCTTGCGTTCCTGCTGGGTGTGGTGCTGATCGAGTGGCATGCCATTCCCGCGGTCGCCCAGGCGGTCCTTGCCCTGTTCGGCGAACCGCCCGGGACTGAACTGTTGAAGCCCACCTCCGGCGCTGCCGGCGCGGCGTTCTTCATGATGACCGGCATGCACGCCTTCCATGTGCTGACGGGATTGATCCTGCTTGCGATCGTATGGGTCAATGGCAGGCGCGGGCTTTACGACGAGAAACACTATCCCGTCGAAGCGGCGGCGGTCTACTGGCACTTCGTGGACGTGGTGTGGATCTTCTTCTACCCGGCGTTGTATTTGATCGGCACGGCGGTATAACGCTCGCGTGGATTACGCTCTCTAGCGTAAATCCGGCGTTAGAGAATGCCCATTACGCGCGTTTGTAGAGCGCCGGGAAACCATGTTTAAGAAGGCAATAAGAAAACCAAAGTCGGGGCGACCAGTGCTGGTCGCCCCGACTTTTAGGTGTATGATTAAGATGGTCTCTGACAGATAAAAAATTCAGGAAATGACATGGATAAAAGAACTCTTTTGGTCGGTGTTGTATCCTTCCTTCTCATCGGGGCGGTGGCTTTGGGTGTATTCCTATTTGGGAGTCCTCCCGGTTTTCGTGGTACGGCGTACGTTGAGCCGTATCCGCCGGCGCCGGAGATTGTGTTAACCCGCGATAACGGAAGCAGTTTCCGGCTGGGCGAGATGCGGGGGAAGGTCGTCCTGTTGTTCTTTGGGTATACCTCCTGCCCGGATATCTGTCCCGCCACGCTGGGGCAACTCAACCAGGCGCTGGGAAAATTGGGCGAGGAAAAAGCGTCACAGATGCAGGTCGTGTTCGTCACTGTAGATCCCGGACGCGATACGCCGGAACGCGTCCAGGGGTATGTCAATCATTTCAACCAGGGCTTCATCGGCTTGAGCGGGACGGAGCCCGAACTGGAAAAAGTATGGAAGGATTATGGGGTGTTTCGCGAGATCGTGGAGGGAACCTCCGCCGCCGGCTATCTCATCAACCATACCGCGCGCGTGACGATGATTGACCGCGATGGGAATATGCGCGTATCGTTCGGTTTCGATGTGCCGGTGGAGGATATTGTGCATGATTTGAAATTGATATTGAGATAAACGGGATGGGTTCAATGTTCACAAGAAAATTGTTTTTCATTGCGCTCACTACGTTTCTGGTTGCGTGCCAGCCGTCTTCCGGCGAATTGGAAGTGGAGGACGCGTGGGCGCGTCCCGCCATTAGCGGCGGGAACGGGGCGGCGTACTTTGTCATCGAGAACGGCGCAGGCGAAGCGGATGTGCTGCTCTCCGCCGATGCGGAGATTGCCTCGGCGGTCGAACTGCACATGACCATGTCGCATGGCGGCGATACGATGGAGATGCAAATGCAGAAGGAAGTGGCGGTCCCGCGCGG
>CAYQOF010000092.1:0-4118 GCA_964419035.1 uncultured Anaerolinea sp. | reverse complement strand
ACGTTCATTTTCCTGCGCGAGACCGCGCGCCCTCCGCAGATGGTCGAACTGATCATTCCGCAAGGTACAGCCGAACAGGTGGCGCGCGGCGAACAGCCGCCCTCAATTCCCCAAAACCAGGTCTTTGTGGTTGGCGATACGCTCGTCATCCGCAACGACGATGTGGTGGATCACAAACTCGGGCAATTGTGGATTCCCGCCAATTCGACCGCGCAGTTGTCGCTGAACCAGGAGGCAAACTTTGCCTACGAGTGCAGTTTCCAGCCCGGCAGTTATTTCGGTCTCGACGTGCGCCAGCCGCTGACGCCCGGTACGCGCTTGTATGGCATCCTGTACGCGGGGCTTCCGATGGGCGTGTTGATCGCGTTATACAGTTTTATTCTGCCTGTGCGGAAGAACGAAAATGCTTCTGCTTAGGATGTTCCAGCGCCGATGGCTGTTCACCACCCTGCTCGTGTTTCTTGGGACCGCTGTGTGCGTCCGGCTTGGCATCTGGCAGTTGGATCGGCTCGAGGGACGCCGCGCCTTCAACGCGCAAGTCGAAACCATGCGCGCATTGCCAACCCTGGATCTGAATCAATCACTGCTGGATTCGCTCGATGAAATGGAGTGGCGGTCGGTGAAGGTGACCGGGGAGTACAATTTCGAGAATCAGATCGCGATCCGCAATCGGTATTACGGAAGCCAGCCCGGATACCATTTGCTGACTCCGCTTCTTTTCCGGGGGACGGCTGTCCTCGTTGACCGCGGCTGGATCCCCGCTGACGGCAATTCCGCGCCTGCGGATTGGCGCAAGTACGACGAGCCGGGCATGGTCACGGTTACGGGGCAGATCAGGCTTGGGCAGACCAAGCCAGCCTTCGGCGGAGTCGCAGATGCGCTGCCTGAAAACGGAGCGAGGCTCGAGATCTGGAACAATGCCGATCTCGCGCGCATCATCCTCCAGTTTCCATATCCCGCATTGACCGTTTATATTCAACCCAACGTGGACGAAACGGACGCCATCCCGCCGATTCCGTTCCAACCTGAGATAGAATTAACCGAAGGACCTCACTTTGGCTATGCTTTGCAGTGGTTCACGTTTGCGGCGATTTTATTTTTGGGTTATCCGTTCTATTTGAAAAAACAGGGAACCGACTCTCGATGAGATATTCGCTCAAATCCTCTTTTACGCGCTGGGCGCTTGCGTTGTTTATTGCCGTGTTTGCGTTGACCGTCGTCGGACGCATCGTAACGCTGACAGGGGCGTGGGCATTTTGCATTGGCTGGCCCCTGTGTGTTCCAAGCGCGCCGTTGGGCTGGTGGAAACTCGCACACATTTCGCTTGCGGGGCTGGCGTCGATTCTGATGCTGGTCGTATTCCGCAGAGCGTGGAGGGAACAACGCGGACAGCGCGTGATCCTGCCGCTCACGACGATTCTGGCGGTGATGTTCTTCGGGCAGGCGCTGGTTGGCGCGATCCAGGTGACGCAGGCTTATCCGTCGCATCTTATGTATTTGCACACGTTGACAACCGTTGCTTTGTGGGTTTCGTTGATTTTGCTGACGTACGCTTCCGGCGTTCTGGTCACGGAAGAAAATGCGCCGGTTGTACTCAATACTCGTCAGCGCGCGAAGGATTTCTTTGCCTTATCCAAGCCGTTGATCGTCGGTTTGCTGCTGATCACCACGTACGGCGGGCTGGTCGCCGGAGCAAGGGAATGGCCCCCCTTTTCACTGACGATATGGACACTGCTCGGCGGCGCATTGGCGGCAGGCGGCTCGAGCGCACTGAATCAGTTCATTGACCGCGAACTCGACAGGAACATGCAGCGCACGGCAAAACGTCCGCTGGCGGATGGGCGATTGACGGACGCGGAGGGTCTGGCGTTCGGTCTGGGTTTGTCGCTGATCAGTTATTACATCTTCGCTTGTTTCGTGAACGCGCTTGCGGCTTTGCTCTCGCTGGCGGGGATCGTTTATTACGTGTTCCTGTACAGCCTGTGGCTCAAAAAAGCGACCGTGCAGAACATCGTCATCGGCGGCGGGGCGGGGGCAATTCCTCCCATGGTTGGTTATGCCGCCGCGACCGGCTATCTTGATTGGACGGCGTGGATCCTGTTTGCCATCATCTTCATGTGGACGCCTCCGCATTTCTGGGCGCTGGCAATCGTCCGCATGAAGGATTATGAAAATGCGGGCGTGCCGATGATGCCGGTCGTGCGCGGCGAGATGGAGACCCGCAGGCAGATCCTGGTTTACACCATCCAGTTGGTGATCGTCACGCTGCTGCTTCCCCTTCTTGACCTCGCAGGGACGGTCTATCTCGTCTCTTCTCTTGTCCTGGGCGGCGCGTTGATCTATGCCGCCTGGGCGGTGTGGAAACAAGGCGGGAACAAAGTTGCCTGGCGCATGTACAAGTGGTCGAGTACATATCTGGTGTTCATCTTCCTGGCGATCATGCTTGATGCGGTGATGTAGGGCGGATCATGAAAAAGTCCATCACGCGCGACGAGTGGTCAACACTGATCCTCCTCCTTGCCATTGCGCTCGGCGCGTTCATGCGCTTCAACCCGACCCTGCTGGCTGGTTTCGCGATCAACGACGGGGGCATGTTCGCTGTCATGGTGGATGACCTGAAAGCCGGCAATTATCGTTTGCCCGCGTTCACTACCTACAATCAACTCGATATCCCGTTTGCGTATCCGCCTCTCGGGTTTTATCTCGGCAGGCTGGCGGCTGACCTCTTCGGCATGGAAACGACGGATGTCATGCGTTTCGTGCCTGCTTTCTTCGCCTCGCTCTCGGTGCCGGCGTTCTACTGGCTGGCGCTGCGTTTGTTGAAGAACAAATATATTGCCGCGTTATCCACCTTGTTCTTCGCGCTGATGCCCCGCGCTCTATCGTGGTTTGTGATGGGAGGCGGTCTCACGCGCAGCCCGGGTCAGTTCTTCATGCTGCTCACGCTGGCATTTGTCATACGCCTCTACGAGGAGAATCGCCGCGCCGATATTCTCTGGGCGGGTCTTTTTGGCGGGCTGGCGGTGATGAGTCATCCCGAAGCGGCGGTGCATACGTTCGTCTCCGCGATCTTTCTGTGGCTCATGCTGTCCCGCAAGCGGACGGCGTTCATCAATTCGATCCTCGTTGGCATGATCGTTCTCCTCGTCACGTCTCCCTGGTGGATGACGGTCATTCGTTATCATGGGGTCGAGCCTCTCTTCAACGCCGCGGCGACCGGCGCGAAAGCGCTCGCGGTCTTTCATCTCCTCTTCTTCGTGTTCACGGAGGAGACGTACGCGACGTTCATCGCGGTCCTCGGCTTGATCGGGATCGCCCACCGCCTCGTCCGCAGGGACTACCTGCTCCCGTTATGGATGGCGATTCCCTTCTTCGTGGAGGGACGCAGCGCGGCGGGTCCAGCCGCGATCCCGCTGGCAATGCTCGCCGCAATCGGCTTGGCGCAGGTCATTTTCCCCGCGTTGCAGGCGTCGGCTGGGAGGGATGCGGAAAAGCCTGATCACGTCACTGGAGCCGAGCGTAATGTATTCCTCTACGTATTGCTCTACCTCTTGTTTTCCACGTATCAATTCGGTTTTCGACTCTCCAATGCAACCTTGTATCCGCCGGATCGTGACGCGATGGAATGGGTGGGTCGGAACACCCCGGGCGATGCGCGCTTTCTGGTATTGTCCGGCACGACATCTGTTTCATGCGACTCGGTTTTGGAGTGGTTCCCCGCGTTGACAGGCAGAAGAAGTTTATACACCGTTCAAGGCACCGAATGGACCGAGGGGGAGAATTTCAACACGTTCGTCAAGGATACCTATGGCGTGCAGGCTTGCATGGACGAAGATTCTTCATGCCTTGACGAAACCATCAATCCTTCGGAATACGACTACGTTTACGTTTCAAGGATCTTGCGCGTGAATAATTGCGTCCCGCTCGATGCCGAGCGCACTTTTCCTTATTTCGTTGAATCCATGCGCGCGGATGGGCAATTTGACGTTGCATACGAAACCGATGGTGTGATCATTTACAGAAAGCGGTAGTCAGGAGGACATTCCGAAGGATTTCCCGGCATGGTTAAGATAGGCGATCAGGGAGAATGAGATCAAGTACGGCACGGTGAATTGCAG
>CAYQOF010000091.1:0-11258 GCA_964419035.1 uncultured Anaerolinea sp. | reverse complement strand
CTGGAGGAGCGGCGTGTTGATCCCATACGTGACGTAGAACCACGAGAGCGCGAACATCAGCGCGAAGCCGGGGAGCATGAAGCCGAGTCCCGCGCGCGATCATTCCAAAGTACACGCATAGTTCGTGCGCCTCCGGATCCGGCAACGCCTGATACACGGCAAGGACACGGTTGAAGCGTTCGCGCGTGATCCACTTTTCCTCCTCCACGAGTTCCTGGCGGATCATGGCGATCTGCGCGAAGGGATCGCCCCAGGCGAGCAAGCCAAATTTGAGGAAGCGGAGGAAGATGCTTGTGAGGGATTGATGCGGGATGTTGAGGTCTGTTCTTATTCCAACCACTTCCCCGCCTCGCGCGGGAGGTTCGACACAGGTCCCTGCCGCGCGGTGCAGGGAGGCAGTGACTCCAAAAACAGCCTCCCGTATTGCTTGGTCAGCACGCGGCGATCGAGAATGGCGACCACGCCTCTATCGGACTGGGTGCGGATGAGGCGGCCGAATCCCTGACGGAATTTCAATATTGCTTCGGGAAGGTAGTATTGATTGAACGAGTCTTCGTACATTTCGGAACGCGCCGCGATCAATGGATCGGTGGGGACATCGAAGGGCAGCTTGGTGATGACAACCACTGAGAGCGATTCGCCCGGCACGTCCACGCCCTCCCAGAAAGACTTGGTTCCGAGTAATACCGCGCGTTCGGTGGCTTTGAATGACTCGAGTAACGCGTTTGGCGAGGCACCATCGCCCTGTTCGTAGACGTAAATCTCCTCCCGCGCCAGCGGACCGGTGATGGCTTGCGCGGTCTTCTTCAATGAAGTGTAGGACGTGAACAGCACGAGCATCCGTCCGCCTGTGGCTTTGGCGGTGTTGATGAGTGTGCGGTCAAGGATTTGCTGGAATCCCTGCGCATTCGGTTCGGGGATGTCGTTGGCGATGTAGAGCAGCGCCGCATTCTCGTAATCATAGGGCGAGCCGAGTTGCATTTCGTCCGCCTCGTCCGCGCCGAGGGTGTTGCGCAGATATTGGAATTCGCCGTGCGCGGTCAATGTGGCAGAGGTGAGGATCACGGATCGTTTTTCGTGCCATAGATATTTTTCGACCAGCGACGCTACACTCAGCGGCGCGGCGTTCAGTGATAACCGGTTTCCGCTTGGTTGTACTTCGATCCAGTAGACCACTCCGTTTACAGGCTTGCTGATCATGCCTGTGATGTTGGCTTCAGCTTCGGTCAGCCTGCGCGCCACGTTGCTGATGTCGCCCATCACGTCTTCGAGATTATCGTGCCCCTCCGCGTATAACTCGGACGCCGCCTTGTAGACCTCAGAGAGCGCGATGAGCAAATTGCGTAAAGTCTCGCCGGTGGCGTCCCATGCCATTTCCACTTCGTCCCAGTAGGGCAGTGTCCGCGTGGAGGGCAGGATGCGCGCCTGCCAGTTGTAATTCGATTGCGGCTGTCCTTCGCGTTGCTGTCGCGCAAATTCACCAAGAACATTGAAGAACTCGCGGTTCATCTGTTCGATGCGGAACGCCATGTCGGTGGCGCGATTGACCTTTTGCTGAAGCAGGCCGAAATCCGCGGGGCGAAGCGCATCGTGGGTCTCGCCGAGCAGGCGTCCCAGCACGCCAGCGTTCGATCCGCCCACCTCCTTCATCATGCGTTCCAAATCATATTGATTCAATTTGAACGACAGTGCGTTGGTCGTCGCGGCTTCGAGATGATGTCCCTCGTCAACGATCAGGCGCGAATACTCGGGCAGGACTTTGCTCCCCGTTGCGACGTCCGATAGAAGCAGCGCGTGGTTGACGACCAGTACGTGGGCAGATTGCGACGCGGTCTTGGCGCGGTGGAAGGGACACGCGCCGCCTGTGCGCTTGATGCACGTTTCGGTCGTGCACGCATCATCCTCAGCCGACAATCGAATCCACACCTCGCGCTCGGTCGGACCCGTGAGATTGATCTCGCTCCGATCCCCGCTCGAATTGTTGAGCCCCCACACCATGACCTTTGCCAGCACGCGCATTTCATCCGCCGTGCGCGGACCGTAATGACGCATGTTCTCCAATCTGCGCGGGCAGAGATAATTCGAGCGTCCCTTCAACACGGCGAAACGAAAATCGAGATTCAGCGCCTGACTCAAATTGGGGAGATCGCGTTGCGTGAGTTGGTCCTGCAGGTTGATCGTGTTCGTGGAGACGACGACGCGCGTGTTGTTTTGCAGCGCGAACAACGCGGCGGGTACGAGGTACGCGAAGCTTTTTCCCACGCCCGTGCCCGCCTCGACCATCAGATGCCTGTCATACGAAAGCGCATCCGATACGGCGCGCATCATTGCCACTTGTTCGGGTCTCTGTTCGAATGATTCAAAGTATTGCGAGAACGGACCGCCGTATTCTAGGATGGACGCGACCGCATCAGTGTTTAATGGAACAGGTTTATCGGGATTGCCGAGCGGCGGGAACTTGGAATCCTCGCGCCAAGCGGGGCTTTCCTTCTTCTTGACTTTCTTTGCCTGAATCCCCTCTTTTGCCCGCGCCCGCAAAACTTCCTGATAGATCCAGCCTGCATCCCATTCAATCGGCTCGCTCAAGCGGACAATTTCCGCGACCAGATCGAGCGGCAGTTCACGCGCCAACTCGAACAGCCGATTGAATGCCGCCATCGTGACCTTTGCATCGTCGAGGGCGCGGTGGGTGGCGGGGAGCAAAATGCCGAGTTGTTTTCCCAACGCGCCGAGGTTGTATCGGCTCGCCGTCGGCATCAAAACGGACGCAAGTTCATACGTGTCAATGACTTCGTTGTATTGCAATATCCCCGCCTGCTTTTGGATGAAACCAAGATCGAAGCGGATGTTATGTCCCACCACGGGCGCGTTGCCGACGAAGGCTTCGAGTTCGTGCGCGATGTCACGCAACCGTGGCGCGTGACGCACCTCTACATCGCTGATGCCTGTGAGTCCCGTGATGAACTCAGGAACGTGCCTGCCTGGGTTGATCAGCGACGTCCACTCGTCCTCCACGCGGTGACCCTTGAACTTTACCGCCCCGATCTCGATGATGGCGTCGCGCTCGTCGTTGAGTCCCGTCGTTTCGATGTCTATGGCTACGATTGATTGCATAATAGAACAAGTGTATCATGAATTAAGGCGCCCAGTCTCCAGTCTCGCACGGAGAATAGAGATTGGAGACTGGAGATTGCCTGAGATTGGAGGATTACTTCGGCAGCGCGTCTTTCACCGCCGCGAGCTGCATCTGACCGATCGGTTTTTCCTTTGCCTTCTGCCGGATGAAATCCTTGATCTGCTTCAATTTCAGCGCAGGGATGGGCGCCTCGTCCGCGTCGATCTCGATATTGTCGCTGGTGAAGACCATCAGCGCATTGATGTTGGGAATCTCTGTCTCTTCCATGTGCTTCGCGAGGCGTTTCTTGAGGGCATTGATCTCGTCTTCGATTTCAAGATCGGGCCGTCCCAGATTTTCCTGTCCGAAGATGCGCATGTATCCTTGCAGGAACCCGCCTCCGCTCATGCGCCAGCGATTCTTTTTATAGACAACCTGTCCGCGCTGGTGGTAGGGCATGAGGATCCAAATCCCTGCGGGACCGACGAGCAGGTGCGAAGCGGGTGCCATGTAGTGGTAGATGACGAATTCATTCGGTAACCCCTTGAGTCCCGCATCCAGTTTTTCGTCGAGGCGCGGACTGCGCCCGTAGCGGTTGCCCATGTACATGCCGATCTGCGTCAAAGTAAAACCGATCAGTAATGCGGCGACCGAGTAGATGAACAGGTCTGTACGGGTAAAGGAGATGTACATGCCCAAGCCCAGCACAGCCAGCGCGGCGAGACTGGTCCATTGACCGATCTTTCCATTGCGTTTGATGAGCGTTTCGTTTTTGATGATTTTCATGAATACCTTTTTAACCGCGAAGGCGCGGAGTGCGCGAAGATTCAAAGAAAAAAAGAAGAAAACTTTGTGTTCTTCGCGTCTTCGCGGCGAGAGTTATTTCCTCAAACTTTCCTCGATGGCGGATTTCATCGCGTCCAGCACCTTCGACTCGACCGCCTCCTTCGCCACGCGCACCGCGTTCTTGATGGCGACGGCGTCCGACCTGCCGTGACCGATGAAGACCAGTCCGTTCACGCCGAGCAGGGGCGCCGCGCCTTCTTCGGATGGATCGAGCAGTTTGCGGACTTTGCCCATCGCAGGACGGACGAGCGCGCCGCCCAGCAGCGCCAGCGGACCTCCGCCTTTGATGGACTCGCGAACCTTCTCGATGATTAACTTGGCAACCGCCTCGGTTGATTTCAACAGAACGTTTCCTGTAAATCCGTCCGTCACGGCAACATCCGTGTGACCGTTGAAGATCTCCTTGCCCTCCACGTTGCCGATGAAGTTCAGGTTTGCTTTTTCGAGCAACGGGTACGCCGCCTTGACCAATTCGCTTCCCTTGCCTGCCTCCTCGCCGTTCGAGATCAAGCCGACGCGCGGCTTGTTCACTCCACGTACTCGTTCCGCATACACGCTCCCCATAATGCCGAATTGCAAAAGATTCTCAGGCTTGCAATCAGGGTTTGCCCCAATGTCCAGAATGATGCAATATCCCGTCGCTGTAGGGAAGGGAGGCGCCAGCGCGGGACGATCCACGCCGCGGATGCGACCGAGCCTGAACAACGCGGTCACCATCGCCGCGCCCGTGTTGCCCGCCGTGACGAACGCGTCTGCTTCGCTGCTTTTCACGAGGTCATAGCCGACAGCCATCGAGTTCTGCGCGTCCCTGTGGCGCGCTTTCATCACGAGGTCTTCGCCCTTGTCGTGCATCGTCAGCATCTCGGGCGCGTGGACGACGCGTATGGGCAGACCCGCTCCACCAACGGAATCAAGGATCGGCTGAATCTTCGATGCGTCGCCCGTCAGGATGATCTCCACTCCGTATTCACGCGCCGCCATCACCGCGCCCTCCACATCGGGCGTCGGGTAATTATCGCTCCCCATTGCATCTACGACGATTCGGATCATGTTTTCTCCTCGGTAGTATGCTCTCGGCGGGTCTCAGACCCGCTGAGAGCGTTTGCTTGACAATCAAGGCAGGCAGATTATAATACGCCGTGCCTGGCGCTGGTGCTGGAATTGGCAGACAGGCATGGTTGAGGGCCATGTGCCGCAAGGCGTGGAGGTTCAAGTCCTCTCCAGCGCACACCTCCCAGCAAAAATCCCCGATTTGGTTTCGGGGATTTTTTATTGGGTGACTCACCTTAGGCAGAACGTCCCGAAGGCTTTCTTGAATCAAGCCTGAACTGCAAGCAAGCCTTCGGGACGGTGCGTAACATCATGGAAAACAATCCGATTCAAACTCAGGGGAAACTGATCCCGTTTAATTTTCAATGATCAAACTGCAGCAGGTCACCGCGCCCTCGGCTTTTGCGAGTTCATCCAGGGCAACCTGCCTGACCTTGTACCCGCGCGCTTCGAGTTTGGCGCGCGTCTTTGGGAACGCGGCAGGGAAGATGATCCTGTCTCCGATGGGCAGGCAGTTTGCCGCGAATGGTTCGGATGGATCCACTTCGATCCAGTCATATTCCTCGAAGTGACGTGTATCCACCCAGTTCTTGTTGATGAGCAGGGTTTTATCGCCCACGCGTGTGACGGCTGTTTTCAAGTGCAGGCAGTCGCGCATCTCGACGCCTGTGACTGTGTATCCGGATTCGCCGAGCAGTTCGTTCAATTGATCCACCGCGGCTTGATTACTGCGCGTGGATAATCCCACGTAGATGTTTTTTCCCAGCGCCAGCACGTCGCCGCCATCCAGCGCGGCGGGTTCGTGGACGCGGACAAGTTTGATTAGCGGCGACAATGCCCGGATGATGGAATCCGTTTCGGGTTTTCGGGAGTCAGCCCCCGGGTTGGCAATGACCGCAACTTCGGGCAGGATGAATGCCGTGTCCTCGACGAAGACCGAATCTGGCAAATCCGCCTCGGCTGGCAGTTCGATCACGTCACAGCCCAGTTCGCGGAGCGCGTTCACATATTTGTGATGCTGCGCGCGGGCGACATTCATATTGATCGGCGTGCGGTCAATGTGGGTGATCTCGCATTCATTGAAGCGCGGGCTGACCTGGCGGGTGATCGCAAGCGGCATGTCATCTTTCCCCGGTACGATAACGTTCGATCAATGCCTTTGTGCGCGGGTCTTTGGGTTTGCTGAAGAGGTTTTCAGGCTTTGCGTCTTCGATGATCTCGCCGTCTGCCATGACCAGCACGCGGTCTGCAACTTCTCGGGCGAAACCCATCTCGTGCGTGATGACGAGCATGGTCATACCGTCTTTTGCAACCTTTTTCATCACGTTCAATACTTCGCCGATCAACTCGGGATCGAGCGCGGATGTGGGCTCGTCGAAGAGCATGACTTTGGGCTGCATCGTCAATGCGCGCGCGATGGCGACGCGTTGTTTTTGCCCGCCGGACAGGCGGTTGGGATATTCGTCCTTCTTGAAGAGCAAGCCAACGCTGTCGAGGTTCTCCTCCGCCAGGGCAATCGCCTGGGCGCGGTCCATGCCCTTGACGGTGACGGGTCCTTCGATCACGTTTTCCAGCACAGACATGTGAGGGAACAGGTTGAACTCCTGAAAGACCATGCCGGTTTTCAAGCGGATCTCGTGGATCGCCTGGCGGTGTTCCCTGACGGCCCCATTTTTAATTTCGACCTTTATGCCGTCCACTTCGATTGTCCCACGAGAGGGGTCTTCGAGAAAGTTGATGCACCTCAATAACGTGCTTTTGCCGGAGCCGCTCCGCCCGATTAGGCAGACCACCTCACGCGGCTGGATTTCGATGGATACATTCCTCAAGACGTGGAGCAAACCGAAGTATTTATCGAGGTTGGAAATTTTGACGATGGGCGCCATATCAGCGGTCTCCTTTGGAAAGGCGAGCCTCGATGATGCCCTGAATGTAGGTCAGCATGATGGTCATGACCCAGTAGAAGAGTGCCGCCATGATGAGGGCTTCCAGGTTGTTGAATTGTGCGCGTCCCACCCGCGTTGCCCGCCACATGATCTCGTGCACGAAACCGGTCGCGGCGACGAGCGCCGAGTCCTTGGTCATCGCGATAAAGTCATTGCCGATGGGCGGGATGGCGAAGCGCAATGCCTGGGGAAGTACGACGCGTCTCATGGTTTGCCAGGGGGTCATGCCGATGGCGATTGCTGCTTCGCGCTGACCCTTGCCAACGGAGCCAAGTCCGGCGCGGAAGATCTCGCTCATATAAGCGCCATAGTTCAGCCCCAGCGCGATGACGCCCGCATACAAGCCTTTCAGGACGATGCCCAGTTGTGGCAGCGCCAGGAAGAAGAAAAATATCTGCAGATAAAGCGGCGTGCCGCGGATCAGTGAAACGTAGAATGTGCTGAGCGCGTAGAAAAGCGAGATCCTGGAAAGGCGCGCCAGCGCAGCGAGCAGGGCAAGGAGAGTCGCCAGCGTGATCGAAAGGAAGGAGACCAGCAGCGTCTGTCCCAATCCACCTGCAATGTAAGGCAGGTTTCTTTGGATGAAGTCCAGATTGAGTCCGATGGTCTTGAACCCCAGGAAACTCTGTCCACTGAAAAGAAAAACAAGGACAAGGAAAAATATTCCCCACCATAAGTTGACATTTCGGCTGAATTGGCGCTCACGGCGCAAATGCTCTTCATGGAGCATTTCGACGTGCGACTTTTGCGCTCCCAATTCTGTTGGAGTGGCGGCGCTCATGACCGAGGGGTTCCTTTCGCGAATTTGCAAAACAGGGAGGCAGAAAATGCCTGCCTCCCTGTTTTGTGCCTTTTTTTTTACTAGTTGGGAGCCTGGGTTAGATCCTCACCGAACCATTTGATCGAGAGCGCGGAAAGTGTGCCGTCAGTGTGCATTTGGGTGATGACGCGGTTCACTTCCGCGAGGAATGTATCGGTGGGCAGGCTGGCGCCCTTATCCACCGCTGCGGCGAGGTCTTCAGAGTAGACTGCCGAGCCGAGTTTCACGACCGGGAAGCCCGCCGCAAGATTGGCATTGACAACAGTTTCGGAGGTCACGTAACCGACGAAGTCCTTGCGCCCGGCAGCGATTGCCTGTGCGCATTCCTGGTCGGTCGAGAGCGGAACGACCTTCACGTTGGCGGGCGGTTGGGCATAAATGGAGGCTTCAGGCAAGCCGAGACCTTCGAAGTCTTTGTTCAACCACTGATCATAGGTCGTGGCGGAACCGACGCAGAGCGCCTCTCCGTCCAGGTCGGCAAGGGTGGTCAATCCCGAGTCCGCGCGCACAGCGATGACGGCGGGGGTGTAGTAATAGGGGACACTGAAGTTGAGGATCTGCTGGCGGGCAGTGGTGATGGTCATCGAACCGACGCTGATATCCCATTTGTCCGCCCAATTGCCGGCCGTGATCATGTCCCAGTCCGGCGTGGCAAAGCAGGTCTCGACGCCCAGCGCGCTGCCGATCGCAGTGGCAACGTCCACATCAAAGCCCTGCATTTCGGCGGTGGTCAGGGCGTCAGAGGGACATTTTGTATCCGATGGGCGTTTGCCTGCGGTGTTGAGGAAGGATTGGGGTTCGTAGTTTGGGTCGGTGGAGACCAGAACGTACCCGCGGTCCTTGATCGCGTCCAGCAGGTTATCCGCCTGCCCGCCTCCGTCTCCACAGGCGGCGAGCAAGAGCGCGGCGATGATGCCCGCGACCAACACGTTATACAGTTTTTTCATATTCTCCTCCGGGAAAGAATGGATTTGAGGCAACTGTTCTGGTTGCCATGAGACGATGGATTGGCGTGTCTCACAGCTTAAGGATAGACTATTTTGGGCAATTATGCAAGAGTTGTGAATGAACTCCTCTGAAAGTCTGGTGTAAAATTGAATCATCAAAATATGGAGGTTCGTATGGCGGCTATTTTTCCGAGCGAGGAATGGTTGAAGGGGCTCGAAGCAAAATTGAACACCGACGAGCGATATGCCGGGCTCGCCAAAAACTGGGAAGGCGACCTGTTCTTTTTCATCGAGCCGGAGGGAAATCTCAGGGAACAACTCACGTTCTATCTGGACCTCTGGCATGGTAAATGCCGAAAAGTGGAGTACAAGCCTCAGCCCGAGTCTTACCCAAACCCCGCTTTTACCCTGACCGCAACCTATAAGGACATTACTGCAATCCTGAGCGGCAAATTGAATCCCATGACTGCCATGATGACGAGCAAACTGAAGGTGAAGGGAAGCATGGGATACATGATGCGCAACGTGCCGACCGTGCTGGATTTCGTCCGTGTGGCGCAGGAAGTGACGACAGAGATCATGTAATGTCATTGCGAGGGCGACAGCCCGAAGCAATCTCCAACACGGCAGGGAGATTGCTTCGTCACTTCGTTCCTCGCAATGATAAGAGCGCCTATGCAGCCCATCCTCAAAATTAACCTCACCACCGGGCAGACAGAAGAATATGCGATTCCCAAACAATGGGAAGGGGATTTCCTCGGTGGCGCCTCGCTCGCCGCTCGAATCTTGTACACGTCATTGTCTCGTGATTTGGATCCGCTTTCATCGGACGCGCCGCTGCTATTCATGACGGGACCCCTGACAGGCACCTCCGGCCCGACGACTGGACGCTTCGTCATCTGCGGAAAGGGACCTGCCACCGGACTATGGGCGGAATCCAACATTGGAGGCTTTTGGGGACCCGAACTCCGCAAAGCCGGTTACGAAGGTTTGTGGATCACGGGAAAAGCCTCGGAGCCGGTCTATCTCTGGATAAACGGAGACGGGACCCGCCCTGAGCGTAGTCGAAGGGTCGAGGTCCGGAATGCGGCGCATTTGTGGGGGCAGAACACGTACACAACGCAGGATAAGGTCAAGGAGGAGATTGGAGAAAAGTCCGCGCGCGTCTGCGTCATCGGACCGGCGGGTGAGAAACAAGTCCTGTTCGCGTCCATCACGTGCGACCATGGACGCATGGCGGGACGCACCGGCATGGGCGCGGTGATGGGATCGAAGAACCTCAAGGCGGTCGCCGTGCATGGCGATAATGAAATCCCGGTGTTCGATTTGTCAACATACAAGACGCTGCGTTCCGAATCGAATCGCAGACTGCGCGATGACAACGAAGCCCGGATTGCTCGTGAGGTGGGTACAGCCGGTGTGGCGAATTATGTCGAATATCTAGGCGCGATGCCTGTGAAATATTTTTCGAGTGGTTCGTTCCCTGAGGTGGATAGCGTATCAGGCGCGAAGATGACCGAATCCATCCTCGTTGGTCGGAGCGCGTGCCAGGGATGCGTGATCGCTTGCGGGCGCGTGGTGAAACTGCCCGGCGATTCGATGAAACGCAAGGGACCCGAACATGAAACCATGGTCGGGTTTGGGGCAAACCTGTTGAACGATAATCTCGAAGCGATCGTGGATCTGGGCGAGTTGTGCGACCGTTATGGCATGGATACGATCAGCGCCAGCAATACCATCGGTCTTGCGTTTCATTTGTATGAAAAGGGAATCATCACAAAAGAAGACACAGACGGCATCGAATTGAGATGGGGGGATGTGGATGCGGTCGAAGAACTCGTACGATTGACCGGCGCGCGCGAAGGGATCGGTGATCTGCTCGCTCTGGGAGCAAAACGTTTCGGCGCGCATTTCGGCGCGGAAGAGGAAGCCGTGCAGGTGAACGGACTGGAGGTCGCGTATCACGATCCACGCGGCGTATCGGGCATGGCTTTATCGTATGCAACCAGTCCGCGCGGGGCATGCCACAACCAGTCCGATTATTTCTTTGTGGATTGGGGTCACACGCACGAACAACTCGGCATCGAATTTTTCTCCCGTCACGATCAGGCGGAAAAATCCGCCAATGTCGCAAAGCATCAGGACTGGCGCACGGTGTTCAACGCCCTCGTGATGTGTATCTTTGCGAACGTCGAACCCGAAACGCAGGTGAACCTCATCAACGCCGCATGCGGACTGGACTGGTCCGTGCGGGATATGATGAAGGCGGGCGAGCGCGCCTGGAACCTCAAGCGCGCCATCAACAACCGCTTGGGGTTGACCGCGCGAAACGACAGATTACCCAAAGCGCTGCTCGAGCCTTTCCCCGATGGCGGGTCGGCAGGCTTTGTGCCGGATATTCGTGGAATGTTGTCTGCATACTATGAAGCGCGCGGCTGGGATCCGGGAACCGGCAAGCCTTCGCGCGAAAAGTTGATGGAGTTGGGATTGGAAGAAGCGGCAAAGGATTTGTGGGGATGGCAAATAGCAAACTC
>CAYQOF010000090.1:0-11360 GCA_964419035.1 uncultured Anaerolinea sp. | reverse complement strand
TCGTGCAGGGGGAAGCGTTCCGCGCGGCTCAAGGCGACGGGCGTGAAGCGCAGTTCGAGATACCTCACGTTGTCCTTCGCCGCGTCCTCCACCGCTTCGCGCGTGATGCGGTGGATCACGTCGGGCGAGCGGTAGAACAAACGCAGTGTATTGAACTTGCCCAGGAAGTTCTGGAAGGTGAATTTTTCCTCGTCCTGCACCTGCACGAGCGTGCTCAGCCGCAGTACATCCGCAGGGATGGTGATGCCATGCTGGCGCGCGATGTCCACCATGGTATCCAGCCGGAGCGAACCTTCCAAATGACGATGCAACTCCACCTTTGGGAGGGCGCGGTACGCGTTGAGCGAAGCGGTGATTCTCTCCACTATACCTCTAAGGCGTCAGTGTCTTCGCCGTTTCCTTTTCTTGCCGCCGTTCGACTGCGCGGCTTTTGCGGTCTGGGTTGTTTCAGGAACCTCCGCTGTTTCCACCGGCGTGATCTCCACCGGTCTTCGCTGGATGGCAAAGACACGACTCACCACAAGCCCGCGAATATCCTCCACCAATTGCGCGAACATTTCAGAGGCTCTGGTTTTATATTGTACCAGCGGGTCGCGCTGCGCGTAAGCCTCCAGGCTGATCGAAACCCTCAATGCTTCGATGCGCGTCAGATAGTCCACCCATAATTCGGTCGTGGCGCCCAACAATAAATGCCTGCGGACTTCGTTCAGCGCATACCTGCCGATGGACTCGATCAACGCCTCCCGATCAGACTCCCCGAGTCCTGCCGCCGCTTCATTGAGCCGCTCCTCTCCGAAAGCGTTCCGCGCCGCAGGACCAAAGTCCGCCAGCCGGGTCGCGTTCGCGGCGAGACGGTGGTGCTCGCTCTGGCCAATGGCGAAGCGCAGCGCCTCCTCGGCTGCATCGAGATGCTGCAATACCTCCTCGGTGAGTTGATCGGCGTCGCGTCCCTCGAGCAGTTGCGCGATCAGGAAAATGTAACTGAAGCGGGTAAAGACCTGCCGGACCTGGCGGTGCGTCTTTTGGTCGAACGCTGTGCGCGAGCCTTGTGAAAGCGAAAGCAACAATTGGAGTTTGGTCGTGTCATTAATCTGGGACGGCATCAAGTTGTCAATATCGCGCCCGATCTGACCGTTCCCGCCAACCAGCCGTTCGCGTCGGCGCTCCAGCGCGCTGCGCGCGGCTTCGAGGATCATATCCGCCGCCTCGTCCCAGCCTGAGACCTCGAATTTTTCACCGAGCGATTCGCCGGCACGGTTCGCGACCGAAGCGATCAAACGCGTTGCGTACAACTCTGTCAATTGCGCGGTGATGATGTTTCTGATGGCTTCCTTTGCCTCGCGCGGTTCCTCGCCGAGCAGGCGGAGTTGTTCGCCGGAAAGCCTGATCTGCATGCCGGTGATCGCGTTGATCTCCTCCAGCATCTTTTGCGGACGCGGTTCGTCCTCACGGTCGCGCAGACTTTCGAAGTAGGCGTCGAGTGAGTCCTCGCGGGAATCGATCTGGGCGTGGAAGGCTTCCTCCGCCCGCTCGATCATGCTTTCGATGGCGCGCAGGTTATGCGCGTTCTCTGCCTCGATGGCGCGGCTGATCAGGTCTAAGGTCGAACGTCGAAGAGCCTGTGCTGAGCCTGTCGAAGCATCAGTGCTGGATAATTCTTTTAGCAACAGGAACAAGCCAAAACTGGGGAAGAGGCGGCCGCCCGACATGAACGGCGGCTGAATGCCTTCCAGCCAGGCGATCAATTTCCAGAGACCCTCTTCGTCTGCCAGTCCCATCTGCACGCGTTGTCTCACTTCCAGTTCCAGCATCTCCTCGACGTCGTCGCCTAGATCATCCTTCACGAAGATGCGGTCGCGCTGACCGTAGATCTGGGAGCGCTGTTTGTTGAGCACGTCGTCGTATTCGAGCAGGTGCTTGCGGACGTCGAAGTTGGACCCCTCCACGCGGTGCTGCGAACCTTCGATGATGTTGCCGACCATGCGAACTTCGAGCGGGAGCGAGTCGTCCACCTTTAGCGTCTGCATCAGGCTGTTGACCCTGTCGCCGCCGAACAGCCGCATGAGATCGTCTTCGAGCGAGAGGTAGAAACGCGAGGAGCCCGGGTCGCCCTGACGCGCGGAACGTCCGCGCAACTGGTTGTCAATGCGGCGGGCTTCGTGCCGCTCGGAGCCGATGACGTGCAAGCCGCCGAGTTCCTTGACGCGTTCCATGTCGTCGAAATATTGCAGGAAGAGTTTGACCTCTCCCGCGTAAATGCCGTAATCGGACGGATCAACATTTTTCAGGAGTTGACGCCGTTCTTCGAGTGTCATATCGAACGGGTTTTCATGTCCCGCTTTTCGCAGGACGCGGTTGACCGCCGCGATGACTTCCTCGGCAAGTTCGCCGCCGAGTTTGATATCCACGCCGCGGCCCGCCATGTTGGTGGCGATGGTCACCGCGCCGAATGCGCCGGCGCCCGCGATGATCTGCGATTCCTCGGTGTGTTTGCGCGCGTTGAGCACCAGATGCGGAACGCCGCCCTGCAGAACCGACTTGAGCCTGTTTATGTCGCGCTCCTCGAGCCGCAGGATGTCAAGAATAACCGGCAGGTTGGATGGGTCTTCGATACTGATGTTCGTCAGCCCGAACGGCTGGATGAATTTGCGCAGGGCGTCGGGCGTGATCTTTTCGAGCGGTTCGATGAATTGCGCCAGTTCGGGGATGAGGCGCCCATCCTCCTCGCGGTTGTTCGCCTGCAGCCAGACGTGTCGGACGAGGACGATCTGCAATAAACGGCGGACAGGCTCCGCCTTGAGTCGAAGCGAGAGCCGTTCCGAGGATTCGACCGACGTTGTGCCGATCAGCATCGGACGTCCGCGCACGTGTTCGCGCACGATCTCCAATACGATGGCGCGCAGTTTTGCCTCCACTGTGCGATAGATCACATCCGGATAATCCTTGCGGCGATGGAAGAGCGGGGTTTGTTGAAGATCATCGCGCCTCGCAAAATAGGCGAAGGCATATCCCTCTTCATCCTTCGTCTTGATCTCGACCAGCGGCGCCTCCCTGCCGAAAGCCAGGTACTCGAGATTCGGCGGGATGGGCATCACATCGAGGTTGTAGATCTTGCTGAATTCCTCCGCTTCGGTGAGGGCGGTGCCGGTCATGCCCGCGAGTTTTTTATACATGCGGAAGTAGTTTTGCAATGTGATGGTGGCGTAGGTGACGTTCTCGGGCTCGATCCTCGCGCCTTCCTTTGCCTCGACCGCCTGATGCAGCCCGTCGCTCCATCGGCGGCCGGGCATGAGGCGTCCCGTGAACTCGTCCACGATCACGACCTTGCCCGCCTGCACAAGATAATCCTTGTTGCGCTTGAAAAGAAATTGCGCGCGCAATGCCTGTTCGAGATAGCCCCTCAGGCGCGCCTGTTCGGGCGTCACATCTTCGGGGCGGTCGGGGTCCATCAACGGGAAGCCCAGCAATTGCTCTGCGTGCGCCACACCGATTTCCGTAAGCGAAACGGCGCGATCCTTTTCGTTGACTTCGTAATCCTCGGGTTTAAGTTGCCTTACCACCTGCGCCATCTTCCCGTACCATTCCAGATTACCTGAAGCGGGACCGGAAATGATGAGCGGCGTGCGCGCCTCGTCAATCAGCACATTGTCCACTTCATCCACGATGGCGTAGTGATGTCCGCGCTGCACGCGGTCGTTCAGGCGCATCGCCATGTTGTCGCGCAGGTAATCGAAGCCGAACTCCGCGTTCGTCCCATAGGTGATATCCGCCGCGTACGCCTCGGCTCGATCCACCATGCGGAGGTGCTGCTGATCCTCATGCGGAGACTCGCGGTTGAAATCAACGATAAACGCCTTCTTGCCGTTCTCGGTCACAGCCGCCATTTGCAGAACGCCAACCGACAGCCCAAGCATGTTGTAGATCGGCGCCATCCAGCGCGCGTCGCGCCGCGCCAGGTAGTCATTCACGGTGATCAAATGCACGCCCCTGCCAAGCAGCGCGTTGAGATAGATCGGCAGTGTGGCGACGAGCGTCTTGCCTTCGCCCGTCCGCATTTCGGCGATGGAGCCGCGGTGCAGAACAACTCCGCCGATCAACTGGACATCGAAGTGACGCAAGCCGATGGTCCGTTTGGAGGCTTCGCGCACTGCCGCGAACGCTTCCGCCAGGATATCATTCAACGCATCCTGCCCAGCCTTGAACTGATCCCGTTCATCGAGACCCTCCAAATTCCCAAGCGACTCTGCGATGCGGGCTTTGAACTCATCCGCTTTTGCGCGCAGTTCATCGTCGCTGAGCGCTTCGAATTGAGACTCCAGCGAATTGATCTGCGCGACCACGCCGCTTAATTGTTCGATGGTCTTTTTGTTGGGGTCGCCCCCGAAGATTTTGACGAAGTTCTTTAGCATTCGTTACCTTTCGGGGGAAAATTATAGCACGGCGACATGCCTGCCAGCCATTGAAGTGCGTTAATGGCAGGTAAGAAAAAGAGTTTTTTTCGGACCTCTTATGGGGATGACCGGGCGCACAAAAAAACGCGAGGACAAGCCTCGCGTTTTTTACCCTGCTGGAATTCATTTGTCTTTTTGGGGTTCCCTGTTATTGTCGTCATCCGGCACAGGTTGAGTCCGATCTGGTTTTGGCGTTTGCCCAAGGTGCAAGCCCGGTTTGGTCGGCTGTGGCGTGGAGACGGCTGGAGGATTGTTGGATCCCCCGCTTCCAGTCCCAGCATTGTTGCTGCCGCCGTTCTGGGGCGTCGTAACCGAGTGGGTTTCGCCGGTGGAGGCTGAGGGATCGGTCATTGTGGGAACAGGCGTCTCGGTCAATGCCGCATCCGCCGTGCTCGGTAAGTTATCAGGCGAGGAGGATTGATCGGGTGGAATACCAATCTGCTCCACTCGCGGGGAAAACACTGAACTGAAGAATCCGGCGATCTTGTCGCGGTACAAATAAGTGGCGACTCCCGCTTCAACCACGATGGCAACGATCAGGACGGTCTGCAGTATGGTTCCTATCGAAGCCGGCGCGCTGGAAGATGCGGCGGGCGCCGACGAAGACGAACCTCCGGCGTTGGCGCCGTTGTTATTGACATCAAGAGCAGTGTTCATCGAAGCCGCAGCCAGCGCGGATTGTTGGATGAACATTTCGCGGCGCGATTTCAACAAGTCCGGCGGATACTCGTTTTCCGCGTTTTTCAGGCTTGTAAGAAGCCTGATGACTTCCTGCTCGTTCAGTGCCTGTTTCATTTCTTCCTGTCTACTCTTCTTCTCCAAGGTGAAAGCCCAGGGCTTTCCGCAATTTGGCGATCCCGCGATTCTGGATGACCTTGATATTGTTCACGTCCTTGCCGATGATCTCGGCGGTCTCCTTCAGGCTGAAATCCTCCAAAAAGCGCAGGATGATCACGTGACGCTGGTCCTCGGTCAACTCCGAGTTCATGGCGGATACCAGGGCATCCATCAGGACGCGTTCCTCGATCTGCGTATGTGCCGGAACGGAATGCCCTTTTTCCTGCATGTTGATGGCGATCTCGAGAGGCGCGGTATGCTGGTTATATCGGGAGCGGTCCACGACGAGATGGTACGCCGTCTGATAAAGATACGAACGCAGATTTGTGCGCGGACCCTTTCCTCCGGCGAATTGCTCCAGCAACTGCGCGAACACATCGCCGACAATGTTGTCTGCCACGATCGCGTCGTGACACAGCCTCAACGCGTATTTGTATATGGCAGGCGCAAACTCATCGAAGATGGCGGTCAACGCCTCTTCGTCGAGTTTTTGCGCGGCTTTGAGTAGAGCGACTCCGTCTTTCATGAGGTTTCGCTTCTACCTTTCTGCCTTGCATACAAGACGCCGATGAGTGCAATAAAGTTACTTAATGGCATGATGTGTCTGTCCGCTCACTGACGTTATTATAAACCAAATATCCAGCGTCGAATCGAGAGAAAAGTCGTTGAATGTGGAGCGGGAAGGGTTCCGCTGAATGCGCCGGTGACGATTCGATTGTAACAAATCGGCCTTTCCGCGAGTCTGATTTGTAAAGTTATTGATATAATTTCGCAGAGGAGCGACGTATGTTTTCATCTTTCGAGGGTCCCGACCGCCGCAAAGAAGAGGATCGGGTTCGCAGTGAAGGGCGTCTCCCGCCCGGACAGGCGCTGACTTTCAAATTCCCGGTCCTGCATTATGGACCGGTGCCGCATTTCAACCCCGCCGCCTGGGATTTCCGGGTCTGGGGTTTGGTGGAGGAGGAAAAGCGCTGGACGTGGGATGAGTTCAATCAACTGCCGCGCGCAAGCATCCGGATGGACATTCACTGTGTGACGCGTTGGAGCAAGTTCGACACGACTTGGGAGGGCGTCTCCGTCAGGACGATGCTGGAGAACGGTCTGTTCCAGATCAAGCCGGAAGCCACCCACGTGATGCAGCACGCTGAATATGGATTTACCGTGAACCTCCCGCTCGAGGTTGTGTTGCAGGATAACTTCCTGCTGGCAACCCATTTCAACGGGGAGCCGATCTCGCCCGACCATGGGTATCCATTACGCGGCGTGGTGGGCTTCATCCCCGGCAGGGAGGATCTGGAAACGCCCTATTTTTGGAAAGGTGCAAAATGGCTGCGCTCCCTGGAGTTCATGGCGCGGGACCGGCGCGGCTTTTGGGAACAGGCCGGCTATCATAACCGCGCTGACGTCTGGCGCGAAGAAAGATTCGGTTAAAGGAATCCCCGGGCGGCAAGCAAAGCCGCCCGGGCGTTTTATTGTGGACGTTTGCCCAGCGTCACAGTGATATCGAGGGTTTTACCATCGCGCAGGACGGTCAGCGCCGCGGTGTCGCCGGGGGATTTGCTCGTGATGAGATAACTCAACAGTTCGTCAAACGTACGGACGGGTTTCCCGTCGAATGCAATAATCAGGTCACCGCCCGCGTTCAAACCCTGAATGCTTGTGGGCGTGCTGCCCGCCTTGATGCCAGCCTTGTCAGCGGGACCTCCAGGCACCACATTGATCACATACGCGCCTGTATAAGTATTCAATCCCAGCGCTTCGATTTCCGCCAGGGTCAGATCGCTGGAGGATGTAACCCCCAGATAAGGATATTCATATTTTCCATCACGTATCAGCACCGGGACGACGCGTTTCACCAGGTTGATGGAAATGGAAAACCCCACGCCGGAATTCACGGCATTGCCCGTATTGCTGAAGACATCCGTGCGGATGGACTGGTTGATGCCCACCACCTCGCCGTTCAGGTTGAAAAGGGGACCGCCCGAATTGCCCGGGTTGATCGCCGCGTCGGTCTGGATGATATCGGCGGTGCTGAAGAATCCTCCCCCGACAGCCTGCGAAGCGGGCTGTGTGCGCCCAAGCCCTGAGACGACCCCGAGCGTCATTGTCCCGCTCAAGCCGAATGGGTTCCCGATCGCCACAACGGGCTGTCCGACCACGAGGGCGCTCGAGTCGCCGATGGGTAGAGGGTGGATCTCCTCCGCGGGCGCGTCCACCTTTATGACGGCAACATCCGCGTCCCGGTCGGAGCCGATCACGGTTCCGTATGCCTTGTAGCCGGATGAGAATGCCACCTCCACCTGGCTCGATCCCTCGACGACGTGCTGGTTGGTGACCAGGTGCCCCTCGTTGTCGAACACGAAACCGGAGCCGATGCTTGATCCTGCACGGATCGAAACGACACCGGGAATCACCTGTTGATAAAGGAATGCCAGTGAATCTCCCTGTGGAAGCGGGTTGATGGGGGAATCAAAAACGGGGGGAGGGCTGGTCTGGATCACCACAACAGGCGTCGGCTGAGGTAGAGGCGTGAGCCCGGGCAACTGACATGCCAGCGCGGCGAGAGTCAAAACGATCACTACGGTAAAAACACGTTTCATTCGATCTCCTAAAACTTTATCTTCGAGGCTTCCTCGAGAAGTTCGCGTTGTTTTGACGACAGATAACGCGGGATTTGTACGATGAGTTTCACGTACAGGTCGCCTTTTTCTTTTTGATTTTTGACGTGCGGCATGCCGCGGCCCGCCAGGCGAAAGACCTGCCCGGGCTGCGTGCCGGCCGGGATGTTGAGCTTGATTTTGCCCTCCAGAGTTTCCACATCCGCTTCGCCGCCGAGAATGGCTGTGAACACATTGATAGTCGCGGTGGTATGCAGGTCATCCCCGCGCCTTTCGAAGCGCTGGTCATCCTGCACGTTGACGATCAGGTACAGGTCGAGACCGTCCGGTCCAGCGCCAGCCACACGCACCTTGGATCCAGTGCGCACGCCGGCCGGGATGCGGACTTGTTTTTGTTTGCCATTGCTTTGGATCAGGCGCGTCGTTCCGTTGTATGCCTCCTCGAGGCTGATCTCGATTTCCTGCTGGTAGCCTTGTGCGCGACTCGGTTGACGCGCCGCGCTTCTGCGCCCTCCCATGCCAAAGATGGTCTGGAAGAAATCGGAAAATCCGCCGCCGAACATTTCATTGAGATCGTCCATGTTCACGCCCACCCCGCCGGGGAAACCGCCGTATCGGCTCCAATCGAAGTCGCCGGGCGCGCCGCGCCGCTGCCACGAGGAGAAATCGCTTCCGAGGCGGTCGTAATGCGAGCGCTTTTTCGGATCGCTCAGCACTTCGTACGCTTCGTTGATCTCCTTGAACCGTTCTTCAGCCTGTTTGTCCTTCGGGTTGTAATCGGGGTGGTATTGCTTGGCAAGTTTCCGATATGTCTTGCGGATCTCTTCGTCACTGGCTTTGCGATCCACGCCCAGTATTTTATAGTAATCCTTGTATTCCATGTTTCAATTGTTATCACCGCGCAGTATGCTAGTCAAGCACCCAAAGGGATGTCTAACACAACTCTAATTCGCTGGATGAAATGGACGCCTCGCTCCCAGCCGGAACCTGATTCCATTTCGCGGACTTTGATCCCGGCTGATTTCTTGACGCTCCCTTTCCGTGGTGGTATCCTTGTGCCCAATGTTCAGCCTTGACACGAATGCCAACGTTGATAATTCCCGCGCAAAGGTGACGGGACGTTGGTGGTTGTCAATTGAACAGCAGATACAATAATCACACCCAACGCCCCGAGCCAATCGGGGCGTTTTTCTTAATTCACCAATAGGTGACAGTCACTTTCAAAGTGACTGTCACCTCAGGAGGTCACCATGCCTGTTTCCAACACCACCCCCGTCTTCGCCGTTGACGAGAAGAATCTCATCCCCGTCAGCGACCATCTTCGACAGATGGCGGACATCCCGCCCTCACGCATGTTCCTCATCAACAAATCGTTGAAGACCTACAAAGAGAAATATCCCGACTCTCCGATCTATGACGCCTCACAAGGCGACGGCGGCGCGTCTTTGCCCGGTACCCCAAAATTTATTTTGGAACGCGCGCTTCAACTCCAACTGGAGCATGGCACCGCTTACGATATGCCCTTCGGTACGGACGCCTATCGCAAATCCGTGATCGAGCAATACTGGAAATTGGACTCTTCCTCCGGCTGGGGATCTGCCAACGTCCTCGGCGCCGCGGGTGGACGTGATGCCCTCGTCAAAGCCTATCAAGCCATGCTCGCGCTCGGTCATGGACGCCAGGGCGACCTCATCATGGTCTCCCGCGTCCCATGGATTTCCTACAACTGGGGACCATACGGAGTCGGCGCGAATGTCCTTTGGGCGCCAGGTGATCCTGCGGAAGGCTGGGCATATTCCGAGGATGCGATTCGTGACAGCGTGAAGTTTGCCGAATCGAAGGGACGCAAAATCGCAGGTCTCGTCATCACCAATCCCGATAACCCCACAGGCTTGACCATCGCCGTCGAAAAACAAGTCTCCCTTGCCAAAGTTGCGTTGGAGGCAGGCGTTGCGTTCGTCCTCTTCGATTGGATGTACCATTACGTGACCGACGAATCGCCCATGGACTTGAACTTCTTCCTCAAATTCTTCACTCCTGAAGAGCGCAAGCGACTGATGTTCCTCGATGGGATTACTAAATCGCTCGGTGGTTCCAACATCCGCAACTGCCATTTGATTGCGGATGAAAGTGTTATCAAGTTCATCACCGCGCGCGCCTCGCACACGGTCATGCCTTCGTTTTTCTCGCTAGCGGTTGCCATGGCAGCCTACGAAATGGGATTTGCCGAAGCCGCCAAAACCATCATCGAGCCGACCAACGCCAGCCGCGTTGCCTTGAAAAAACTTCTCACCAAAAGCGGACTTCAACACATCCTCGGTAAAGGCTATTATGCCTTCATGAATGTGGGTGAGTTCATCAAAGCAAAGGGATGGTCAGACACCGAACCCCTTGGACAATATCTCGCCGAAAATCACGGAGTCGCCGTTGTCCCTGGCGCGTTCTTCTCGCCCTTCGGCGGCGAATGGATTCGCTTCTCCTACGCCACACCCGTCGAACGGACGGAAGGCGCGTTTGCAAGATTGGTGGAAGGACTGAATTCATTCAAAGCGTAGGCTCGGTTGACGTATGCGCATGTGGGTGTGTATAATAGCCACACATAAGGAGTTCGTATGCAAACCTTACAGCGAGTCAATTTATTGTTGGAACAACGCCAGCGTGAGGCGCTTGAGAGACTGGCGCGACAGCGGAATCGCAGTGTCAGTGATCTGGTGCGTGAGTACATTGCGGCTGGCTTGAAGGAAGATAACAGCCAACAGCGCGAGAGACTGCTCGCGTTGGAACATGCCCATGCCCTCAGGGCTCAAATCCTGAAACGGCGAAAAGGTAAACGTCTCCCTGACACGGTAAAAATTCTGGAGAAAATGAGAGAGGAGCGGGTTAATGAGTTACTGGGTCATTGACGCGAATGTTGCAGTCAAGAGTATATTGAGTGTGACTGATAGCCTAAACTCGTTTTGGAAAAAAGTTGACCAGGAACAAATCACCCCTTGCGCTCCGCGTTTGTGGTTGAGCGAAACTACATCTGCAATTCGATTTCTTGTCGCTCAAAAGGCGCTCACTTCAGACGAAGCGGAAGATGTATTGCGAACCATTCACGGATTGCGCGTCGAAATCATAAACGAAGACGAAGAATTAAGCCTCCGCGCCCTTGAACTGGCTGGCAAACTCGGTCAATCCAAAGCGTACGATGCGATGTATCTGGCTTTGGCGGAAAAACTGGTCGTCGAGTTTTGGACAATGGATGAACGCCTGGTCAATCGTTGCCGAAAGGATTTGAAACTCAGTTGGGTGCATTGGATTGGGGAACTGTAAGAGATCTTGCAATACCATCCACGAATTGAGCCACGAATGCGCGAATGGAGACGCCCGCATTCGTTTACACTTGCACCTGGCGCACACCTGCCCTGGCGGGCGGTGCCAGGGAGTGCAGGTGTTCGTGCAAATTCGTGGA
>CAYQOF010000089.1:2756-11385 GCA_964419035.1 uncultured Anaerolinea sp. | reverse complement strand
GCCCTTCGCGTCTTGGCGGTGAAACCTCTCGCGAAACGTCCTCCCGGAAAAGCGCGGCAGATCCTTGCTGTAGCCCCAGCCTGTGAAGGCAGGCAGGCGAACGTAATCGCCGAACGGGGAGAGCAGAAAAGTTCCCAGCCAGGCGAATTTCTGCGAAACGGCGAACAGCCTCGGGCGGCGCGCGACGCGGCTGTACATCCGCAGGAAGAAGGTTGAGAGTGGAGAAAGCCCCGTTGTGGATGGATGGAGATTGGAGACTGGAGATTGTCCCGCGCGGACGCGCGTCAACAATTTTGGCAGGTCAATATCAACGGGACAAGCCTCCTTGCACGCGCCGCATAACGACGAGGCTTGCGCGAGCGGAACGAAATCGGGACCAAAGAATCCCGCCGAGATGACCGAGCCGAGGGGACCGGGATAAACGCTGTCGTAGGCGTGCCCGCCGATCTCGCGGAAGACAGGACAGGCATTGAGGCACGCGCCGCAGCGGATGCAATAGAGCGATTCTTTGAGCGGCGAGTTACGGATGCGCGAACGTCCGTTATCGAGCAGAATGAGGTGGCGCTGCTGGTGCGATAAAGGCTTGTGAATGAGTTGTGTGTAGACGCTGAGTTTTTGTCCCGTTGCCGAGCGCGGGAGGAGCGAGAGCATGATGGCAAGATCGTCGAGGTTGCGGACGAGGCGCTCCATGCCCATGAGCGCTATGTGAACCGGCGGTAGCGTTGTGACCATGCGCCCGTTGCCCTCGTTGGTGACAAGGCAAAAGCCGCCCGTCTCCGCCACGCCGAAGTTGACCCCGCTAATTCCCACATCTGCTGTGAGGAAAACCTCGCGCAGGACTTTGCGCGCGGTGTTGGTGAGGGTCGGAATGTCGTCTGTGTAGGGGATGCCCAGTTTTTCGTGGAAGAGTTGACCGACTTCGTGGCGGCGCAAATGCACGGCGGGCGTGATGATGTGCGCGGGTCGTTCGTTGCGCAATTGCACGATGTATTCGCCGAGGTCGGTCTCGACGACGCGCATCCCCTCCGCTTCGAGCGCGTGGTTGAGGTTGATCTCCTCCGAGACCATGGATTTGGATTTGGCGATCAGAATATTCTTACCACGAAGGTCACCAAGGGACACAAAGGATTCATTTTTCTCACTTGGTGTACTTCGTGTCTTTTGTGGTGGAACTTTTATGATCTCCAGAAGAATCTTTATCGCTTCGTCCGCATCCTTCGCGCGATGAACGACGATGCCATTATTTTGCGCGTTGGAAATGAACTGCTCGAGATACCCGTCGAGATGCTCGATGACTTCCGCACGGATGGCGTGCGCCTGCTGGCGTCTCTCGCGCCAATCGGGAAGCGAGGCGAACGCGGCGGCGCGTCCATTGATGCGGCGTTCGGCGTTGGCATCCAGCGCGATCTGAAGCGGCTCATTCGCGAGTGACTTGCGAATCCTTTGACGGAAGGCGGTCATGAGAATTCCTGTGGTTTTGCGGAGCGGCGCCTTCGTCTCATCGCGCCGCGTTCGTTTTATACCATGCCTTTGGCGGAAATTCGGTGTTGAAACGTCCAGATTTTAGCCTATAATAGGAGTGATACATCCAAATTATCAGCCAGCACAGGCGGAGCCAAACATGACAACAGAAGAACCAATTGCGCTCGAGATCGAAGTCCTCGCTGAAGATACGACGGAAGAAGACCTGGATCAAATGACCCGGAACCTGCTGGCGGAGTTGCGGGAAGGTCATGTCGAGTCAGCGGACCTGGTCTCCATCGGGACCGCGCCGAAAGGAAGCAAGGGCGATCCCGTAACGATCGGCTCCCTGGTTGTCGAAGCGCTTCCCGCTGTTTTGCCGGGCGTGATCGCTCTCGTTCAAGCCTGGGTGGCGCGTGGACAGGGGCGCACAGTCAAATTCAAGGGCAAGGGATTTGAATTCGAAGGCTGACCTCCAATTGGGTCACAGGATTTCCTGCGACCCTAATTCCGGTGCAACATCGTACTCTGTTTGCGACAGAACTGCCAAGGTGGGGTTTTTCGACACTGGATATTTCCAGACCTGGTTGCCCGGTGCACAAGACCCACTATATTTAGTTCCTGTGTGGCCCATTTATCCAAATCATCAATTGGGTACTCTCCCCGCCTCTCGATGGGCGACCGATTCCCGTGTTGCTTATTCGCCCTTATCCTACGGCCCTTACAAACTAATTGCCTGGGTCAAAGGCGAAAAACTGGTCTTTGCCGCGAATGAACATTGGGTGGGTGATGGTCCCAAATCCCCAAACCTTGTGATCCAGATAATTACCCCTGAAAGTGCCGAAAGCCTGCTTATAAGTGGGGAAGTAGATGTCCTCGATTCAGTAGCACTGGCTGGTCTCACAGAGACCCTTGACAATGCCGAGAAGGCTGGAAAGGTCAAGACAATTGTGATTCCCAGTGGGACATGGGAGCATATAGATATGAATTTGTTTATGAATCGGTGAGTTCTCGTATATATCCAGGGATTGCGGCCTTGCAGACAAGATGAAATAAATGTAATCTCGCAAACACGGCGGTCACAGACCGCCTTTGAGCGAGGTGGTTATTCTATGCTCCAGCGGGATTTGTAATCTCACTGATTTACACCAGAAACTCCCTCACATCGTCAATTGGAATTACACAGGGTTTGTCCGCAAAGTAAAACCCTGCCGTTGACCACAAATATTCTTCGGGAGTTTCGACCAGTTTCCATTGCGGTTGGCAGGGATTGTTGTGAATGTAATCCATCTTCTGTTGTAGAAACTCAATCGAAAACACGTCGCGGGCATCGTAACCATCCTCCCATACTTTGTATTCCTGCTTGACCTTCTTCCCCTCTTTCCGCAATAGTTCCAACACCTTGTCATACCCCTCCGCAAGGAAATGACGGTAGATCTGTCGCGCCGTGAATTTCTTGAAATCCCGCATCATGTCGGCAAGCGGGTATTCGTCTGTGAACTGGACGATGATGTGAATGTGATTGGGCATGATTACGAAGACGAATAACTTTACCCCGCGCGATGTTCGGATGTGATGGAGGCTGTCAACGAGGATGCGTTTGATTACGTCGCGGCGGAATAGGTGGGCATGTCCCACTGCGGTAGTAGTGACGAAGTAAAAATAATGGGATGTAAATTCTGGCTTGACGGGCATAGTATTCATCCCTGCTTATGATGCTCCCGTTGGGTCTGTGACCCAGCGGATAACTTGGAAACATAGTGTTATCTTGCAAAAACGGCGGTCACACATCGTACCCTTCAGGGTAGACCGCCTTGGAGCGAGGATGGTGCGGTTATTTCTTTTTTGAGACTTTACGACCCGATCTCTTCACAGCTTTCTTTCCAGTTGCTTTTGATTTTGCAGGCCTCTTTTTTACTGCGGTTTTTTTGTCTTTTTCACAGACTTTTTTATCGCTGGCTTTTTCACGACAGATTTCTTCGCAACCGCCTTCTTCCTCGGCTTCCTGACCTTCACTTCTTCAACAACTTCATCCTTTCCCCCAAACATCTCCTCCCACTTCGCGGACATGGACTCGACGCCCGCGCCGTTCAACGCATCATGCACTAGTCTCCAGTCTCCAGTCTCTACGAACCTAAAATCCATGAACACGTGATGCTGGTAGGCGTGCAGTTCGACGTACAGTCCCTTACCCCAGAGTTCCTCGCACGAGCGGATGTACTCTAAATGCGTGACGTAATCCTTGAAGATGACAAATCCTTCGAACGGCAATCCTAAAGCCTCGGCAAGGGATTTCTGATGCAAATCGCCAGTGCCTTTATCAAGGTAGGCGGCGGAGGTTTTGATCCAGCCTTTGGTGTCGGCGAAGCGGTTGTGGTAGAGTACGAGTCCGCGTTCATCATTGTGGATGTTTGAATAGGCGAAGACGTTTTCATCCACGGAGCCATCGGAGCGGTAAAAGTCGTAGAGGAAGAAATTCTCCACATCGGCGAACAGGTAACGGCGGTGTAAGACCGGGAATATCTTCCAATCGTGTCCGGCGATGAGTCCCTCGTTGGGAGTCTCATCCCATTTCGGCGTGCGGAATTCCATCCCGTATTTTTCACGGAAGCCCTCGACCTGTCCGTGACCGAACATGGGCAGACCGGGCAACGTTGCCAGCACAGTGCAAACGCCGAAATACTTGTCGCCGTCGCCGAACTGCTCGATGGCGGTCTTTTCATCGGGGTTGTTCATGAAGTTGACGTAACGCTTGAGAATTTGCGGGTCGAACTCCAGCGTGTTCTTGATCGCCATGCGATATTTTGCGTTGTCTTCGTCGCGCAGCATGTGCATGAACGCGGAGTTGTAGACGCGGTGCATTCCCAGCGTGCGGACGAAATAGCCCTCGAGCAGCCAGAACGCTTCAGCGAGGAGCAGCGTATCGGGGACTTCCGCCGCGACACGATCCACGACCTCGCGCCAGAATTCCTGCGGGATCGCCGCGTCGAATTCGGACCTCGTCATGCCTTGCTCCGACCGGGACGGGATCGCGCCGCCCGAGCCGGGTTCGGGGAACCACAAGCGTTGGATATGTTTCTTGGCAAGAGTCATCGCCGCATCGAAGCGTATGACCGGGAAATTGCGCGCCACATGCAGGATGGTTTGAATGACCGCCTCGCGCACTTCGGCTTTGGAGTAATCGAGTTGTGCCGTGTCGTTCCATGGAAATGACGTGCCGTCGTTGCCGTGATAGATGTAGAGCGTCTGATGGTCGCTGGTCTGATAGTCCGCCCGTTTGAAGACAACAGCGGCGTCGGAACGGTCGTAGTAATGGTCTTCGAGGTAAATGCCTGCACGCGGATCGTCGGACAGATTTTCGGAGTTGAACGAGTAGGACGGATACGGAGAATAAGGTAGTGACAAAAACCAATCGGGATGCTCCATGACCCAGCGCGAGTCAATGCCCATGTGATTGGGGACCATGTCCGCAGATAGACGAATCCCTCGCTGCCATGCCCGGTAACGCAAATTCTCCAATCCTCCCCATCCTCCAAGATCCTCGGCAATATCATAGGAATACAAAGAATACGCCGAAGCGACCGCGTCCGCGTCGCCCATGCGTTGTTTGATGCGCTGGCTGGCGCGTGAACGTTCCCACAGACCGATCAGCCATAATCCGGTGAAACCGCGGTCGCGTAGAATATCCAATTGTTCATCTGGAATTTGGTCGAGCGTTTTGATCCAGCGTCCATATTTTTTGGAAAGTTGTTCGAGCCAGACGTAGGAATTCTTGGCGATGAGGATCAGGCGCGGCATCCAGTCCTTGTCCGGGCTGTATCTTTCATATTCGGCGTATTCACCGCCGGAATACGTCGCGACCGGGACGTCCAACGGGAAGTCTCCGTGCCCGCGCTGACGGATGACCTCTTCGCGCAAAAAGTCCATGCCGCGTATGATGCGCGAGATGAATGTTTCTCCCAGCAGATGAGACCACTTGTCGAGAATGAACTGCAACTGACCTTCGAGCGAATACGGCGAAGCCTCGGCGGGCGCGCGCAGGATTTCGAACAACGATCCTCCGCCGCCCCACTTCTGCAGATCCTCCTTTGCGATCTTGGCAAAAAACGTGTTCAACGCGGCGATAAGACTCTTGTACGCGGTTGGCTCTAATGGCTCGTCGTCCACGAGATCGAGCAGGGGTTGCACGGCCGGGTTGGCGTTATGTGTAAAGACATAGATCAGCTCTTCGACCGTTTTAATCCGCCCGTTTGTGATCTTGTTCAGGTACTCTTCAATATTTTCCTCGCCGCGATACACTTTTTCGGGGGGATATTCCGCGACGAATTTTTTCTGTGTCGCGGAGACGGATTCGGGACCGAGGCGCTCATCCGCGTAAGAGACTGCGGAGTTCATCAACGCCGGCGGCGCAAAGCGGCTCACGACAACGCGCAAAGCCTCGTCAATGAGGGACATGGCGTATATATCGGAGGCAGGCACCGGCTGTGCTTCGTCTCCGCTCAGCATTCGATGCGCCGACATTTGCGCCGCTAGCCTTCGGGCGGCGGCAAAATCCGGGAGGGCGGCGCGGCCATCCGGGCGGAAGAAATTCGCATCGAATTGATATTTGTCGCGTGAGTTTTTTGTGATATGCATGGCGCAATGATAACCTCAATAAATGATTTCGAGTATACTTGGCGGCGATGTCTTCACAGACGATCAATCTGATGTTGCTCCTGCTTTTGGCGGCGTTTTACCTGCCTGTGCTCGTGATGCTGTATCAGCGGCGCGCCGGACAGGAAACCGCCGCCATATTGTTGAGCGGATACGCGTTCGCGGCGCTGATATTGAGCGCGGGTGAGGGCTTGTGGCGCGGCGGTCAGTGGGAGGTTGAGGCGCGGGTCGTGAACGATCTCCAGGTGTATGGCGCGTTATCCCTCTCGGTGTTGATGATCCTGACCATGCTCGTCTTCGTGCGCCGCGAACCGTGGACATGGCTTGGGGTCGGCGTTTTCTGGGGGCTTGTGATCGCGGCGTTCATCCTGAATCTGTTCGGGCTGGGAGATGTGCTCTGGACGAACGGATCGGTCACGCTCACGCGCGAACGGTTTGCGCCGATATGGTCTGCGTTCGGTTCGATCATGTTCACGGCCGCCGCGATCGTGATCGTGCGTTCCGCCCACAACCGTTCGCGCCAGCCGCTCTTGCGCAATCGCCTGAACTATTGGATCCCCGTTTTCATCCTGATCCTGCTCAACGACGCGTTGTTGATCGCGGGACGGCAATTCCCCGGCGATCCGCTGCGCTGGATGGCGGTGGTGATCGCGGCTTTCATCATTACCACGCACGATCCGCCGGACCTGCGTGAAGTGGCGCGGCGTGTGCTTACCTACGTCATCACCACCCTGGTCATCGTACTCTTTTACATTGCCGGTTTCACCGCGTCGCAGACCGCCTTCGAAGCGCTGCCGAATTTCAACCCGCTCCTCGTCGGCGCGGGGATCGCGCTCCTGCTTGCGCTGATCTTTACGCCGCTGCTCTCGCTCGTGCGCAGGCTGGTCAATCGCTGGCTGAACATTTACGAATTTCACGCGGGAAGAACCCTGCACGCCTACAGCGAGCAAATCAGCAACATCCTCGACATGCAGAAACTGGCGAACGTCGCTGTGGGTCTCATCATCGAAGCGATGGACCTCACGCGCGGTTTCCTCTTCCTCGTTGATCTCGAGTACATCGGCGAGGAGCAGAGATCCTACCGCATCCGCGCCGTGCGGAACCAGGGGGAGCGCCAGATCAAGATCATCTCGCTCACGGATGACAACCCGGCGGTGAAATTCTTCCTGCAGGAACAAAAGCCGCTTCTTCAATACGACCTCGACCTGCTCCCCGCGTTCCGGGCGGTTTCCTCATCCGAGCGGGAGTGGTTCAACCGCCTCGAGGCGGAGGTTTATCTTCCCATTTTCTCCAAGCGCGAGTGGATCGGTATGCTGGCTCTCGGCGCGAAGATCAGCGGCACGCGTTACACCAACGAAGACCTGATGACCCTCTCGGCGCTTGCCAACCAGACGGCGGTCGCGCTCGAGAACGCGCGGCTCGTGGACAATCTCGTGCAACTCAACACAGAACTGCGGCAGGCATATCGCAACCTCGACAAAGCCAACCGCGACCTCGAACGGCTCGACCGCACCAAGTCCGATTTCATCAGCATTGCCTCCCACGAACTCCGCACGCCGCTGACGACAATGATCGGTTACACGGAATTGCTGCTGGAGGATATAACGCTCCCGTCCTCGGCGCACGAATTGCTCAAGGGAATTGCCAAGGGGACGCGGCGCCTGCACGAGATCATGGACTCGATGTTCGACATTGCGCAGATCGACACGCGTACGCTGCAACTTCATCTCGTCCCTGTGGATGTGGCGGCTTTGATCGGCGAGGTGGCGGGTGTCCTCGAGAAGACCTTCCGGGAACGCGGGCAGACCCTGACCATTGAGATGCCTCCACTGCCGATGGTCAAGGCGGACCCGCACCTGTTGAAGAAACTCTTTCATCACCTGTTGAACAATGCCATCAAATTCACCCCGGATCATGGCAGGGTTACGGTCAATGCGAAAAACCTGCCCGCCCAGGAGGGGGAGATGCCCAATGGGGGCATCGAGATCATCGTCAGCGACACCGGCGTGGGCGTAAGCCTGGATTCGCGCGACATCATTTTCAGCAAATTCTATCAGCCGGGCGATGTCGCCAAACATTCCACCAGCAAGACGCGTTTCATGGGGAGCGGCGCGGGGCTGGGGCTGGCTCTCTCCAAGGGCATCGTGGAGGCGCACGGCGGACGCATCTGGGTGGAGAGCGGGGGGTACGACGAGATCAATTTCCCCGGCAGTCAATTCCACGTGACACTGCCGCTGGACAAGGAAGACATCAGGATGGGGAACGAATTGAAATTGCAGGTGGTATAGAATCGCCTATCGGCTTTTGGGCAACATCCAGCCTGCCAGCGAATACAGCACGCCGAACAGGATCAGGGTCAGGGCAAGAAGCGTGAAGAATGTCCGTTTGCGATATTCGTTGGGGAAATTTTCCAGGGGATGTTTCATAGCGGCTCTCCTGTATACTTATCTACCCTGCGTACCTGCCTACCCAATGCTCTTCCGATACACACGGTGATTCTTGTATTCCACGCCGT
>CAYQOF010000089.1:0-2656 GCA_964419035.1 uncultured Anaerolinea sp. | reverse complement strand
CCTGCCTACCCAATGCTCTTCCGATACACACGGTGATTCTTGTATTCCACGCCGTTCAGGTTCCTGAGATCGGCGCGCATCTGTTGCGTGGTCTCAGCCACCTGTGTCATTTCGATGTGCTCGAATTGATTGAAGCCCAGGACGGTCTTCGCCATTTCGTAATACAGCAGGGCATTGCCCCCCTTGCCCTGATGTTCTGGCAGGATGCCCATGCCGTTGCCCGAGATCGTTCTGGTGCGTTTCATCTCCAGCAGAATGTCAACCAGCCCAAACGGGAAGAGGCGTCCTTTGGCGCGTTGGAGCGCGGCGGAGACATCCGGAAAGGCGAACAGGAATCCGACGATCTCCTCCCCGTACAGGATGATCTTGATGAGGCGCGGGTCTGCGACCAGGAAGATGTTGTCCACTGCATATTTGATATCGCCCGCGGAAAATGGATAGTATTCCCAGTTGTGGATGAATGCCTTGTTATACGCCTCACCGATGCGCGGCGCCCACTGGATGAGTTCGCGCTTGCTCTTGAATTGCTTCACCTTCAGTTTGCCGCGTTCGATCACCCGTTTGGCGATCTGCTCGACGCGTTCCGGGATCTTGAAGGCATCGGCGGGCAGGTAACAGGAGACGAAGTCCACTTCCTTATCGAAGCCGAGCGCCTCCATCAATTTGGGATAGTAGTCGTAGTTGTAGTTCATCATCGTCATCATCTGGCGATGCTCGAAGCCCTCGATCTGAATCCCATAGCCGTCGAAGGGGGAGAGTCCCTTGGGACCGATCAAGGTATCGAGTCCGCGCTCCTTTGCCCAGCCAATGACGGCATCGAAAAGCGCACGCGCAACCTCGAGGTCGTTGACCGCATCGAATGCGTGGAAATGGGCTTTCCTGGTCTTGTGGTAATCGTTGAAGGGTTTGTTGTTCGCGGCGCAGATGCGTCCCGCCACTTTTCCATCGCGCACCGCGAGAAAGAAATCCGCTTCGGAGTGCTCGAAGAAGGGATGCTTTTTGCGGTTCAGGGGCAGGTATGCGTCCACGAAGAGAGGCGGCACCCATTGCGGACAGTCCCTGTAAAGTTGGTACTGAAATTCCACAAAGCGTTTCACCTGCGGCTTGTTTTCGGTATCCACTTTTTCGATGGTCAGCATGGGACGTCTCCTGATGTGAGGATATTGGGCAAGTATACCGCTTTCACTGAAAACCCCGGGGGTATGTCACTACGGCTGTTTTGTGTCATAATGGACGCATACAATCAAAAGGAGGCAGAAATGAAATTCTCGGTCATGTCCTGGAACGTGGAAGCCTTCAAGGGCGAGGGCGGTCAATTGAATGCGGTCGTGGATCACATCAGGGCTTTGGAGCCTGATGTGTTTGGGTTGTTCGAGGTGGAGAATGTGAACATCACCGCCATCATGCAAACGCACCTGCCCGAATACAATTACCTGCTGACCGACGGTCCCCAGAACAAGGAGATCCTGGCGGGCGCAAAAGCAGGCAAGTTCCAGCAGATCACATTCAGCCAGAAGCGCGAATTCAAGGTCTACAATCCCTACCTGCGCCCCGGTTCGCTCGTCACGGTGACGTTTGGAAACGAGGTCTATAACATCCTCTTCCTGCACACGGATTCCGGAACGGACGCGGCGGGCTTCGGCAATCGCTTTGAAATGTTCGACAAGGTTTGGAAGGTGAAGAAGGCGATTGACAAACTATCCGACAATGGAAAGGGACGCCTGATCGTGCTGGGCGACCTGAACACGATGGGTCTGCAATATCCCGCGCCGAAGAAGTCCAATGAGCGCGTGGCGGAAGGCGATGAGATTGCCGCGCTGGGATTGCTGGCGGCGGATTCCAATATGCGGGTGTTGGGCAAGGAGTTCGACAAGACCTTCAACAACCTGAAATTACGCTCCGACCTGGATCATATCCTGGCGACCAATAACCTGGGTTTCACCGAGTTCAAGAGCGGCGCGAAGAAATTCGAGGTCAAAGTGACGGGCTGGCAGCAACTCAAAGGAGAGGCGCGCAAGGATTTCATCAGGAATATTTCGGATCACTGCTCGCTGTACTGTGAAGTAAAATAGGGAAACTCTTCTCAAGGATTTCCCATGAATTCTGAACCCAACCAGCATCAGCAACTGCTCCGGAAATACGCCGAAGCCATTGTCAAAGTGGGCTTGAACCTGCGGGCGGGACAGCGCCTCATCATCACCAACGCAACCTCTCGCGGTGTGCCGCCCGCCGGGCGCGCGCTCGTCCATGCAGTGACCAAAGCCGCCTACGCGGCGGGAGCGCGGTATGTGGAAGCCGTCTGGGGCGATGAAGAAATGCACCGCATCCGCCTGCAAAACGCGCCGGCTGACTCGTTCGATGAGTATCCCAAGTTCATCATCCGCGGCATGATGGACATGATCAATAACGGCGACGCGCTGCTTTCCGTCTATGCCAACGATCCCGACGTTTATGCCGGGCTGGATTCCGAACGCGTCAATGCGATGCAAAAGGCGCATTTGGAGAATTACAGGGAGGTCAGTGTCAAGGTCAGCCGCAATGCCATCAATTGGTGCGTGGTCGCGTCCGCGGCGCCAGCCTGGGCGGCGAAGATCTTTCCGAACCTTGAACCCGAAGAGGCGCAGGAAAAACTCTGGCAAGCCATCTTCGAGACCAC
>CAYQOF010000088.1:10262-11416 GCA_964419035.1 uncultured Anaerolinea sp. | reverse complement strand
TACATCTGCATCGCCAATGTTCACACACTGATGGAGGCGCATGACTCACCTGAATTTGCAAAAGTCGTGAACATTGCCGACCTCGTCACGCCGGATGGAATGCCGCTGGTGTGGATGATGCGTTTGAAGGGACAAAGAAATCAGCAGCGCGTCTATGGACCGACCTTGATGCTGCACGTTTTGGAATCTGCCGCCCGAGAGAATATCCCGGTTGGGTTTTATGGAGGCGACCCTGATGTGTTGAGGTTGCTGGTGAAACGGATGCAGTCGCGTTTTGCAGGTTTGAATGTGGCGTATTCGTTCAGTCCGCCGTTTGGGGAATTGAGTGGACAGGAGGACGATGAAGTAGTTCGGAGCATCGATCAATCGGGAGCGAGGATATTGTTCGTCGGATTGGGATGCCCCAAACAGGAAATCTGGATGGCGGAACATCGCGGGGTGGTGAATGCTGTGATGATTGGCGTGGGCGCGGCATTCGATTTTCATGCAGGCGTCAAGCCGCAAGCTCCCGAATGGATGCAAAAGTTTGGTTTGGAATGGTTCTTTCGACTCCTCGTCGAACCGCGCCGCTTGTGGAAAAGATACCTGTATCACAACCCGCGCTTCGTGGTGTTGGCGATTGCCGATCTGATGGGATTTTTGAAAAGGTAGATTGAATATGCTCCGTCGCTTCTCGGTCAATTTTGCGTTGCTTTCCATGCTGCTGGATGCTTTCAGCATTGCCTTCTGTCTGTGGCTTTCGACGTACATTCGTCCGCTGTTGAACACACTGACGTTCATAAAAAACATCGGCGAGCGGGTGATCACTCCGCCCCTGCTGTATGTCATCTTCCCGCTGATCTGGGTCATGATTTTTTCCGCCCTGTCCATTTACGACGGGCGGAAGTTCCTGCGCGCCGCAGACGAGTTCGCGGCGTTGCTCCTCTCCACGTTCATCGCCTCCATCTCGACCGCGGGGATATTGTATTTCTCGTACCGCGACGTCTCGCGTGCGTTGTTCCTGATGTTCGTGGTCGGCGCGTTCTTCATCTGCCTGCTCTGGCGCGTGCTGGCGCGGGCGTATTTTCGTACGCAGAGGGAATCGTCTGCGGTCGCCCGCCGCCTGATTGTCGTGGGCAAGGGTCCGCTCGGGCAAAGCGTGGGCAGGCAGATAC
>CAYQOF010000088.1:0-10162 GCA_964419035.1 uncultured Anaerolinea sp. | reverse complement strand
CGCGCCTTCGATCTTGTCTTCGGTCTTCTCGCGCTCATCCCTGCCCTGCCTCTCATGGCGCTTTCAGCCCTGATGATCCATCTTGAGGATGGCGCGCCTGTATTGTTTCGCCAGAAGAGGGTGGGGGAGAACGGACGGTTGTTCGATATGCTCAAATTCAGGACCATGGTCAGGAACGCCGAGCAATTGCAGGGACAGGTGGAGAAGCGGGATGAGAACGGGAATCTGATCCACAAGACGAAGGACGATCCCCGCGTCACGCGTGTGGGACGCCTGCTCCGCCGCCTCAGCCTCGACGAACTTCCGCAACTCTTCAACGTCCTCGCCGGGACGATGAGTCTCGTCGGTCCGCGCCCCGAAATGCCCTATCTCGTGGACATGTACCAGCCCTGGCAGCGCAAACGATTTGCCGTGCCGCCGGGCATCACGGGCTGGTGGCAGGTGAGCGGCAGGAGCGACAAGCCCATGCACCTGCACACCGAGGACGACCTGTATTACATCCAGAACTATTCGATCTGGCTGGACCTGCAGATCATGGCGCGGACGTTATGGGTCGTTCTGATTGGAAAGGGATCATATTGAGGTGGTTATGGAACAAAACCCGAATCGCACAATAACCGGTTTGATCTGGGTGACTGCATTCATCCTTGCAAACCTGCGCGCGACGGTCTTGTGGGACCTGCTCAAACAGGGATTTGGTTTGACCTTCCTGCCGTGGATCGAGATTTTGATCTGGTTCGGAATATTTCTTCTTGCGGTTTGGGCGCTCAAAAGGGATGGGGCGCTGGCTGACCACCTTTTGCATTGGAGGCGGAACTGGCTCCTTGCGCTGTTCATTGCAATGGCATTTCTTTCACTGCTGTGGTCCGTTTCACCCGCGGCAACCCTCTATCGCAGTTCGGCTTTGTTATTCTCCTCGCTGATCGGCGCTTATTTGGGAACGCGTTATTCGGCGAGGGGATTTCTCGAAATCCTGTACCGGTTCGGAACATTGTTGTTGATCTTTTGTTTCGTACTGGCGGTATTCTTCCCCATGGTGGGCGCAATGATGTGGGAACCGTATAACGGAGCATGGCGGGGGATCTTCTGGCACAAGAACCAGTTTGGACCCATGGCGGCATTCTTCGGCATGGTGTTCCTGTTTCTTGCGCTTGAAAACCACGGCAGGAAGGATGGGAATCCTCTGCCGTATCTGGTGTTCTATCTGTTCTCCCTCGTGAACGTGTTCTTCTCGAAATCCGTGGCCGGCTATATTGTCGCGATCCTGACGACCTTTGCCGTAATTCTTGCCTTCGGCTGGCTGAGGCTTCGTTCCCGGCTGAGGCCGATTCATTATTACAGCGCTCTGGGAATGGGCATGTTTACCGCGGTTTTGCTCGCGATCAATCTGGATTTCGTCTTTGGCATTTTCAATCGTGACACATCTCTCACAGGCCGACTCCCTCTATGGGATTACCTGCTTCGGGAAGTGATTCTGGAACGTCCCTGGCAAGGTTACGGATTTGGAGCCTTCTGGAGCCTTGCGTCCAACCGAATCCAGGTCCAGAGTGTATTGGGCTGGCTTTTCCCGGTTGCCATCGGCGACAACGGCTTTTTGGATATTCTGCTGAATTTGGGGCTGGCTGGTTTGCTGTTGTTTCTTGCCATATATATTCCGCTTGGGATTCGGGGATTCAGGCAGGGAGTGACGGCGAAGACCTGGGCGGGCTTTCTCCCATTCCTCACGTTCCTCTACATCTTCATCGGCAATCTTACCTATAGTTTTTTGCTGGAGGTGGATCAGTTCGTCTGGATGCTTCTTGTTGTCATGGTCTTTGCGACCACACTGCCCAAAAGCAGCAAGATCGCCCACCCATAAAGCCATCCGAATATCACGAAATTGGCAAACGAGTTCTGCCATAACTGAAGCACGATGGCGAAAGGTATTGAGAGGATTGCCGCGCTCGTGGCGATGAGCGGAGTCCATTTTTTTATGCTGAAGAATACGGGGAGGAGCAGGATCGTATAGCCGGTCCATGAGATGGGGGATGCGAGGAGAGATGCGAGAATTCCCAATGCGGAATAATATTCGGGGATTTCCATGTCTTCTGGTCTCTTCGTCCTCGACCAGATCAGGAGGACCAAAACGATAAGAACGCCCACCGCGATGCCGATGCTCATGGCGTCGAACCTCGACGCCAGACCGACGATGGAATTGTTCCCCGGCATGATGAGCGTCGCGCGGCGCAATGCGGATGCCTCCAGCCATTGTGCGTAAATTCCCGGCCCGTAAAGAAGGGCGGGGATTGCGCTGATTGCCAGACCACTCAGAGTCGAGACGAGGAAAGCCATGTAATAACCGCCTGCCAGCAGAAAAAGCGACCAGACGAAGAAGTTTGGTTTCAGGGCGATTACGATTCCGATGGCGAGGCCCGCGAGGATCTGTTTTTCTCTGCGAAGCAGGAGCCAGCCCAGCGCCGCGAAGAGAAGGATTACGATGTAAACCTGTCCCAGCACAAGCGTGTGCCAGAATCCAGCCAGAGTGAAAGCCCAGAGGAGTTTTGTCGGTGTGAGGTTCTGTTTGTACCGTGCCGCGAGCATGGAAACGACGCCGGCATAAAGGATCGCTGATGCCGCCTGCCAGACGATCAGGGTTCGATGAGGGTCGAATCGGGATAACCAGCGGAAGAATACGATGGAGACGGGCGGATTGAGATTCGCCATCTTCCCGCCCGCGCCCACCCGCGAAAAATTGATCTCGAAAATGTATTCCGAATTCGGGTCGTAGGGATTTTCTCCGCTCCGGATCTTCAGTCCCGAGGCGTAAAACGAGCCGAAATCCATGAGCGAGTCATCGTCATCGAAGAACGGGAGCAGGTTGACGATAATTACCGCCGTGAAGAAGATGTATACAGCGACAAGAATGAACCCCTTCCTGATATTTCTGTTGTCCATAATGCACCGAGCCCTCATGTTGTTTTCCGCATACTGAAAGGCGCTACATCCCTTTTTGCTATTTCGTAAACTTCCTCTGCCACTCGAACAACCTGTTCAACGCTTCGATGGGAGAGAGCGAATTGACATCCAACTCCTTCAACTCATCCAGCAATGGACTGGTTTCCGGGAACAGCGCGGCTTGTTGCGCGGCGTGCGGGCTGATCCTCACCGCGCGTCCCGAGGATTTCTCCAGTTCCGCCATGATCTCGTTTGCGCGCTGGATCACGGGCGAGGGCAAGCCAGCCAGTTGCGCGACGTGGATTCCGTACGAACGGTCCGCGCCGCCTGGCACGATCTTGTGCAGGAACACGACCTTGCTGTCCGCCTCGCTGACCGCCACGTTGTAATTGCGGACTCCGGGCAGAAGGTCAGCCAGTTGAGTCAGTTCGTGATAATGCGTGGCAAACAAAGTCTTGGCGCGCAGATGCGGATGGTTATGAATGTACTCGATGATGCCCCACGCAATCGAAAGCCCGTCATACGTTGACGTGCCGCGCCCGATCTCGTCCAGGATCAACAGCGAACGCGGCGTGGCGTGATGCAGAATGTTCGCGGCTTCGATCATCTCCACCATGAACGTGGACTGCCCCGCGTGGATCTCGTCCTGCGCGCCGATACGCGTGAAGATGCGGTCCACGAGCCCGATCTTCGCCGAGTCGGCTGGCACGAACGATCCCATTTGCGCCATCAGCACGATCAAGGCGGATTGTCTCAAGTAAGTCGAATTGTGACTAAGGAAACCGTTCGCGAGGAACGCATGCCCGTCCGGAACGGTCAAGTCGAATACCTCTGCCTCGCCCTCTTCAATTCTCTGGATGCCGTCATAGAAATAACGGTTTGCAAGTAATTCATCCAATTCCGGGGCGGGGACATTGGACTGCCTGCAATACTCCGCCAGTTCTTCCAGTTTGGCATAAGAAAGCCGGCGCCCGGAAGGGAGGTAGGTATAGAAAATGCTGTTGATGCTTTTATTGCGTTTGAGGGCGATGGGCTTGTCTGTTGTTGCCACAATCCGCGCCTGGATTGCCTTTAGCGTTTTGCTCAGGTGCGGAATCCCGCCGATATTTGGCATTCTGAGCGAAGAGGCTAGATTGGCGCGCTCCCGTTTGCGCGCCAGGCGGAATCCAATTAATTTGTGGAATCGAATCGCGTTCTCGCCGGAAATATCAACGAGATAATTGGTGTGGACTTTGGTCTTCTTTGGATGCAATGAACTGATGACGCCAAAATTCAGCAACACGGCCTGTGTCTCTCTCGCCAGTTGCGCGGATGAGGTGGAGAACGTTACATTACCATAACGTTTATCGGCAGTTCCGTCTGTGTCGAATAATCCCTGCAAAAATGCCCCTACGATTTCGCGCGGCGCGCGCAGAATGCTTGCCGGGATGGATTTTCCCAATGCGTTGACATAACTGAGTCCCAGACATTCGAAAAACAGGCGAATTTCCCTGCTTGTTACCGTTAGATCCTTTTTATTCCTTTTCATTTGCGCGTCGTACCCGAATTGATTTTTTAAAACGCGCTTAAAGGTATTTTCAATTTCCTTGTCTGCCGTGCTTAGATTGATGGAGTGTGTATAAGTCAGCGTGCCATCGCCAACGAGAAGTCCCATCACGTATGCCAGATCAGCATTGAGACTCTCGGGCAGGCGATAGGATTTCAGGTTGGTCCTTTTCACCGGGCGGGAGAAAACAATGCGTGTTTCATTTCCCCACAAATTTGCGCCCGGAACGAGAACAATCGCGTCGTCGCTCTTCAATTGCCCCAGCGGTTTCCAGCATTCGAGTTCATCGGAAGTCCGTACCCAGATCGGATGTTCGGCTGTTCCTTCGATTCCGTATCCCAGCCTTGTGCGAACGCGAATTGTTTTTTGTTTCCCTCCAGGATAAAAATGTGAGGTTTCTTTTTTGCCGTCCCTGCCTTGCACGATAATTTTCAATGGGGTGAATTCGCCGATTTTTGCCGATGCGGGTTTCAATTGCTCAATGCTTTGCAATCCATTGGAAGTCCATATCAGCGTATTGGCGGTGACACACTTCCCGCTCATATTCGGTCCGGTGATGACGCGTATGATCTCGCCCTTCTCGAAGATGACGTCGTTCGGGACGAATCGATCGCTCTTCAACAAATGCTCGACGACTGCATGCCTGCCCTCGCGGATCTCCAACTCGCTTCCTTCGTGGACCTGTGGTCTGCTGTAGCCTCCGAGAGCCGCCGCCTCCCCCAAAGCGGACAGCACGTCAAGTTCTGCCAATGCCCGCGCGGTGGACAACAATGGATGCGCGGCTTTCGACAACTCCGCGCACACTTCGCGGAACAGGCGCAATTCGATCTCCTTGATTCGATCTTCCGCGTTCAGGACGAGCGTCTCGTATTCCTTCATTTCCGGCGTGATGAACCGCTCGGCGTTGACCAGCGTCTGCTTGCGGATGTAATTCTCCGGCGCCTTGTCCGCCGCGCCGCGCGAGATCTCGATGTAGTAACCGAAGACCTTGTTGTATCCCACCTTCAGTGTCTTGATGCCCGTCCGCTCGCGTTCGACGGATTCGAGATTGGCGATCCAATCGCGCGCGTGTTTCGACGCCTCGATGACCGAATCCAATTCCTGCGAATATCCCGCGCGGATGATCCCTGTGTTCTGCAAAGTGGACGGCGGATCGTCATCTATTGCAGATTGCAGCAGCGCCAATTGTTCCCCGCACACCGGCCACTGATTACTGATTACTGACCCTTCGACTTTGCTCAGGACGAGTAACTGCCCACCGATCACTTCTTTTATTTTCGGCAATTGCCCCAGCGTATGCCTCATCGCCACGAGATCGCGCGGCTGAGCCTGCCCCGCCATCACACGGTTGACCAGTCTCTCCAGATCGGCGAGCGGTTTGAGCGCGGCGCGTAATTCGGCGCGTAACATCCCGTTCTCGAAGAAGAATTGGACGCCATCCTGCCGCCGTTTGATCTTGTCCGCGTTGAGCAGCGGCTGGCTGACCCATTGATGGATCAGTCGTTTGCCCATCGGCGTGATGGTGTGATCGAGTGTTCCGAGCAATGAACCCCTGCGTTCGCCGCGAAGGGTCTCTTCCAGTTCGAGGTTGCGGCGCGTGGATGCATCGAGCGTCATGAATTCGCTGATGCTGTACGCGCGCAGACTGGTGAGCAATGTCAAGGAGTCGGGTTGTGTGTCCTTGAGGTATTGCAGGATCGCGCCCGCCGCGCGCACGGACAGGCTGTGACTTCGCAGCCCAAACCCTTCGAGCGTGGACGCCTTGAAGTGCGTGAGCAATGTCTCTTCGCATTTGCCGGGCTCGAACCTCCACGCGGGATAGGATGTTTGGTGGAATCCTCCCTCTCCCTGAGGGAGAGGGGCAGGGGTGAGGGCTTGGTTATCAGGAAACAAGATCTCCGCCGGATGTAATCGCGTCAATTCAGCGCGCAATGCCTCGAGCGGAAGTTCGGTAACGGCAAATTCTCCAGTGGTGATGTCGGCGTAGGAAACGGAGGCAGTCGCGCTGAGCGAAGACGAAGCGTCCAGAATGACCGAGGCGAGGTAGTTGTTCGAGTCGCCGGGCAGGAGTCCCGGTTCGGTCACCGTCCCCGGAGTCACCACGCGTACGACCTTGCGGGGGAAGATCCCCTTCGTGGGCTGGTCGCCGACCTGTTCGCAGATCGCGACGTGATATCCCTTTTCGATCAGGCGTGCCAGGTAATTTTCGACCGCGTGATAAGGGATGCCCGCCAGCGGCGCGCGCACGCCCTTGCCGACGGGGCGGGAGGTCAATACGATGTCGAGTTCGCGGGCGGTGATCTCCGCGTCCTCGTCGAAGGTCTCATAGAAATCCCCCAGCCGAAAGAACAGGATCGTGTTGGGGTAATCGCGTTTGATGTCGAGATATTGCTGTCTGACAGGGGTGACGTCGTCTTTGGGCATGGCACGATTTTACTATGGGATTCGAGTTGGGTATAATCCATGTCATTGCGAGGCGGTGAATTTCCGCCGAAGCAATCTCCTCCAACGCGAGAGACTGCTTCGCAATTTGCGCTCGCAGTGACAAAGGAGACTCATGTATAAACTCGTATTGGTCCGTCATGGACAAAGCACCTGGAATTTGGAAAACCGTTTTACCGGCTGGACGGACGTCGGGCTGACCGACCTGGGCAGGGCGGAGGCGCACGAAGCGGCTGCATTGCTCAAGGAGGACGGCTACGTGTTCGATGTGGCGTACACGTCCGTGTTGCGGCGCGCCGTTCTGACCTTGTGGATCGTCCTCGAGGAGATGAATCTCGAATGGATTCCTGTTGTCAACGCCTGGCAGCTCAACGAACGCCACTACGGCTCTTTGCAGGGACTGAACAAGGCGGAGATGGCGGAAAAGTTTGGCGAGGCGCAGGTGAAGGTCTGGAGGCGCAGTTATGACGTTCCGCCTCCGCCATTGGATTGGAACGATGAACGTCATCCCCGCTTCGACCCGCGCTACGCCTCTTTGACTCCCGATGAACTGCCCGCCGCCGAATCGCTTAAACTCACGCTGGAGCGCGTTCTCCCGTATTGGCATTCGACCCTGGCTCCCGTTATCGAGTCGGGCAAGCGCGTCATCGTCGCCGCGCATGGAAACAGCATGCGCGCGCTGGTGAAATATCTCGATAACATCCCGGATGCCGACATTACCGAACTGAACATTCCAACAGGCTTGCCGCTGGTCTATGAATTGGATGAGGATCTCAAACCAATCAAGAGTTACTACCTCGGCGATCCCGAGGAAGCCGCAAAGAAAGCCGCCGCGGTCGCAAACCAGGCAAAGGTCAAGTAACTGATCCGTAGTGAACAGATAGTGATGTGCGGGAATTTTCGGCAACCGCCGGGATATTGAGTCGCGGAATTTGTAACTCAGTGTCTCCGTGTCTCAGTGGTTCAAGACCTGTTTGGATTCGGCAGGGTCTTTTAGAATCGAACCATGTCCCTCCCTTCCGATTTTATCGTCGAACTACGCAAACGCTTCTCCGGCGACATTCGCCTCGACCTTGCCTCCCGCATCCTCTACAGCACGGACGCGTCCATCTATCAGATCGAGCCGCGCGGAGTCGTCATACCCAAAACACAGGATGACCTCCATGCCGCGGTCGAACTTGCCGCGAAGCATAAGATTCCCATCCTGCCGCGCGGTGCAGGGACGAGTCTCGCTGGGCAGGCGATTGGGGATGCTCTCATTCTCGATTGTTCCCGCTGGCTGGATCATATCGTCGAAATAAACCCCGAAGAACACTATGCCAACGTCGAGCCTGGTGTTGTGCTTTCGACTCTGAACAACGCTGCTGCAAAATATGAATTGCAATACGGTCCCGACCCTGCCTCCGCGGAACGCGCCACAATGGGCGGCGTGATCGCAAACAACGCCACCGGCGCGCACTCGATCCTGTATGGCATGTCTGCGGATCATTTGCTCTCAGCCGATGTCATCATGGCGGATGGGACGCTCGGATTATTGGGTGAAAGAAGCACACCGGATAATTCTCTAATCTCCAGTCTCCATTCCTCCGCTCTCGAAATCCGCGAAAAATATGCCGGCGCCATCAAACAAAACTTCCCCAAAACCTGGCGCAACTCGGCGGGCTATCGTTTGAACTATCTCCTGCCGTGGTCGCTGTCTGCTCCGCCTCAATGGATTGGTCAAGCATATCCCGCCGACTTGGAACTTGGAACCTGGAACCTGGCACCTCTCTTAGCCGGCAGCGAAGGGACATTGGCTGTCATCCGCCGCGCAAAGGTCAACCTTGTCCCGAAGCCGAAGCACACAATCCTCGCAGTCCTATCCTATCAGAGCATTGCCGACGCGTGCGATGATGTGCCGAGACTGTTAACGCATCATCCCTCCGCGATCGAGTTGATCCCACAATTGATTTTGCAATTGGCGCGCAGTGTGCCCGCGTATGCGAGTCAGATGGGGTGGGTGGTTGGCGATCCGTCCGCGTTGCTGGTGGTCGAGTTTAGCGGCGACCAGCCGTCGGCTTTGAGAGAAGCGGCGCGCAGGATCGGCGACATCGTGACGATTGCCGAATCCAGGGAAGACCAGGAACGCATCTGGAACGTCCGCAAAGTCGGTCTGGGTATTTTGGATTCGCGTCCGCAATCCGCGCGGCCTATTGCGTTTATCGAGGATTGTGCCATCCCGGTGGACAGGCTGGGCGAGTTTGTGCGCGAGGTCGAAAAGATCCTGTCCGCCCACAAAACGTACGGAGGTATCTATGCCCACGCCTCGGCGGGATGTTTGCACATTCGCCCTGTATTGGACTTGCGGACCGGGGAGGGGGTTCGGTCCATGCGTTCGATTGCCGAAGCGACTCTCGCCCTGACTCTGCGTCTCGGCGGCTCGATGAGCAGTGAACATGGCGACGGCCTCGCGCGCGGCGAGTGGCTGAAGCAAACGTATGGCGATGAGGTGATCGAGGCGATGCGGAAGTTGAAGCAAGCCGCCGACCCGCACGGATTGCTGAACCCAAACAAGTTGTTCGACGCGCCGCCGATGGATTCGCACTTGCGGTACGATCCGAATATCCGAACGCAAGCCTGGACTCCCGTCCTGCATTTTTCGCATGAGCGCGGGCTGGCGGGCGCAATCGAACAATGTAACGGACAGGGAGTGTGCCGAAAAGAGACCGGCGTGATGTGCCCGTCGTTCCAAGCGACGCGTGAGGAGATGCACTCGACGCGCGGCAGGGCAAATCTATTGAGGGCGATGATTTCTCCCCCAATGTCATTGCGAGGAGAGCGGTCTTCTCGACGAAGCAATCCCCCTTTTGGCGAGGAGATTGCTTCGCTCGGTCTCGATACACCGCTTCGCGGTTACTCGACCTTCGCTCGCAATGACATGGTTGAGTCTGTTGCCCAAGCCCTCGATCTCTGCCTCGCCTGCAAGGGCTGCAAGGCTGAATGTCCGAGCGGTGTGGACATGGCGAAACTCAAATACGCCTTCGAGAATGAATATTACAAGTCGCACCGCCGCCCGATGCGCGACTACGTATTTGGATATTTCCATGTCGTCGCGGCGGCAGCCTCCGCGTTCGCGCCGCTCTCAAATGCGGTGATGCGGGTTCCCGCCATCAGGAATCTTGTTGCGAAGATGTTGGGGATTACAACGCATCGTCCTTTTCCGAAATTTACGAATCAGCGAGGAAAGGTTCCAGCCACGGA
>CAYQOF010000087.1:5169-11455 GCA_964419035.1 uncultured Anaerolinea sp. | reverse complement strand
GCATCGAGGGCTGATCCCGCGACGATCTTCTGGAACAACGCTGAATCGACTCCGCCCGAACACGAGAATGTGACCAGGATTCCATTCGGGCGCAGCAACTTGAACGCCAGCAGGTTGATGTCCTTGTAGGCGCGCGCGGCTTTCTCGGCGTGCGCGGACGTGGGCGCGAACTTCGGCGGGTCGAGGACGATCATATCGAAAGAGCGATTTTCGTCGCGAAACTTGCGGAGGAGGTAAAAGACATCGCCTTCGATGAAGGTCGCTTTGTCAATTGGCAGATCATTCGATGCAACATTTTCCTTTGCGAGGGCAAGCGCATCGCCAGAGGAATCAATTGCAATGACTGACTTTGCCCCTCCCGCCAGCGCGTTGACGGTGAATCCGCCCGTGTAGCAGAAGCAATCCAAAACATCTTTATCTTTTGCCAGTTCCCGGACGCGTAGACGGTTTTGCCGCTGGTCGAGGTAGAAGCCGGTCTTGTGTCCGCTTTGCAGGTTGACGAGGAATTTCAGGTTGTGTTCGTTAATTGAGAATTGGCGATTGGAGAATTGCCCACGTAGAGATCCGGCGAGGGTTGTTAATCCTTCGAGTTCGCGAACGTCGGCGTCGGAGCGTTCGTAGATTGTTGTTAGTCCAGTTTCCTCAAGCAGGAGGTCAGCGAGGGTTTCTTTCCAGTATTCACTTCCGGCGGTGAGAGATTGCAGGACGAGGACGTCGTTGTATCGGTCAACGATCAAGCCGGGGATTCCATCCGATTCGGCATAGATCAAGCGATAGGCGTTTGACTGACCTTCGACGTTCGACCTTCGACGCATTTCAATGGCAGATCGAATCCTTCCTCGAAAAAATTCCCCGTCAACCGGTTCATCCTCAAACGTCCAGACACGCGCGCGGATCTGGGAGGTTGGGGAGTACGCGGCTCGGGCGAGGAATTGCTTGTTGAACGAGAGCAGGTCCACGGTCGCGCCGGAAGCGATGTCCTGAGCCTGTCGAAGGGCGAGGTTTTCGTCAGCATGCTGGATCGCGCCGGAGAAGATCCACGGATGGCGGCGGAGCAGGGACTTCTCGCGTCCCGGCTTGAGGAGAACTTCAACCATTGAATATTTCCATCCAGGTTTCCGGGTGGGCGGGCGGTTTCCATCCGTACTGGCTGTATAGTTCGTGCGCATCACGTGTGCGTCCCTTTGCCCAATAGGCACGCGTCAGCATGTCGGTGATGGCGGCGATGTCGAGTTTTGCGGGGTCGGTGCTGATGGTGAAATGATCTTTGTGAGTTTCAATGACCCGGGCATGGCGTAAGTTTATCATGGGTGATATTATCATCGTCATTGCGAGCCCGAACGTAGTGAGGGCGAAGCAATCCTTGACAGTGTGAGGAGATTGCTTCGGTCGCTACGCTCCCTCGCAATGACGATTAAAGGAGATCGAATGTTACGACCCATACGTTGGAACACTATTATCCGTGATATGTTCGTCATCCAGATCGGTTTTTTGCTCTACGGTCTGGCACTCGCGCTGGTGGTGCGCGCAAACCTCGGCACCGGGACGTGGCTCGTGCTGGAAGTGGCGCTGGCGGATATTCTGGGGATCAAGATCGGCACGATGACCGTGTACATGGGCTTTGCCATCCTGATCCTTGCTCTGGCGATGCGCGAGAAGGTGGGATGGGGAACGCTGGCGAACATCCTGAGCATCGGTCCGTGGCTCAACCTGGCATTGGACATCATCCCTGTTGTGAATGGAAATCTCATCCTGCAAATTGGAATGTTTCTGGCGGGAGTCCTCATTCAGGGCATCGCGACCGCGGTCTACATCGGCGTGGACGCGGGCGCGGGTCCACGCGACAGTTTGATGCTGGCGGTGCATCGGGTGACGGGAGTCAGCGTGCGGGTGGCGCGAAGCGGGATCGAGATTATCGTTGTCACGATCGGGTGGTTGTTGGGCGGTCCTCTGGGATTGGGGACGGTCGCCTTCGCATTGTTGATCGGTCCCTCTGTGCAATGGGCGTTCAAACTGTTGAATGTGCATCCGCATAAGCCCGAGGAGACGGTCGAACCTGCCGAGGCTGTGGCGGATTGATGAATCGAGAACAATGCAGATGAGACGAATTAAGTTCGTTTCTGGCATCCTTGCCTGTATTTTGTTGATCGCGCCGGCTGGGATTTTATATGTCACCAAAAACGAGGCGCATAATCTCATCACCGCGCCGATGGAGACGAGGAATCTTCCCGAGGAAACGCCCGCCGATTACAGCCTGCCTTACGAGGATGTGGAAATCAAGTCGCCCGATGGGTTGAAACTGGCGGGTTGGTTCGTTCCTTCGCAGAACGGCGCGGTGATGAGCTTGCCGCCTTTTGTTTTGGTATGAGGTCTAACTGAAGAGGACAGGATGACGGAAACACAAGATTATTTGAATCAACCCATTCAATCGCAGGAGGAACCGAAGAATCGCTCCGGCGGCGCGCTGGCATTATTCCTGATCCTTGCATTGCCGATGCCCGCGTGTCTGTTTGTCTATCACGTCGTTTTGTGGAGCATGGAACAAGCGGCAATTGCATCGGGCAGTCTTGCCAACTTGAAATGGGCGGGACCGATCGGTCTGTTTTTGCAGGGTCTGGTTATGACGGGCATCCTCGCGGCGTTGAAGTATTTCACGAAGGATGATCGCTTCAAGCCTGTGTACGCGGGCTGGCTGGGCGCGGCGTTTATGGCGTTCCCTGCGCTGGCGCTGCGGTTCTTTGGACCGAACAACGATCAACTTGGATTCATCTTTCAGATCGTGATCTGTCTTGTTGCTTTTTTCATTGTCCTGAGAATTCGTAAGATCAGCCTTGAGTGGAAGACAGACGGCATTTCGCTTGCATTACTGTTTGCTGCGGTTGGCGTGGCTCCGTTCGCGGTGCATGGCGCGTTCGGGTCGCCGACGGATACACTCCTCGGCATTCTGGCTGGCATGTCGCTGGGTCTGCTTGCCGCCGCCTTGATGGAGTCAACAACGGGCAGCAAATTCCTCGACGCGTTCGGGATCGGCGCGGCGCTGGCTCTGCTCGGCTCTGCCATCGGTTACGACGGCGCGCAATTGATATTGATCGCGCTGCTTCCGTCGTTTGCGTTCGCGGTCGCGGCGGTCATGCCTTCGAGAGTTGCGGGGACGATCCTCACGGGTCTGTTGTCGGCGGCGGGTCTTGTCTTTTTCGACCCCACCGAACTTACGGTCCTGCTCGGGGATATTTTTGCGCTTGCGATGAAGGCGGTCGGCTTCGCGGTTGGCTTGGGTTTGGCGGTGGGAGTCGTCGCTTTGATCGTGCAGTTGATAACGGGATCAAGTTCAGGATCCAGTGTGAAGCGTGCGCTTGGATGGACTGGCGCGGGCGCGGCGTGGATCGTCGTTATTGTCCTGTTCATTACAAACGGCAATCACGGTTTTTATGGCGACCGTCTCTTTGTCATTATGAAGGACCAAGCCGATCTGTCATCCATCCGGCAGATCACGGATATTGACGCCCGCCGCACCGCCGCGTATGAAACGCTCACGCAACTTGCGGATGAAACACAAGGCGCTCTACGAAATGCTTTCGATAGGTTTGGCATCGGGTACACGCCGTATTATCTCGTCAACGCAATGGAGGTACGCGGCGGGACTCTGATGCGACTCTATTTGCTGACGCGTCCCGAGGTGGACCGCGTCATTCCCAGCCCGAGGCTGAGACCCGCCCAACCGGTCGATGCCCTGGCTTTGAGCAATCTGTTCTCCGAGCCTGCGCCGGGCGGAGTGGGGTGGAACGTGAGCATGATCGGCGCGGATAAAGTATGGGACGAGTTCGGCACACGCGGCGAGGGGATCGTCATTGGTCATTCGGACAGCGGCGTGGACGTGGATCATCCGGAGTTGAAGGAAAGTTATCGCGGCAATGCAGAAGGCGACGATTACAACTGGTTCGATCCGTGGAACGGCAGACCTTCGCCGTACGACGATGGCGGTCACGGAACACACACGCTTGGCACCGTGTTGGGGCAAAATGGAATCGGCATCGCGCCTGGCGCGACCTGGTTTGCGTGCATGAACTTGAACCGCAATCTCGGCAATCCGGCGTTGTATCTCGATTGTATGCAGTTCATGCTGGCGCCGTTCCCTTTGGGAGGAGATCCGTTCACTGACGGCGACCCGACCCGCGCCGCGGACGTGTTGAACAATTCGTGGGGTTGTCCCTCCATCGAGGGCTGTGACCCGCAGGCGTTGATCGCGGCCGCAAATCACTTGCGCGACGCGGGCATCTTTGTGGTTGTTTCAGCAGGCAATGACGGTCCGAGTTGCAGTACGCTCAACGCGCCGCTGGCGTTATATGATTCGGTTTTTTCTGTTGGGGCAATTGACCGCAGCGGCAACGTGACCGAGTTCAGCAGCCGCGGTCCTGTGACCGCCGACGGTTCGAACCGCATGAAGCCGGATATCGTCGCGCCGGGCAGGGACATCCTCTCCGCGCTGCCGGGCGGAACCTACGGCGCGCTGGAAGGCACCTCGATGGCGGGACCGCACGTGGCGGGCGCGGTGGCATTGTTGTGGTCTGCGGACCCGAGCCTCATCGGCGATATTGACCGTACCGAACAGATCCTGATCGAGACGGCAAAACCGTACACGGGAAGCACCTCACTCGGTTGTTTTGATGGGAATGTTCCCAATGCCGCCTATGGACATGGGATCGTGGATGTGTACGCGGCGGTGAAAGAGGTGTTGGGGAAGTAAGAGATAACTGGGACTTTCGCACATTAAAGATGATTTGGTGAGTTGTCTGATATAATGAAATTTGTCGGAAGATTTTGGAAATTTCCGACAAAGGAGAAATTGTATGCTAAATGTGCGTGTAAACCCTAAAGGACAGATAACTCTGCCGCGTGAAATCCGCAACAAGCTGAAAATCAAGTCAGGCGATCAGATGGCTGTCATTTTGGATGGCGACCAGATCGTTTTCAAACCTTTTACCAAGACCCTTCTTGATATGCGGGGAACCATCAAGGTCAAAGGCGAACAGGATTTTGATAAAATCCGTCGTGAGGTGTTGAAGAAGCGCGCAAATAGGAATTCGGGCAATGAAGGCTGATTCGATTTTCGTTGATACCAACCTGTTCCTTCGTTACCTCACGGATGATGTTCCTGCGCAAGCGGATGCAGTTGAAGATTTGCTCCGCAAGGCCGAACAGGGGAAACCAAGATTGGTAACGAACAGTATGGTCATCGCGGAGATTGTCTGGACTCTGGAAAGTTACTATAAACTCGAACAGGATGATATTCAGAACAAGGTGCTGGCAATCCTCAATACTCCGGGTTTGGAGGTTTCCGATAACAACCTGGTTTTGAAGGCAATCATCTGGTATGCCGAGAAAAATGTGGATTTCATTGACGCCTACAATGCGGCATGGATGGAGCGGGAAGGAATCGAGAAGATATACACTTTCGATCAGAAACATTTCGCGCGCTTCGATGATGTGGAAGCGTTATCCCCGTAATTTGTGAATTGATAATATGAGAAGCGACAAGGCGACTTAATGAGTTGCCTTGTCGCTTATATGCTTTCGAAACATTCCTTCAATCTGATAATCCCCTCTTCGATCTCATTTTCCTCGTGGAAGACAAAGCATAAGCGCATGGAATTCTTCAATCCGTTACGGCTGGAGAACAGCGCGCCCTGGCGGATGTCCACTTTGGCGGTTTGGGCTTTCGTGCGCAGGTCTGCCGCATCCATTTCCTCGGGCAGGCGGATCCAGAAGAAGTATCCGCCGCGTGGGATGGAATACGTCATCTCGGGCAAATGTTCCCGCAACAAAGAATCCATGAGCGCGACTCGCGGACGGTAGACTTCGATCAGCCTGTCCACATTCTTTTCCAGATCACCCGATTCGATGACCTCACGAATGATTGCCGACGTAAACGGATTCAACCCGCCGCCGCTGTCGAGCAGTCCGCTCGTGACGAGGCGGTTGATGATGTTCGCGTGCGCTTGGAGCCAGCCGAGGCGGAGTCCCGGAGCGAGGATCTTCGAGAACGATCCAAGTGAAATGACATTCTCATTATGCGCGTACGCGCCGAAAGATTTGGGCGGTTCCCCGCTGTAACTGAGCAGTTGATACACCTCGTCAGCGAGGATGAGGAAGTCGTATTGCTGGGACAGTTCGATCAGCCGCGCCCGACGCGTTTGTGTAAGTGTCCGTCCGCTGGGGTTTTGGTGTGTGGGAATCGTGTAGAGAAATCTCGGTTTGTAGCGCGTCAATTTTTCCTCGAGGGATTCGA
>CAYQOF010000087.1:2507-5069 GCA_964419035.1 uncultured Anaerolinea sp. | reverse complement strand
GGAGGGTTGCCCAAGCCGAGGTCAATCACCCCGGGCGGGAGTTGGGTCTGGAGGATGGGGAGGGGTGGGGGCATGGAGCAAGTATAGCCGGGTCGCGCGCTTTATTGAGAGCATAGAGGGTTTGCATGCTGATACCGAATATGGTACTATGGGCGGTAATGAGCAAAAAAGACAAAGTGCTTGCAAGGATCAGACAAAACCCGAAGCACGTTCGTTTTGAGGAACTGGAATCAATCCTTCTTCGAATTGGATTCAAGAAGAGACATGACGGGACAAGCCACACGACATTCACGTTTGGGAAACATATCCTCACCGTTCCCAAACGCAAGCCGTTTGTCAAACGTGTGTACGTGGAATTGTTCTTGCAGGCGCTGGATGAGATCAAGGAATTGGACGAACCTGAAAAGAAAAGCAAAAAACCATGAGAACCGTAGACGATTATCTCAAACTTCCCTATCACATCGAGATCATCCGCGACGAAGACGAGGAAAACCCCGGCTGGGCGGCGCGCGTGATCGAACTACCCGGTTGCATCACGCAGGGCGACACCTTCGAAGAACTCGGCGAAATGATAGAAGATGCAATGCGCGGATGGATCGGCGTCGCGCTTAAGGACGGCATCCCGGTTCCCGAACCCGCGACGGAGGAGGATTACAGCGGAAAGTTCGTCGTGCGCCTGCCGCGTTCCCTGCATCGCCAACTCGCAGAGACCGCCGAACGCGAAGGCATCAGCCTCAACCAATTCGTCAACGTTGCCCTCGCCCGCGCCGTCGAACGGTCGAGTCCCTCCGTTGCTTATCCCATTGCTGAGAAGGATTCGCAGTTCGCGGTGAAGGAAGGGAAGGCAAAATACCGGGCAGGTGGGAGGAAGAAAAAAGATAATTTGTTGTAATGACACGCGTATGAGAAAGTGTCTGAAAACCCTGCCAGATGTCATTTCGCCGAGCGAAGCGAGGAGAAATCCTGGCTCGGTGGGCAAAGGATTTCTCGCTGGCGCTCGAAATGACAATACCAGGTACACACCAGCCTCCCTGATTTTGTTTTCAGACACTCTCTGAGACAAACGATGCTATACTTGATTCATGAGCGATACCCTGATACGCATCAAGCGCGCAATCCTGGCAGGGCATTACGCCTTCAGCGAAAAAGCCAGTATGGAGATTGAGGCAGACGGGTTGACCGAATTGGATGTGATCGAATCCATTGTCAATGCCGTAGCAATCTACAAAACCATCCGCTCAAAAAGCCCCTTCCGCAAACAGGCACGAGAATATCTGCACATCATTCAAAGCACCAACATGGAGGGCTTGATGATTTACAGCAAAGGTAAACTTGTACAGGAAGCGGGCATCGAGACCTATTATTTTCTCATTTCGTCCAAGAAAGCGATTTGACCATGAATGACAAATTTCGAATCAAAACCTGTCCAACCTGCGGCAGTGACAGAATCAAGCGTGTGACCCGTGATCTCACCCGCATCTACAAGGGAGGGGAGTACACCGTTCCTATGTTGGAATTTTACGAATGTCCCAATTGCGGTGAGAAGGTTTTCGACCATAAAGCCATGCTGAAAATCGAATCTTACTCGCCCGCCTATCGCAAAACCAAATCAGCGATGCCTGCCGTCCGTAGGCGTTACAAAGACAGAAAGAGCGCGCCCCCGCCGCCCGCATGAACCAAAAAAGCGACCTCTCCCTCGGACGGGTCGTTTTTTTCATTCATCCTTTCCAATTCATCCTTCATCCTTTGTTATAATCCCCCTCAACACCACAATTAAGGAGAGAGACGCATGCCCAAAAAGCAGGGCTCTGTTTCGCTTCCCCTCGAAAAAGAAGAGATCGTCAAAGATTACCGCCTTGCCTACAAAAGCCGGCAGGCTTCGCTCATTGGTCGCCGCGAGGTGTTGAGCGGCAAGGCAAAGTTCGGCATTTTCGGCGACGGCAAGGAACTTGCCAACATCGCCATCGCCCGCGCCTCCCGAAAAGGCGACTGGCGCTCAGGATATTATCGTGACCAGACCTGGATGTTCATGTTGGGGGTGATGAGCATCCAGGAATTTTTTGCCCAACTCTACGCCCACGCGGATGTGAACCACGAATCCAACACGGGCGGGCGTTCGATGAACGCGCATTTCGCTTCGCGTTACATCCACCCCGACGGCACGTGGAAGAACCAGACCGGGATGTATAACACCGCCGCCGATGTCTCGCCGACCGGCACACAGATGCCGCGCACGGTCGGTCTCGCGTACGCGTCTGTCCTTTATCGAGAACTCGAAGAATTAAAGCAATTCACCCAATTCTCGAAGAACGGGAACGAGGTCACGTTTGCGAGCATCGGCAACGCGTCCACTGCGGAGGGCATGTTTTGGGAGTCAGTCAATGCCATCGGTGTGTTGCAGGCGCCCGCGGTCATCACGGTCTACGACGACGGCTACGGAATCTCCGTCCCCAACCAGTTCCAGATGGTCAAGGAAAACATTCACGACATCCTCACTGGTTTCCAGCGTGAAGCCTGCCCCGAACCGGAATGTCAACGCGGCTACGAGCTCTTCCAGGTGCG
>CAYQOF010000087.1:1306-2407 GCA_964419035.1 uncultured Anaerolinea sp. | reverse complement strand
GCGCTGCGAGTCCTGCGCGACGGAGAGAACCCATCCAGGCAGGTTTTGATCCAATGGAAGAACGTACAGGATGCGGTGAACATCGAACGGTATGGTTCGCATTTACATTCAGGAAGCGCGTTGAAAGTGGAAGAGGTCAAGCCCTCGTATTCGGAAACGTCGCGGACGGTGTTTGGCTTCGAGGTGATGAACGCCGCGTTCGATTCGATTTTAGGACGCGACCCGCGCGTCATCGCGTTTGGCGAGGATGTTGGTTTCCTCGGTGACGTGAACCAGGGTTTCAAGGGCATGCAGGAAAAGTACGGCGCGCTGCGCGTGACCGACACCGGTATCCGCGAGGTGACAATCCTTGGGCAGGCGATCGGCATGGCGATGCGCGGTTTGCGCCCAATTTGTGAAATCCAATACCTCGATTACATTTTGTACGCGCTGCAAATCATGTCCGACGATTTGGCGAATTTGCACTGGCGTACAGTTGGCGGACAAGCCGCGCCTGTCATTGTGCGGACGCGCGGTCATCGTCTGGAAGGCATCTGGCATTCGGGTTCGTTGATGGCGGGGTTGATTCATCTCGTACGAGGGATGAATGTGCTGGTGCCGCGTGATATGACCCGCGCCGCTGGTTTTTACAACACGCTGTTGAAATGCGACGAACCCGCAGTGGTCGTGGAAGTATTGAACGGCTACCGCGTCAAGGAACGGCTGCCTGATAACATCGGCGAGTTTACGGTTCCGCTTGGAGTGCCAGAGGTGATACGCGAGGGAGGCGATGTCACGGTCGTCACGTATGGCGCGTGCTGCCGCATTGCGATGGACGCGGCGAACAAATTATCGAAGGTGGGCATTGAAGCCGAGATCGTGGACGTGCAGTCGCTATTGCCGCTCGATATTCACGGGAAGATCGTCGAGTCGTTGAAGAAAACCAACCGCGTTGTATTCCTGGACGAAGATGTACCGGGCGGAACGTCCGCGTATATGTTGCAGGAGGTCATCGAGAAACAGGGCGGGTATTATCATCTTGACTCTGAGCCGAGGACTTTATCTGGCAAGGCGCATCGTCCCGCGTATGGGAGCGATGGAGATTACTGGAGCAAGCCGAAC
>CAYQOF010000087.1:0-1206 GCA_964419035.1 uncultured Anaerolinea sp. | reverse complement strand
ATGGCAATTAAAGTGCTCGTTCCATTGCTTGGTGAAGGTGTTGAAGAAGTAACGGTCACGAAATGGCTCAAGAAGGAAGGCGACTTGGTCAACGAGTTGGAGCCTTTGCTTGAGGTAAATACCGACAAGGTGGATACCGAGATCCCCGCGCCTGCCTCGGGGACGGTGTTGAAGATTCTTGCGGAGGAGGGAGTCCCGGCGAAGGTGGGGACGGTGTTGGCATTTATCGGTCAACCTGGGGAGAGTATAGAAAGTGGAAAAGTGGAAAGTGCTCCCGCGAAGGCAGAGTCAAAGGTCGAAGGTCGAAAGTCGGATGTTCCTCAACCTTCGACTTTGGACGTTCAACGTTCGACTGATCTTGGTTTCATCTCTCCCGTCGTTGCGAAGATCGCGGCGGAGCATGGAGTCAATTTGCAGGAGGTGAGAGGGACGGGGTTGAACGGGAGGATTACGAAGAATGATGTGCTGGCGTTTGTGGAAAGTGGAACCCTTCGACCTGGCTCAGGGCAAGCGTGGAAGGTGGAAAGTGGAGAACCGAAGGCGGAAAGCAGGACGCAGACCGCGGTTGTTGCTCCAATGGTGGGCGATGAACTTATCAAGCACACGGTGATACGAAAACAGATTGCCGAGCACATGGTGATGAGCAAGCACACGTCGCCGCACGTGTTGACCGTGATGGAAGCGGACATGTCCCGCGTAGTGAAACATCGCTCCGCGAACAAGGAGATTTTTGCGCGCGATGGAGTCAATCTCACGTTTACGGCTTATTTTATGATGGCAATCGTTGCGGGATTGAAAAATTATCCGATAGTGAACTCCTCATGGACGGACGAAGGAGTCCTCATTCACAAAGCGGTCAATATCGGCATGGCGACATCGCTCGGAGAGGAAGGCTTGATTGTGCCGGTCATCAAAGGTGCGGATAATTTATCACTGCTGGCGATGGCGCGCGCCGTGAACGATTTTGCCAACCGCGCTCGCTCGAAGAAACTGCAGCCCGACGACGTCAAAGGCGGGACTTTCACGCTGACCAATCACGGCATCAGCGGATCGCTGTTCGCGGTTCCGATCATCAACCAGCCGCAATGCGGCATCCTGGGAGTCGGCGCGATGCAGAAGCGCGTGATCGTCGTGGACGATGCGATTGCCATCCGCCCGATGGTATATCTCTCGTTCGTGTTCGATCACCGCATTCTCGACGGCGCG
>CAYQOF010000086.1:9963-11535 GCA_964419035.1 uncultured Anaerolinea sp. | reverse complement strand
TGTGCCCCCACGGAGATTCGAACTCCGGTTTTAGCCTTGAAAGGGCTGCGTCCTGGTCCACTAGACGATGGGGGCGATCTTTGAAGCGGGCGGATTTTATCATTCCGCTGTACAACGGTCAAGCGATTTTTACTTTTCCTCCTTTGCCCGCTGACCGAGGAGCGCAAGCATGTCTATCTTTTCGCGGTTGAAGAGGATGCCGGGACTTTCCACTTTGAGGTTGGGGATCAGGATGGCGGTCAGGGTTGCGTCGAAGATGGGGATGAAGTTGCGCGTCTTGTCGGAGATCAGGGTGACGAAATCGAATCTCCCCGCCACCTGGAGTTTGCCTTCGAGTTCGAAGACGCTGGTCGCAAGGCGGGCTGGGAGTTCCGATATGTTGGAATATCCGCCGCGCACAATGCCGGTGGGACCCAGGTCTTCGCGCCGCGCCGCGCAAAGCGCGTACACATGCATCTTGACGAGCCGCACCACTTCGAAATGGTCCACCAGTTTGGTGGGCATGTGGATGCGCGCCAGGCGCGCATCGTGGATCTCGACGTGGGATTTTGTGATGTCGTTCATGATGCCCATGATGCCGTTCGTGGAGACCATGATCTTGCCCACGACCCGATAACCGGAAGTGTATACGTCGGCGGGGAGGAAACGGTAGGTGCGTGGGGATGAGTCCATGTGCGGCAGTCTCGACGGCGGGGGGCAACTCAATCCCGCAGAGGGTGGGATGTGTTTCGTTTGGGAGGATCAGGCCGGGGGGTCCGTTTTTTGACGCGGCGGGTCGGCTTGCCCGCGTTGGGGTCGAGGAGCATGGTCAGCCAGGAGACGGCGCGCCCGTCGAATTCGCGCTTCCCGCACATGTCGCAGATCCAGGCTGGGAAGTTGGGGACGGTGATCAATTCCTCTCCCAGCCACGTGAAATAGGTGATGTGATGCAGGCGCATGACGCCCGCGGGACATTCATTGCATGGGATCTGTGTATATCGGGGGGAGGCAAATGAATCGGTTTGGTTCATCTCAGGCTCCTCGTTACTGCGCGGCAAACACTTCCTCGGTGTGATTGATGAGTTTCCAATCGGGCGGGGGCCAGTAGATCAGCACCGCCTTGCCGATGACGTTTTCCACCGGCAGCAAGCCCCATTGGTGCGAATCTTTCGAATCGTTTCGATTATCACCCAGGACGAATAATTGTCCATCCTGGACCGTCCATGCGCCGTTGTAGACGGGTTTTTGAGCGATATACGATTCGCTGAGCAGGACGCCATTGATCATGACCTTGCCATCGCGGATGGTGACCGTTTCACCGGGCAGTCCGATGACGCGCTTGATCAGGTCCTGCCGCTCATCCATCGGGAAACTGAAGACGATGATGTCGCCGCGAGCCGGTGCGCCGAGCGTGTATGCCAGGCGGTTGACAAGGACGTACTCGCCGTCCTGCAAGGTGGGGTTCATGCTGAATCCGTCCACGCGGACGCGCGCGGAAACGGCATTGATCCCAAAATACAGCACAACAGCCAGGACGATCGTTTCAAGGATGTCCAGCGCGAAGCGCTTCCAGTTTTCTGTTTGTTCGGGTTG
>CAYQOF010000086.1:6169-9863 GCA_964419035.1 uncultured Anaerolinea sp. | reverse complement strand
TTCGGGTTGAATTTGGGTTTCAGATTGAGCGGTTTCCAAACGATAATTTCTCCGTCGAAGATTATACTGCTTTTTATCAGTCTCAAGCGACCCTTAAGGTTGGGTTAATTAAGATGTAAGGCAATTGTCATTCGTCTTGCGCATCGGGTTTGTTTTCATGTTCGGGCCAGTTTCGAATGAACTGCGCCTGTTCGCGAGTCTCCGGTGAGCGCGGGTGGAAGCGGCTTTTGGGGACATCCCTCCACCATTCCGCGAGTTGAGTTAATGCCTCTTCGCCGGTGTTTCCGCGGCGCACAAGATAACAACCGATTGTCGTTCCCGTGCGTCCGATGCCGCCCCAGCAGTGCAGGTAGATCTTGCGTCCCGCCGCCAGCGCCTCATCAATCGTATCGAGAATGGTTTTCATCAGTTGCGGTGTGGGCAGGCCGAAGTCCCCGATTGGGAAGCGATGGTGTGTCACTTCGACATCATACAGCTTTGACTCATCCAAAAGGATGCGGGTGTACGCAACCGTTTCGTCCTGCCGGGTCAGGTCTATGAATGTATCGAAGCCTGCCTCAAGCAGGGCGTCAATCCGTTTGCGCGTGGACTCGATATCGTACTGCCCGGGATACTCGCCCGCGAGCAAACGACCTTGCTCGACCCAGTAGGACTCAGGGATGGGGCGTTTCGGTTCTTCAGCCATCCGTCAATTTTACTTCATGGGAAACTTGCCCACCCTGCATCGAGCGCGTAAAGATAAAGATAACCGATCAGCAAAAGCACCCAGCCGATCAATTGCAGACGATCCATCAGGTTTTCAAAGGAGAGGACGAAGTTCTCCCGAATGGTGGCGACGATGTTCTCGAGGTTGTCGAGTTTGCCCCGGACGCCTTCCTTCCAGTCCCCGAGATAGAATTCGTTGTGGATGGACTCGTACAACTTGGCGGTGTACCAGTCGCCAATGAGGAGCAGGTTCTGTTCGGTGCGTTCGAAGTCGAGCATCAACTCCAGTTTGTGTTCCGCGATCTGGCGCACGAGTCCGCGCGTGGCGCGCGGTCGTCTCTTGTTTTGGAAAAACCTTTCGTTGATCCTGTCGAGCAGGTCTTCGATGGATTTGTCCAACATGCGGTAGCGCAATAATTGATAGTTGCCGATCTTCAACAACACGATGTCCGATTGGAAGTCGCTGTTCGGCGTGATGATGACCGCGCCCTCCCAGTCCACCAGCGTTAGGTCTTGTGTGGAGTAGCGTGTGCGCGAGACGAGGATCTCGTTGATCTCCTCCCTGCCCAATACCTCGCGCTGTGAACGGAAGAATCTGGCGAGCGCGGGCGCGTGCTTCTCGATCCATTTGTCGGGCGCGGGCTTGGCGTCGTCCACGAGAAGGATCGTGTATTCCTCGAACAACCCATCCTGGCGATGGGCTTCCGGGATGCAGCGGCTTTGCAATGCCGCCTGCATTTTTGTTCTGTCCGACAATGCGGATGCCGCGAAGGGATCGTGTAAATCGTAATGGCACTCGACCATCTGCACGACCCCGTCGTATCGCTGGCGCGTGACAGAGACCGCGCAGCCTTCGATGACGACAATCTCCTCGCCGAGGGTGACGAGTTCGATGTCAATCGGCTGGAAGTAGGGCGCGTCCTTCAACCCCTTGAATTGTTCGGCGGGCTGGCGCGTCTCATCGCTGGAATCGGGAAACGCAAGTAGATAACAAATTTCCATCCCTCAAGTGTAGCACGAGTGCTAAACCTGACCCCAGGCAAAATATGTCGGCACGTGCAAAACGCGCTCGCCGCGTTCCCAGGCTTGTTCATCCAGCAATTTCATTTTCTGGATTTCCTCGTCCGGGACGAATTCCGCCAAATCGGCTTTCAGCACCGCCCATTCCATTTCCCGCTCATTGACAGACGCCTCATTTCCTGCGCCTTGAATTGTTCCCGTTTCGAGAATCTTGATCCCCGCCTGAAAAAATGTCTCCGCCAGACGCGACCCGAAGCCGGGATCCGCTCCCTGCCTCTTCAGGGATTCCCGTTGCCATTCGCCGAGGAGTTTCAATTCATTGGGTTTATCAACTCGTGAAGAATAATCGGGTTCCGCCAATGCAAGGATGTGTCCGTTTCTGCGCGTCACGCGTTTCATTTCGCGGACTGCCCGAAATGGATCGCTGACCCACAATAAAAAGAAATGACAGTACACAATGTCGAAGGTTTGATCGGGGTAGGGGAGGGAAAGCCCATCGCCGCGCGTCAGGGTCGCGGCTGGGGCGTGGATTCGGCATCCGTCGAGCGCGGCAGGATCGAGGTCCAAACCGTGAACCGATGCGGAGGTGTGCAGGCCGCGCAGGATGGCTCCCGTCCCGCATCCCGCCTCGAGGACGCGGCACGCGTTCGATAATCCCGCCTTATCGAAGAGATAGGCGCGTAACTCGCGCGTCCAGGTTGCTTGTTGCAGATAACGTGCGTGCCAGTCCATCACTATCCTGCGTAATTTGCGCTCTTCGCGTAGCACACATTACGCGCATCGGCGTTTGAGAACGCCTGTTACGCATAACGGGAATAAATCTTTTCCCACTCGTCCCGGAGGAAATTGCCCAGCGCCTGGTCAGCCATTCCCTGCGCGGGGAGCGCGTCGCCATCGGGTTCGACGTACAGCCAGGCTCTGCCTGCGCCGGCAGGGACATTGTCCTCCTGCGTTTCGAGCGCGATGGGGTTTTGTTCGGAGTAGGGAACAGGCAGATCGAATGTCAGCGTTAGATTCAAATGCGCGGCCTTGTTTGCCAATGACTGGAGTTCGCTTTTCAGCGAGGAATCGGCGGCGCTTGCGGAGATGCTCTTTACCTCCAGCCCGGCGAGCCTTTCGAGGATGGCGTCGAGTTTTTTCGCGTTCTTTTTGTTGATCGTGATGTGCACTGTGACAAAGATGTCTTCGGGCATGATGACTTCGAGCGTATCCCATGATTTTTTGCTTTCGGGCTGGAGCAGGAAGAGCAGGTGATCGAGCCCGGTTTGCAGGAGCGTGTCGAGATATTTTTTATCGGCGAGTTTCAATCCGTCCGTGAGCAAGCCGCAGACCTGACCGTTCTTTTCGGCGTGCGCGATGAGCGCGGGGAGGTCCTTGCGGAGCGTGGGTTCGCCTCCCGTAAAAGTGACGTGAGGAATGCCGGCGCGCCAGGCTTTGTCGAGGATGGTCTGCCATTCCTCAGTGGCGAGTTCGCGGTCCACGCGCTTGACCGGGGCGTATTCGGCTTTGGTTCCCCGAGGCAGTTTATAGGTCAACGCGCAGTCGAGGCGCAGGGGGGCGGTGAGATCGGCTGAGCGCGGCGGGACCCGCTCGAAGCCCAGAAAAGAGACGGGGTCGAGGTCGGGCGTGGAGATCAGGGTGCGGATGCGATCCGTGAAGTCGCGGTAATCCTCCAACGCCATCCCTTTGCTGACGCGGTAGCGAGCCGAAATCTGTTTTGCGGCTTCTTCAGGATCAGTCCCTTTGATGAAATGATAGGCATATTCGGCGGCGGTCGGGTTGAGATTCAACACGGTCGCCGCTTTGACGATCATCACGCCCGAGCCGTCCTTGCGCAGTCGGAGATGGATGCGAAAAGGTTTTTCGCCCTCCGGCGCGGCTTGCATGTGATGCAGACCTTCGGGCAGAGGGGTTACTTTGCTGAAACGCTCGGCAAGGCGATTGATGATTTTCATGGAGCCTCCTGACT
>CAYQOF010000086.1:0-6069 GCA_964419035.1 uncultured Anaerolinea sp. | reverse complement strand
AGCGGACAGCCGCCTCCGCATTCGGTGATGACGGGACAGCCTTCGCATTTGGCGGGCAGGTTCCGCCGCTCGCGCAACTGTACGGACAGTTTGTGATTCCAGATCGAATCCCACGAGTCGGTGAGGAAATTGCCAAGCGGATGGTAATACGATTGACACGGCAGGACGTTCCCGTTCGATTCTATGCACATGCTGTATAACGCGGCGGTGCAGCCTTTGACGCCCAGATTGCTTGCGGTGGGATCGAACTCGCAATATTGCGTAGGCGTGTACCAGATCAGTCTTTGTCCGCGCTCGTTCGTTTTGCGCGTGGCGATGTCGAGGATGGGTTGCAGTTCGCTTTCCTTGAGTCCCGTCCCAACGGTGAGACCCTGACCCGAATAAATGAGCGCGTTCAGTCCGATGGTGGGAACGCCGAGGTCTGCAAGAAAATCCAGCGTGTCTGGTATGGTGTGCACGTTCGTGCGCAGCATCGTGGTGTTGGTCATCACGTAAAGTCTGGCTTGCAGGGCGTTCTTCAAACCCTGAATGGTCTGTTTGAACGCGCCTTTGGCGCGCATCATCTGGTCGTGGATTTGTTCATCGCACGACTCGACCGTGATCTGCACATGATCGAGCCCGGCGTCCACGAGTTGTTGCACGTACCGTTCATCCGCAAGGCGGCGCGCGTTCGTGTTGAGCCCGGTGATCTGCCCGTTCGATTCGGCTTGACGGATCAATTCAGGCAGGTCGTTTCTCAACGTCGCTTCGCCGCCGGTGAAGACGATGTGCGGAACGCCCAACGCCCAGAGTTGATCCAGAACCTTGAACCATCCCTCGGTATCGAGTTCGGGGAAGTTTCGTTCGCGGGCGTTGTAGCAGTGCGCACAGTCGTTGTTGCAGCGATAAGTGATCGCCAGATCCATGCGGTAGGGCGCGGAGGGACGCGCGCTGAACGGCATGTTCATTTCCAATTCAAGGTCGTGGATCGCGCACGCGCCGTCGGGACGGATCAAATTGGAAAGTTGAAAGTGGAAAGTGGAAAGATCCTCAGCCAACTGCTTACTTTCCACTTTCCACTTTCCAGCCATGATTTTTACGGTTTCCGAATCGCTTCTCCCTTCAAGGATCATCCACGCCATGAACGCGGCTGTCGGATTCAAGTGCATGATGCTGTTGGCGTTGACGATGAGCGTGCCGCTCCCATCCGGGTCGAGCCGCAGGTGGATGCGCGCTTTCTCGTCTTCGCTCTCGCGGGTGTAATGGTAAAGCCTCGGTCCGGACTCCAAAGTCTCCCGACTTTGGAGTGTCTTTTGAAATGGCATAGTCAGGAGACTTTGTGCTCCGGTTTTCAGCGAATTAAAATTCAGGGACATCATCCACCTCACTTAAACTTGTAAAATCGAAGTCCACCTGCCATTTCATCAGGAATTCCTTGTAATTGCTAAATGGATAATCTTCCGGTGCTTCGACCAGTCCGTGCTTGACCGGGTTCCAGAATACATATCGCAAACGATTGTAATACTCGGTCTCAGAACGAATACATGTATCCCAATAATTCCACCATACTTTGCGTCCATCCGAGAGGTCTTCATCATTCCATTTGCGCGCTGTGAATTTGCGGTAACTGCTCACAAATTTAGACAAGGTTTCGGCGTCCTCTGGAGATTGGACAATGGCATGATAGTGATTGTGCAGGGTAACCCATGCAATGACCTGCCATTTGTAAATTTTGGCCGCATTGAGAAACGCTTCAATCCATTCCCGTTTTCGTTCTGGGGATGAGATGAGAGGTTCCTTCTGATAAGTGGATGTTGTCAGCATGTAAAGCGTGTTGGATATGAACAAGTGCGGCGGGTTATGCGGCGCGCGTTTGAAAATATCGTTGCTCATAAAGTTATTCTCTCTCTCATGTTTCCAACGTCAGGAGACGTTGGACTCCGTCATCTTCCTCCCCCCGCACACGCACAGGCGCAACCGGCGCACGCGCAGGCACAGGCGCACGAACGTCCGCCGCCTCCGCCGCTGCGGCCTCCCGTTGTGCCGCTGGGTTTTGGCGGCGGATTGGTCACGTTGGTCACGCGGCTGGTGAAGTCGCCCACGTTGCCGATGACCTTTTGCGAGAAGGTCTGCGCGCCTCCCACCACCGACGCGGCGAAGTCCGCGCCGGGTAATGCTGTGGAGCCTTTGCCCACGGACGGCATGGAAGGCGCGGAGACTGTCCTGGCTCCGCCGCTCCAGCCCGGGTCAAAGCGATGCCACCAAACGGGAACAAATACAGGTCCGGTGAAGACGCGGCGCGTGCGTCCATCGTAATCCTTGTCGAGCATCGTCCACTCGAGCGCTTCGTCGAACATTTTGCTTTTCACTTCCGGCGTATCCGCGGCTTCCACCTGCTGCCATGCCTTTTCCATGATCGCTTTGTAATAGTCCACTGTCTCGCGGCGGCTGAAGCCTTTCATCTTCTCGGACACCGAACGGACGAGTTTCACCGTCATCTCCTGCAAATCCTTGCGGCGGCTTTTTGTGTTTCCCGCGCGGAAAGCCTGGAGGAATTCCTTTTCGTACTCATGCAGACCTTCGGGAAGCGGTTCGATGACCTGGACTTCGAGCGGGTCCCGTTTCGTGACCTGCGCCGCGCCCTTCTTGACCACGCCAAACAGCATCATCGTCATCACTTTGTCGAGCGGCTGCTCCATAAGGATCGCCGCCTCGACCGCCGTGAGCCCGCGCTTGATGCCGTGCCCCTCGATCGAAATCTTCGGCGACATGTACTGCAATTTGCGGCGATTGCCTGCAATGGCTGAGAGCGCGGGGATGCCCAAAAACATGAAGCCGAAAAAGCCGATGCACAGCAGGGTGAAGATCGCATCCGGCGAAATCGAGAAGGACGGCAGTTGCACGGTTACGATGCTGTCGGCGGGGATGTAACTTTTCGGGAACGACGCGCCGAATTCATATCGCGTATATCCGTTTGCGTTTGGGTTGGTCCACGTGTAAGTGATTCGATCCGATGAATCGAATCCCGTTTGCGGCTGTGAGGGGAAGCCCGACGGCGCGGAATGCCAACGCGGTTCATCGGGCTGCACGCCGGGCGGCAGGTGATAGACAACAGTGATATCAGTGTTGCCGGTGATCACGTTGCTCTGAAAATACAACGGTGAGAAGACCGCGCTGGCGTACTCCGCGTCATCGTCATCCTTGTAAAGGACGCCCGGAACGCGTCCGACGAAGACGCGCACTGTCCCCGTACCCCCGGGCGGGATCGTATACCGACCCATTTCCACGGCGAAACCGTCACCGCCTGTGCCTTGAAAGTCCCTCGAGATGGAAAGCGGATTCCCGTTGATGCTGGCTTCGATGCTGTTGAAATCGAAATTGCCATTCGGCATTCCCACATCCACGAATTCGATGGGATGACCGCCCGGTTGGTTGGTGAACGTGAGCAGGTAATCCAGCGAACTCGTGCCGTCCGCGTTCCAATAGACGTGCACGACCATTTTATCGAGGCTGAAGTAATAATCCTGCGCAAAGACGGTCGTTGTAACGCTGAACGCGAGGATAACGACCAATACAATCGCCAGAAGTTTATTCTTCATAACGACCCTCCAATCATCAATCGTAAATCGTAAATCGTAAATCGAATCACCATTTCGGTTCTTCGGTCAACTGGTACGTCGTCCCGCAATACGGACATTCCACAGTCGGCGCGCCGGCGATCATCTTGACGTTTTCCGCTTTCAACGCGCCGCCGCAGGAACGGCACTTCATTTGCTCGATCTTTGTTTCACCGGGCAGGTCCACCTTCATCGTCACCTGCTGGATGACCTCGGTCTTGGTCCCTCGCTGTGCCGCGTAGATCAATCCCGCGCCTCCCCCGAGGAACAATACGCCGACACAGCCAAAGCCAAGACCGAATCTCAACCAGTCGGGACTGCCTTGCGGTGAGGTCGAGCCGATCACGCTCAAGGCGCCGTATCCGAACAGACACAAGCCGATCAAAAATAGTATCCCCGCGCCGATGTACAGAAGTGTTTTACTTGTCATGATGAGTCTCCTGTCTTTATATACGAAAAGTGTAGCATCTTCGTTTGCAGAAGGCATGTGACTTTTGTCTCGAAATCATCCTGTTTTTGTCCAATTCCACGTTGAGGGTTTGGCTTTATACTTGCCTTATGTCATTGCGACCCTCGGGAAGCAATCTCCACGCCTCCTTTTGAACCACGGAGACACAGAGACGCCGAGCCAATCTTTGTTAAACTCTCCGTGTCTCTGTGGTTAGACCTTGAGAATTTCATGTCAGATTTATTACTCGATTAATTCGGAAAAGCACATAACGCCGCGAAGCAAGCTCCTCGCTCTGTTGGGGATTGCTTCGCCTGCGGCTCGCAATGACATGACACAGGTGAATCAAATGACCCTACAAGAACAATACAACAAATGGAAAGAGTCCACGCTCAGGAAGTCGTTGGAGAAGTTTAGGGAGAGGAAGGAGCGATTCGAGACCTCGTCAGGCATCGAGGTCCCGCGTGTGGCGCTGCCGGGTGGTCTCGATACGTCCCGCGACGAGCATGCGGGACTACTCGGCCAGCAGTATCTTGATAAGTTAGGTTTCCCCGGCGAGTATCCGTTTACACGCGGCGTACAGCCGACGATGTATCGGTCACGTTTCTGGACGATGCGTCAGTATGCAGGGTTTGCCACTGCGGAGGAGACAAACAAGCGTTATCGCTATTTACTGGCGAACGGACAAACGGGGTTGAGCGTTGCTTTCGACCTCCCAACCCAGATCGGGTACGACGCGGACGATCCGATAGCGCAGGGGGAGGTGGGCAAGGTGGGCGTTTCGATTTCGTCCATCCATGATATGGAGCGGTTGTTCGACCAGATTCCCCTCGAAAAGGTTTCGACTTCGATGACGATCAATGCGCCGGCGGGCATTCTGCTGGCGATGTATATCGCTGTGGCGAAGCGGCAGGACGCGGAGGTAAGCAATCTGCGCGGTACGATCCAGAACGACATCCTCAAGGAGTATGTGGCGCGCGGCACCTACATCTTCCCGCCCGCGCCTTCGATGCGCCTCATCACCGACATCTTCACTTTCTGTGCGAAGGAAGCGCCGAATTGGAACACGATCTCGATCTCGGGCTACCACATCCGTGAGGCAGGGTCAACCGCCGTGCAGGAAGTCGCGTTCACGCTTGCGAACGGAATCGCCTACGTGGAGGCGGCTCTGCGCGCAGGTTTGTCGGTGGACGACTTTGCGGGACAACTCTCGTTCTTCTTCAACGCGCACAACAACTTCCTGGAGGAGGTGGCGAAATTCCGCGCGGCGCGGCGTTTATGGGCACGGATCATGCGCGAACGCTTCAAGGCAGGAAAGCCTGCTTCGTGGCAACTTCGTTTTCACACGCAGACGGCTGGTTCGACCCTCACCGCGCAGCAACCCGAGAACAACGTGGTGCGCGTGACCGTGCAGGCTCTTTCCGCCATCCTCGGCGGGACTCAATCCCTGCACACCAACTCAATGGACGAAGCGCTCTGGCTTCCCACGGAGAAGTCTGTGCGCGTCGCGCTCCGCACGCAGCAAATCCTCGCCCATGAATCGGGCGTGGGGGATTCGGTGGATCCGCTGGCGGGTTCGTACCTCATCGAATACCTGACCGACGAAATCGAACGTCGCGCCGAGGAATATATCGAAAAGATTGACGAGATGGGCGGTGCACTGCAAGCCATCGAAAAGGGATTCATGCAGAACGAAATCCAGAACGCCGCCTACGCCGCACAGCAAACCATCGAACGCGGGGAGCAGGTGGCGGTGGGAGTCAATCAATTCACGGTGGAGGAAGTGACCACGTTGGAACGTTTGAAGGTTGATCCTGCGATTGAGTTGGGGCAGAGGGAGAGGCTGAAGGAACTGAGAGAGACTAGAGACCAGAGACTGGTGGAGGGGTTGCTTGGCAAGTTGAAGTCCGCCGCGGGAGGGGATAAGAATTTGATGCCGCTGTTCATCGAGTGCGTCGAGAATGATGTCACGCTTGGTGAGATTTGCAACACGCTTCGGGAGGTGTGGGGTGAGTATGTGGCGGA
>CAYQOF010000085.1:0-11581 GCA_964419035.1 uncultured Anaerolinea sp. | reverse complement strand
AGTTGGGATTGGAAGAAGCGGCAAAGGATTTGTGGGGATGGCAAATAGCAAACTCTACTTGACGCCCCTTTCTCCAGCCGCTATAATCCCCCCGCTCGATTGGAAAACTGAAAGAAGAATCAAGGAGAAAGTCGAATGCCCCCACATCCAAAACGCAAACACTCGAAGGGCCGCCGCAACAACCGCCGCGCCCACGATGCCTTGCAGCCCCGCAACCTTGTCCTCTGCTCGAACTGCGGTTCCACGCGCCTGCCGCATACCGTCTGTCCCAACTGCGGATTCTATGAGGGACGCGAGGTGGTCGAGATCAAGAAGGAAAAAAAGAAGAAGGAATAGTAAGGCGAGATTGATCTCGCCCTGCTCAAACGGGTCGTGACGGACACGACCTGTTTGTGTTTTAATCGCAAATCATCGCGCTTCGTCTGCGTTCGCAGATTGCGCTCACTCCGCTACCCTGCGGGCACAATGTCAGCGCGAAAATGGAGACATCATGAATCTCGATCCCAAAACCACCGCATTTGTATTCCCCGGTCAGGGTTCGCAAACCGTCGGCATGGGCAAAGACCTCGCCGCGCAATTTCCCATCGCGAAGGAAACCTTTGACGAAGCGGACTCCCTTCTCGGCTTTTCCCTCTCGCGATTGATGTGGGATGGACCCGAAGCCGACCTCAACGCGACGGTCAACACGCAGCCCGCGTTATACGTCCATTCGGTTGCCGCATGGCGGACGTTCACGCATCTTTCCACGTTCAAGCCTGCCGCGCTTGCCGGGCATTCTCTTGGCGAATTATCCGCTCTGACCGCTTCCGGAGCCTTATCCTTTACCGATGGGCTTCGACTTGTCCGCACGCGCGGTGAACTGATGAAGCGCGCCGGCGAACTCAACCCCGGCGGGATGGCGGCGATCCTCGGTGTGGACATTCCCACGCTGGACAAAGTCTGCGCGGAGGCGAGTACGGCGGAGGAGATCGTGCAGGTTGCCAACGATAACTGTCCGGGTCAAGTGGTCATCTCCGGGCATAAGTCAGCGTTGGAGCGCGCCATGGAAGGCGCAAAAGCCGCGGGCGCAAAACGCGCGCTCCCTCTGGCTGTCAGCATTGCCGCGCACTCCCCGTTGATGGATTCGATCCAGGCGGATTGGAACGCGGCGGTGGACGCGTGTGCGATGGAAACACCGACCATTCCTGTGATCGGGAATGTCCACGCGAAACCGATGGTCACAGCCGCTGAATTGCGCGCGGATATCAAAGCGCAGATGCAATCGCGCGTCCGCTGGACGGAATCGGTGGGGTGGATGCTTGGGAACGGGATTCAGGCCTTCGTCGAGGCAGGAAGCGGGGAAGTCCTGCTGGGGCTGATCAAGCGAATCGACTCGTCCACGGTTCGATTCCCGTTGGGCAATCCAAAGGATTTCGATGCAATAAGGTGACAGTCACTTCGAAAGTGACTGTCACCTTGAAGTCTGCTATACTCGCAATATGACCGACCTGCAAAAACGATTCCATCACGTGATGGGGAGCATGATCGGGAACGAGTCGCTTTTCGAGTCGTTGGGTGATGACGCGGCAGGCGTGCTGTTTGCATGGGGCGAGGCGACCGCAAAACGAATCGTGGATGAGACCGATGGCATGGACGACAACGCGGCGGAGGTTTTCCTTGCGCCGCGTTTGCGCGCTCTGCGGATGTTGCTGCGCGCCATCAGCCGCTGGACGGGCGAGGCGAACACGCTGAACGCCGAATCGTATTCCGCGTTGTGGGAGCGCGCCGGCGAGCAGGCGAGGATCGTTTTTGGTGAGACGTTCGCCATGCCTTCAATGGAGGATGTGCTTGCCCAATTGCCGCCGGACGCGGGCGCGTTGGAAGTGATTGGATTCCTGAAGGAAAAATTGAAAGGATGATTTATGCCGAGGAGAAGAAAAACCATTTCAAAGGGACAAGGTGGGGTCATTGTCCTGTTGATCACCGTTTTGCTGTTCATTTGCGGCGCTTTCTACGCGGTTACTGGGATTGACATCGGCGGGATATTCTCCGCGACCGCTACGCCGACAGGCGGGGTTGCAGTCACGTTGCCGCCGTTCACCGTGACGAATACGCCGGTGATTTCGCTTCCTCCCTCTACGGATTGGTGGGAGGTGTATTTCACCGACCCGGTCAATCTGCGGAATCCGAATAACATCAGCGGCTCTGTCGAGGAGAAGTTGATCGGCTTCATTGATGCCGCGCAGTCCAGCATACACATCGCGTCGTTCGAGTTCGATCTTGCCAACGTTGCCCGGGCTTTGATCGCGGCGAAGGAGCGCGGCGTGGACGTGCGCTGGGTGACGGATGACGAACACGGCCTGCTTGCGGATACCGAGCCGGAGCACGGTCAATTTGCCATGCTGACCGCCGCCGGCATCGAAGTAAAGGACGATCTGGGACGATCTGCGTTCATGCACAACAAATTTTGGATCTTCGACCGGGAGATCGTTTGGACCGGCTCGACGAATATCACCAAGAGCGGAATCTACACCCAGAATAATAATGTGATCGTCGTCCGTTCGGCTGAATTGGCGGCGATCTACGAACTCGAATTCGATGAGATGTGGGGCGGTCAGTTTGGGGCGCGCTCGCCGTCCACCCTGGGACTCCAGTCCATCGTGGTGAACGGAACGCCCATTCAGGTCATCTTTACATCGGAAGACAAGGCGCTGGAACCAGCGATCATCCCGCTGGTTCAGAGCGCACAATCGAGCATTCGTTTCATGGCGTTCAGTTTTACAGATTTCCCGCTTGCGGATGCCATGATCCAGCGAAATCTGCGTGATGTGGATGTGGCAGGCGTATTCGAGTCGTTTGGCAGTGAATCGGAATCGGCTGAATTGAAAACGTTGTTCTGCGGCGGCGTCCCCGTTCGTCAGGATGGAAACGGCGGATTCCTGCATCACAAGGTCATCGTCGTGGATGAACGATATGTTGTCACCGGTTCGCTCAATTTTTCCACCCGCGCCGAAAACACAAACGATGAAAATGTGATCATCATTGATAACCCCGACATCGCGCGTCTGTATTTGCAGGAGTTCGACCGCGTCTGGGCGATCGCAAAAGACCCCAACCCGGCAAAATTCGCCTGCCAGTGAGTTTTGTCACCCGCATTTGGGTAGGTCCCGCAAAGTCCTCCATAGTATAATTGCCGCATGATGGTCACGACTGACAATTTCATTGTCAGTGCCGCTTATCCTGCGGTTCTATGAATATATCTGGTCTCGGCGTCTGCCCTGACCAGATGATTTTTTCTATGGAGCATACATGAAACTTAGCAAACTCGCCAGCGAGATCGTCGAGTCTCCCACTCTGGCACTGAACGAAGAAGCGCGTCTCTTGCGGGAACACGGCGAAGCCGTGATCAACCTGGGGATCGGGGAGCCGAAGAACAAAACCCCGCTCCACGCCATCCTTGCCTCCGCCGCGAAATTGACCAGCGGGGAGGTGAAATATGTGCCCATTGACGGAATTCCGTCATTGAAGAAGGCGGTCATCCGCTACACGGAGGAAAACTACGACCGGCTCGTCGCGCCGGAAAATGTGATCATTACGAACGGGGCAAAACAGTCCCTCTTTAACGTCATTTACAGCATCTTGAATCCCCAGGATGAGGTCATCGTCATTGCGCCGTATTGGGTCTCATATCCGGAGATCGTCAAGATGTGCATGGGCAGACCCGTGATCGTGACTCCCGAGGACGGCACTTTTACGCCGCGCTTCGAGGACGTCGAAAAGGCGGTCACTTCGTTCACTCGGGCGATCATCGTCAACAGCCCGAACAATCCGTCAGGTGTGATCTATCCGCCTGCCTTGATCGAAAAACTTGTGGATCTTTGCGAGCGCAGGGGAATCTATCTCATTTGTGACGACATCTATCACAAACTGACCTTCGACCATAACGAAGCCGTCCCTGCCAATCGCTTCACGAAGAGGGACATTGAAGATTCCCACATCATCGTAGTCAACGGCGTGGCAAAGTTATACGGCATGACGGGTTTTCGCGTGGGCTGGGTGGTCGCGCCGCGTGAACTCGTCCGCGTGATGACGAATGTCACCGCGCAGACGACCTCGGGCGTATCCCCTGTCAGCCAGGCGGCGGCTGAGGGCGCGCTGAACGGCTTGCAGTCCGTGGTGGAGGCGCTGCGTCTCCAGATCCAGAACAACCGCGACGTTTTGCTGCAGGAGTTCAAGTCCTTCAACGGCGCGCGACTCATCGAGCCGCAAGGGACGTTCTATGCACTGCCGGACCTGCGCGCCTTCAGTTCCAACTCGGTGGAAATATCCCGCTTCCTCCTCAAGAAGGCGATGGTGGTGACGGTTCCGGGAAAGGAGTTTGGGATGGAGGGACACATCCGCCTCTCTTTCTCAGGGACGGTGAAGGACGTGACCGAGGGCATCGAGCGGATCAAATGGGCGCTCGACCCGACCAGCCCGAATGAAATCTATATCGGCGACCGGAAGATGATCCGTGACTGGCTTTGATTCGTAGACTTTATGCTTGGAGACAGCCCATGAATAACCTTTTGAATGTCAAAACCCCGGCAGAAACTGTTGCCCAAACCCGCAAGGCGGATTTCAATCTCGCCAATCAGGGCATCTCAAATTTGCGGCTGGCATACTGGAACCTTGTGACCGAAGCCCTGCATGAGGAAGCGGTATTTCGCGGTGAAGGGGTCACGGCTGCAGGCGGTCCGTTCGTTACGGATACCGGAAAACATACGGCGCGCTCCGCAAATGACAAGTTCGTTGTGCGCCACGCCGATTCGGAAAATAACATCTGGTGGGGTGTGTATAACCGTCCGTTCGATGTCGAAAAATTCGACGCCTTGTATGCGCGCATGTTGGGTTATTTGCAGGGCAGGGATGTCTTCGTGCAGGATGTGTATGCGGGCGCGGACGAAAAATACCGCCTGCCCGTGCGTTTCGTGGCGGAACATGCCTGGCACAGCATGTTCATCCGCAACATGTTCATCCTGCCGCAGTCGCTCGAGGAGTACAAACGCTTCGTTCCCGAGTTTACGATCATCGCCGCGCCGGGGTTCAAGTCAATACCGTCAGTGGATAATACGAACAGCGAAACCTTCATCGTGTTGAACTTCGAGAAAAAACTTGCCATCATCGGCAACACGGAATACGCGGGTGAGATGAAGAAATCCGTGTTCACGCTTTTGAATTACCTCCTCCCGCTCGAGGGTGTGCTGTCCATGCACTGTTCCGCGAATGTAAGCCCCGGCGACTCGAACGATGTGGCTTTGTTCTTTGGCTTGAGCGGAACCGGCAAGACGACCCTTTCCGCCGATCCCGCGCGCCGCCTCATCGGGGACGATGAACATGGCTGGAGCGAGGACGGCATTTTCAACTTCGAAGGCGGATGCTATGCCAAGGTCATCGGCTTGTCGGAGGATGCGGAGCCGCAGATCTACGCCACGACCAGAATGTTCGGAACGATTCTCGAGAACGTTGTGTTTGATCCTATCACCCGCCTCATTGACCTCGACGACGACTCGATCACGGAGAATACGCGCGCCTCCTATCCCCTGGAATTCATCGCGAACGCCGTACCCGAAAAGAAGGCGGGACACCCGAAAAACATAATTCTGCTGACCTGCGATGCGAATGGAGTGATGCCCCCCATCGCGCGTCTCACCTCGGAGCAGGCGTTGTATCAGTTCATCTCCGGGTACACGTCCAAGATAGCGGGAACAGAAGTCGGCTTGGGAAAGGAGCCGCAAATCACATTCTCCGCCTGTTTCGGCGGACCGTTCATGGTCCATCATCCGTACAAATATGCGGAACTGCTCAAGCATAAGATCGAGCGTTATGGCGTGAAATGCTGGCTTGTCAACACCGGCTGGGTTGGCGGACCGTTTGGCGTGGGGAAGCGCATTTCCATCCGCTACACGCGCGCCATCTTGAACGCGGCATTGAACGGAGGATTGGATTCCGTCGAATACAAGCGGGACCCAATTTTCGGGTTTGAAGTCCCCATGAGTTGCCCCGATGTGCCGGGTGATGTGCTGGACCCATCCTCCTCGTGGGGCGACAAAAAGGAATATGACAGACGTTACAGGGATCTGGCGATGCGCTTCAAGCAAAACTTTGCCAGGTTCGAAGATCAGACACCGAGGGAGGTCGTCGAGGCGGGACCGAAGGTTTAATACGCAGAGGGTGCGACGCACTGCGTAAGGTGAGTTAATGAACAAGCCCCAGGAGCGAAGACTCTTGGGGCTTGTGCTTATGCTACTGTTTCCGCATTTGACTTCTTGCCAGCCGATTGAGAATCTGAAGCAGTTGCTGCATTTTTTCGGGGGCTGATGATTCACTGGCGGTCACGGTATGTGTCCATTTTTCGGTTTCGACCGTGATGGAGTAGGTGAAGTCGTCGGGGATTGGATTCGCGTTTGTCAGTTGTTCCGGCAGTTCATTGAAATCGAGATCGTCGAGCAACTTTGATAGTTGACGCGCCTGTTCGTCGGGCAGGTCGTCAAACTCGATGTCCGCCGCGAGGCGCATTCCCGCGAATCCGCCGGTTCTTTCGAATTTGATCCGTTCAACATCCATGCGAACCTCTCATTTGGCGGGCGCGGCTCCAAGGAAGCGCAGGATTGACGCCAGGCAACCGCCGGGTTCGGGCGAGGGTGTCCCGCCAACCGTAATGCCCACCTCCGCCCAGCCCTTTTTGACAGCGAGTTGCTCGAGGCTTCCCGTTCCAAAGAGTTCGCCCGCAACCTGATGGGTGAGGTCGGCGCAATTTTGGAAGTTGGAAGTGACACCGAGTTTGTCTCTCAACGTGACGTACCAGAGCTGCCCGGCCTTCTCCCAGGCATAGCCGCCGATTTCCATGGCAGTGACGTAAAAGGCGCGGTTGGGAATTCCCGAGTTGATGTGGACGCCGCCATTGTCGCCGGTGGTGTTGACATAGTCCTTCATGTGGCCGGGCTGCGGATCCTTGCCAAGCACGGGATCGTTGTAGGCGGTTCCAGGTTCCTTCATGGAGCGGATGCCCACGCCGTTGACGTTGGATGTGAACAAGCCTTCGCCGATGATCCAATCCGCCTGGGCGGCAGTCTGGTTGCGCAGGCGCTGTTTGACCAGCGACCCGAACACGTCCGACATGGATTCGTTCAATGCGCCGGGCTGATACGAGTAAACGAGCTTGGCTTCGTACTGCGTGACGCCATGCGTCAACTCGTGACCGATGACATCAATCGCGATGGTGAAACGATTGAAGAGGCGTTCGCTGACCGGCAGGTCTTCATCACCGTCGCCGTATACCATTTGCTGACCGTCCCAGAATGCGTTGTCGTATCCCTTTCTGTAATGCACAGTGGATTTCAACTGCATCCCGTTTCCATCAATCGAGTTTCTGTTGTAAATATCCTTGTAGAGATCGTACGTCGCGCCGCTGCCATCGTAGGCTTCATTGACAGCCGCGTCTGCTGTCGGCGGGTCGCCCTCCCTTCTGACCAGCGTACCGGGCAGGCTCGTGCCGTTTTTCGCGTCGTAGACCAGACGGTCTTTCCCGCCGGTGACTGCCGCGCGCATCGAGGCGGCGACATAGTCGAACATGACCTGTCGTCTGCCGCGAATCTCCCCGGAGGTGACCAGCGTTTGAACAGCCGTTTCCTTTTGCGCGGGGGTGCCGTTGGCGGCAATGCGTTCCAGCATGTGAGGCGGGACGATGCAGTTGATGGGGTGGTGATGGGTGTGCATGGCGAGTATCCTTTCTTTGGCGAACGGTGTGGAAAAACAGCATCAGTATACGTCCTTTCAGGACGATTTTCAATGGCGATTTTGCGTATCTCCCGCGCTGACGGATAATTCCTCTGCTGTGACGTTCAGTCCAGTCAACGCGGCGAAGGACAGTTGTGTGGGATCGAGTTCCGGATGCGCCGCGCACAACCGCTCGAACAACGTGTGATAACTTGCCGCGATCGCAAGATCCCGGTTCAGGTTCAGTTTTATGGCGACCTCCCGAATCGCTTCGATGGAATCCCCTTCGATCTCGACGAAGTTTCCATAGGGCAGTTCGTCGAGCATGACATGTGCGAGACCTCCGAGGTCTCTTAAGACCTCGGAGGTCTGAGAGAGTTCATACGTCGTGCGGTATTTTTCGTAATAGACGAGTTTTCGATAGCCGAGCGCTTCGAGGAATTGTTTCGCCTTCTCGAAATCCTCGACCACGAATTCGATTTCCGTCCGGCTCAAGACTCCCTGCTCGTTCGTGCTTGCGCCCTTGTACGTGAGCAGCGCGGCGGTGTCCTGTCTCAGACGAAGCACCCGCCCCTCGGAACGGAGTCTGCCGTCGGGGAGGTCGAAGCGGAGGTTCGTCTCGAATATGCGCGGTTGAATCAAACGCGCATCCAAACTCAGAAGACGCGATTCGATCCGTTTCAAATCCCGCACATAAAACTTGGCTTCCGTTTCCTGCGTCTGATCACTGTTCACTAATCACTGCTCACTGATGACTGTTCACTGCACACTCAACAACGCCTGCTTCTGTTCCACGCTTTCGCCCACTCTGACCCGAATGCGGTTGACAACGCCGTCACGCGGCGACTTTAATTCATTCTGCATCTTCATGGATTCGAGAATGACCAGCACTTGTCCCTTTTTGACGTGCTGCCCCTCCGTGACCGGCATGGCGACGACCAGCCCCGGCATGGGCGCCTTGAGGTGAAACTCGCCGGTCTCCGTCATGCCTCCGCCTGCCGCGCCGCGCAAGCGCTTTTCATGCTCACCCTCCACTTTGACCGGATACAAACGCCCGCGCAACAACACCTGCCAGGCGTCATCGTCGGGTTGAACATAGGACTCGTGCGATCTTCCATTCACGATCAGCGAGTAGACCGGTTGTCCGCTCACGGCTTCGAAGTCCACCTCGTATGTTTTCCCGTTCACACTGACGTGTTTTTCGTCAATGATCTCGACGAGAAATTCCTTGTCGTCCACGGTTGTGATGTATCTCATGTCCGTTCACCTGTGCATTCTTTCCCAGCGTCCCACCCATTTCCAGTTGCTGGTATCGCGTTCGTTGCGCTGGACGATCTGTGCCGAGCGTTCCGTTTGCTGATGCGCGACCAGCGTGGCAAGGATGGCGGCGACCTCCTCATGCTTCCTGCGGTGTTCCTCGGCATCTTCCATCGAGAAACGCTCCTCGACAAAGCGCGTGTCGTATTGCCCGCCCATGAAGCGGTGCGAGTCCATCATCATCTGGTGGAAGGGGATATTCGTGCGCACGCCGACGATGCGGTATTCCTCCAGCGCGCGGCGCATGCGCAAAATGGCTTGCGCGCGCGTCTCGCCCCATACGATCAGTTTCGCGATCATCGGGTCGTAGAACGGCGTGATCTCGAAACCGGGATACACGCCCGTGTCCACGCGCACGCCGGGACCGGTGGGGAGCAGGCTGTGCGTAATGCGCCCGGTGGACGGCATGAAGTTGTTGTACGGGTCCTCGGCGTTGATGCGGCACTCGATGGCGTGACCGTTGAAATGCACATCCTCCTGTCTGTAACTCAGGGCGCGCCCGCGCGCGATGCGGATCTGCTCCTTTACGATGTCAACGCCCGTGACCATCTCCGTCACCGGATGTTCCACCTGCAAGCGCGTGTTCATCTCGAGGAAGTAAAAGTTCCTATCCTTATCGAGCAGGAATTCGATCGTGCCGGCATTGACGTAATTGACCGCCTGCGCGGATTTGACCGCGACCGATCCCATGCGGTTCCGCAGATCTTCATCGAGTTCGGGAGAGGGCGCCTCTTCCAGCAATTTTTGATGCCTTCGTTGTAATGAACATTCGCGTTCCCCCAAATGGATCACGTTCCCCTGCGCGTCTGCAAGGATCTGGAATTCGATATGCCGCGCGCCCTCGACCAGTTTTTCGAGGTAGACATTTCCATCCCCAAAAGCGGATTCTGCCTCCCGCCTCGCGGACTCAAGAAGGGTTGGCATCTCCTCGATGGACTTTACCTCCCTCATGCCTTTTCCTCCGCCTCCCGCTGTGGCTTTGATCAAAAGCGGGAGCCCGATCTGCGGCGCGACAGCCAGCAATTCCTCGTTCGAAAGCGATCCCTCACCTTCCGTTCCAGGCACCACCGGCACCCCCGCCGCGGTGACCGTGTTGCGGGCGGTCATCTTGTCGCCCATCGCCGCAATGGCAGACGGTTTGGGACCGATGAAAGCGATGCCGTTCTCTTCGCATGCCGCGGCAAAATCCTCGCGCTCCGCAAGAAACCCATAACCGGGATGGATCGCGTCCACGCCGGATTTCCTTGCGATATCCAAGATCTTGTCCGCGCGCAGGTACGAGTCACGCGAAGGCGCGGGACCGAGCAGGTATGCCTCGTCCGCATATCTCACGTGCAAAGCGCGGCGGTCGGCATCGGAATAGACTGCGACGGTCTCGATGCCCAGTTCGCGGCAGGCGCGGATGATGCGCACGGCGATTTCCCCTCGATTGGCGACCAATACTTTTTTGAACATGACACCTCTAGGCGTCATTGCGAGGGCGTTCTTTACTCGAAGCAATCCCCATTAACAGGAGATTGCTTCGTCGCTTGCGCTTCGTCTCCGTTGCACTCCGCTCAGCGCGGCGCTCCTCGCAATGACATATTTATAGTGGAATATTCCCGTGCTTCTTCGCCGGGTTCGCGTCGCGTTTGTTGCTCAGCATCTCCAGCGCGTTGATCAGGCGCGGACGCGTTTCCTTCGGTTCGATCACGTCGTCAATATACCCGCGTTCCGCCGCAACGTACGGGCTGGCGAATTTCTCGCGGTAATCCGCTACCAGTTCCGCTTTTCTTTTTGCGGGATCCTTCGCCTTTTCCAGTTCCTTGCGGAAGATGATATTGACCGCGCCCTCGGGTCCCATCACGGCGATCTCGGCGGAGGGCCAGGCTAGGTTGACGTCGCCGCGAATGTGCTTGGACGACATCACATCGTACGCGCCGCCGTATGCCTTGCGCGTGATCACGGTTAATTTTGGCACGGTCGCTTCGCAATAGGCGTATAACAACTTCGCTCCCGAACGGATGATGCCGTTGTGTTCCTGAACGGTACCGGGCAGGAATCCTGGCACGTCCACGAAAGTTACCAGTGGGATGTTGAACGAATCGCAGAAGCGCACGAAACGCGCGGCTTTCTCGCTCGAGTCAATATCCAGCACACCCGCAAGGACAGCCGGCTGGTTGGCGACGATTCCGATGGAATGTCCGCCCAGCCGCGCGAAGCCCACGACGATGTTCTGCGCGTAATACTCGTGGATCTCGAAGAACTGACCGCCATCCACGATCGGGCGGATGACATCCTTGATATCATAGGGTTTGTTGGGATCATCGGGGATGATCTCGTTCAAGGCTTCGTCCATGCGTAATGGATCGTCGCTCGGCAGGAACGGCGCGTCCTCCATGTTATTCTGAGGCAGATAACTCAACAATTTGCGGATGAGATACAGCGTGTCCGCTTCGCTGTCTGCGGCAACGTGACAGACGCCGGACTTTTCCGAATGGACGCTCGCGCCGCCCAGTTCCTCCTGCGTCACCTCTTCGTGTGTCAC
>CAYQOF010000084.1:0-11582 GCA_964419035.1 uncultured Anaerolinea sp. | reverse complement strand
GTCGAAGCCATGATCACGGATCACTGGCAAAAACCTCATGGCTGCGACCCGAAGGATTCATAACTCACCTTGCGTAAAACGTCCCGAAGGTTTCTTCAAATTCAAGGTCGTTTTCAGAATAATCCTTCGGGACGGTATATAAAGGAAATGGAAGACAACATGCTCATTTTGACAGCAGACGATGTACGCAAGGCGTTACCGATGAACGAAGCGATCGAGGCGATGAAACAGGCATACGCCTCCCTCTCCGAAGGGACGGCTGTCGCGCCGCTTCGGACGCGTCTCCCCATCCCAAACAGCGACGCGCTCAGCCTGTTCATGCCCGCCTATGTCCGCTCATCGGATGGTCAGGCGCTGGCGATCAAGGCGGTATCGTTGTTCCCCACCAACCCCGCGCGCGGACTGGCGTACATCCAAGCCGCGGTTCTCGTCTTCGACCCGGAGACCGGCCGCGCCATGGCACTGCTCGAGGGCGGTTCCCTCACCGCCATCCGCACGGGCGCGGCGGGCGGCGCGGCGATTGACCTGCTCTCCCGCGCGGACAGCAAGGTTGCCGCGATCTTCGGCGCGGGCGCGCAGGGACGCACCCAACTTGAAGCCGCTTGTACCGCCCGCAACATCGAGACAGTTTGCATCTTCGATTCAGACACAGAGAAAGCCAAAGTCTTCGCCGAGGAAATGAAAGGACAGGGACACATCCCGCAGGATATTCGCGTGGCGACGAGTCCGAAAGAAGCCATCGAAAACGCAGATCTCATCTGCACGGCAACGACCTCCACCAAACCAGTCTTCGACGACAAAGACTTGAAAGACGGAACTCACATTTCTGCTGTTGGCTCGTACACGCCGGAGATGCAGGAGGTCCCATCCGAGACTATACAGCGCGCAAAGGTCGTCGTTGATTCGCGCGCCGCGTCGCTGGAGGAGGCGGGCGACCTCATCCAGCCCATCCGTGCGGGACTCTTCGACGAATCGCACATCCACGCCGAACTTGGCGAAATCATTCTGGGACGCAAGCCCGGACGAACCACGCAACAGGAAATCACCTACTTCAAATCCGTGGGCATCGCCGTTCAGGATGCAATGGCGGCGCAAACGGCAATAAGGAATGCTGATAAAATGGGAATCGGACAGCGTCTGAATTGGTAAAGGAGTAATTATGAATCCGCTTCTCGAGCGAATAAGCATTGACCCGAACGTCTGTTTTGGAAAACCGTGCATTCGAGGCACGCGCATTTGGGTTTCCCTGATCCTGGATTTTCTCGCCAGCGGCATGACCATGGACGAGGTGCTGGTTGAGTATCCGCAATTAACCCGCGATGACATTTTAGCCGCGATCGCATACGGAGCGGAAATGGCGCGCGAGCGGTATATCATGATTCCAGCCGAGGAATCCGCATGAAATTCAAACTTGACGAGAACTTTGGGCAGCGAACCCTGAATGTTTTCAAGGAGGCGGGTTACGAAGTTCATACTACTCACGAAGAAGGTTTGGCTGGCGCAACTGATGTGCGTATATACGAGGCGTGTGAGCGGGAACAGAGATGTTTGATAACGCTTGACCTTGATTTTTCGGATGTCACCCGTTTTCCTCCGCAAAACACAGGGGGGATCATTGTTATTCGCCTGCCACGAAACCCAACTTTATCAACTCTCGAATCATTGGCTCGACAGTGCCTGTATGCCATGAAGCAAAATCGGGTTGAAGGGCAACTCTGGATTATCGAGCCTGGTCGAATCCGTATTCATCAACAACAATCTGAAGAATGAGTGATTCCCCCACAACAGCAGACATCGTCATCATCGGCGGAGGGGTCATGGGCGCCAGCGCGGCGTATCACCTCGCACAGCGCGGCGTGAAGAACATCGTGTTGCTCGAAAAGGAGGAGTTCTTCGGCACAGGCGCGACGGGACGCTGCGCGGGCGGAGTCCGTTACCAGTTTTCAACGGAAATCAATGTCAAACTCTCGCTCGAAAGCCTTCCGATGCTCGAACGCTTTAGGGAGGAGACCGGGCAGGACGTGAACTATCGTCAATGCGGATATCTGCTGATCGCAACGAATGAAAAAGACACAAACACGTTCCAACAGAATGTGAAATTACAGAACAGCCTAGGCGTGCAGACTCAACTCCTGAGTGGCGACGAGGTCCGTGAACGATTGCCCTTGATGAAATTCAACGATGCCATTGCAGGAACGTTCAACCAAAAGGACGGCATCGTGGACCCGAACAGCGTCGTGATGGGATACGTCAACGCCGCGCAAAAAATGGGAGTCAAAGCCGTCAACAAGGCGGAGGTGATGGCGATCCGCGTCAGCGGAGGGAAGGTCGAGGCGGTGGAAACAACCCACGGCGTAGTCGGGACGCGCATGATCCTGAACGCGGCAGGACCCTGGGCTGGTTTGATCGGCGCGATGGCGGGAGTCCAAATCCCCATCGTCCCCCTCCGCAGGCAAATGTTCACCACAAGTCCGCTGAAGGAAGTCCCGGATGATTTCCCATTTGTGATTGACTTTGCACAGTCGCTGTATTTCCATCGCGAGGGCGAGGGATTGCTGATCGGCATGAGCAATCAGAACGAAAAGCCCGGCTTCGACCAGAGTGTGGATGAGGAATTCGAGTTGGTGAATTTGGAGGCGGCAATCGAACGCATGCCATTGGTCGAAAAAGCCAGCCGCGTTTCGCATTGGGCGGGACTGTACGAAGTGACGCCTGACGCGCACCCGATCTACGGCAAGACGAACGTGGAGGGTTTTCTGATTTGCACCGGTTTCTCCGGTCACGGTTTCATGCACGGACCCGTTTCGGGCAAATTAATGAGCGAATTAATTTTGGATGGTACATTCCTCACCCTTGACGTTTCCATGCTCGACCTGGCGCGCTTCGAGGAAGGAAGATTGATAAAAGAGTACAATGTGGTGTAGTTCATTATTGCTCCAGCCGCCGTCCTCGGCGGCAAGGACGCCGCCTAAAGTCCAATTCAACTATGCCCTCAGCAGAGATCATCACCATCGGAACGGAAATATTGCTCGGCGAGATCGTGGACACCAACACACGTTACATCGCGCGTACCCTGCGCGGCATGGGCCTGAACCTGTACCGCACCATCACCATCGGCGACAATGTGGAGAGAATCGCAGACGCCATCCGCAACTCGATGAACCGCGCTGAGATCGTCATCACCACCGGCGGGCTGGGACCCACCGTGGACGACCCGACGCGCGAAGCGGTGGCGCGCGCGGTCGGCGCCGAACTTGAATTTCGCGAAGACCTGTGGGAGCAGATCGTCGCGGTCATTTCGCGTTATGGGCGTAAGCCCTCCGAGAATCAAAAACGGCAGGCGTATGTTCCCAAAGACGCCATCGGGATTCCAAACCCCGTCGGCACCGCACCGTGTTTCATTGTCGAGTGTTCCCCTCTCCCTGTGGGAGAGGGGCAAGGGGTGAGGGAAAGCGTCGTCATCTCCCTGCCCGGCGTCCCCAACGAAATGGAATACATCCTGCATGAGTCGGTCATCCCGTATCTGCAAAAGAAATTCAACCTGGACGAGATCATCAAGATCCGCATCCTGCATTGCGCGGGTCTCGGCGAGGGCATGATAGACGACAAGATCGCCGACCTCGAAACGCTCAGCAACCCGACGGTCGGGCTTGCCGCGCATACCGGTGTTGTGGATGTCCGCATCGCGGCGAAGGCAAAGAACGAAGCCGAAGCGGATGAGATGATCGCACGCATCGAAGCGCAGGTCCGCGAACGATTGGGGGATGTCATCTTCGGCGCGGACGAGGACAAACTCGAGGAAGTCGTCTTGGATACGCTTGCAAAACGCGGCTGGACGTTGACCGCCATCGAGTCGGGACTCGATGGACAACTCGCGCGCAAGATTCCGCACACCGCATCCATCCCGGACCTCACGCCTGCCTCCCTCATGGACGCGTTGCGCGCCGCCCGCGCCGAATCCAATTCCGACGCGGCGCTGGGAGTCATCGCCTCCAGCGAGGCGCGCACAGTGGACCTCGCGCTGATCACGCCGCGCGGCGAGAGGATACATCACATCACGTACGGCGGTCCGCCGCGCAGTGTCGCGCGCTGGGCGGCAAATCTCGCCCTCGACTGGCTGCGCCGCCGCGCCAGGGATGTGGAATAAGATGGCGCGCCGAAAGCAATCCCATTCCTGGATATATCTAATCTGGGGGATCAATTTTGCAGTCGTGATCTGCCTGATGTCCGCGGCGGGATTCTACGTTACGAACCAGAATGCCTCCGCCGCGCACGATCTGCTCGAAACGCCGGGCGCCGCTGCAACGCAGAAACTTCCTCCCACGAGTTTTTTTCTTCCCACGCTCACACCGAATCCGTTTTACACGCCGCCGGTCTTTGAAACCTCAACGCCGTTCATCCTCGAAAACGGACAGAGCGGAACCATCGTCGGTTTTTCGCTGGCAGGACGCCCGATCGAGGCATACACATTCGGGAACGGCGAAAGGGAATACCTCATCGTTGCAGGAATTCATGGAGGCTACGAACACAACACGGTCGCGCTGGCGAACGAATTGATCACACATATCAATGCGCATCCCGAAGTCATCCCCTCCGATGCAACCCTCCACATCATCCGCAACATGAACCCGGATGGCGAAGCGCGCTCGCACGGCGTGGACGGACGCGTCAACAACAACGGCGTGGACCTGAACCGCAACTTCCCATCCAAAAACTGGGTCGCAGACTGGGATCGCGACGGATGCTGGGTGTGGCGTCCCACAACAGGCGGCGCATACGGAGGCTCGGAACCGGAGACTCGCACAGTAATGAGCTTTATATCATCCCGAAAAATTCTTGCCGTGATCAGTTATCACAGCGCCGCGCTGGGCGTCTTCCCCGGCGGCGACCCGTGGGAGGAAAAGTCCATCGAACTGGCAAGGGCGCTGGCGGAGGTCACACGCTATCCCTATCCCCCGATTGATACGGGCTGTGGATACACCGGCACACTCGCGGACTGGGCGGTGGAGAACGGCGTCGGCGCGGCGGTGGACATGGAACTCAGCACCCATAAAAACACCGACTTCGACAGGAACCTGAAAGCACTGAATGTGCTGTTGAATTTTGTTCCCTGACGGAAGGTGCTATAATTCCAGCATGAAAATCACATACGATCCGGAAGTTGACGCACTGTATTTTGAGTTCCATCGTCTCGAAGAGGGAAAGGCTGAAGCGCGTCAGTTGACGGAAGAGATTATCGCGGATTACAGCCCTGACGGACGACCGGCAGGGCTGGAAATCCTGGATGCACACCGTATCCTCGCGGAGTCTGCCGGGCGCGTTGTGCTGGAAATAGAGCCAGCGCTCACGCCCACTACGACAAACTCGTGACACGAACGACCCACTTCAAAGGGCGGCAGAACTTGCCGCCCTTTGCATAACTATCAGGAGATCGAATGCAACAGGTTGACATCCTCTTCATCAACGCCCATGTCCTCACCATGGACGAAAAACTCACGCAATATTCACCCGGCGCGGTGGCAGTGACCGGTGAAAGCATCGTCGCGGTGGGGCACGAAACCGGGATCGAAAAGGAATATGAGGGCAAAGAGACGATTGACTGCAAAGGTAAAGTGCTCATGCCCGGGCTGGTCAACGCGCACACTCACGTTCCCATGACGCTCCTGCGCGGCATTGCGGACGACCTGCGCCTCGACGTCTGGCTGCAGGGTTACATGTGGCCCGTGGAAAGGGAATTCGTTTCACCCGAATCTGTACGCCTTGGCACCTCCATCGCCTGCGCGGAACTCATCCGAAGCGGCGTGACGACCTTCAACGATATGTATTTCTACGAGGACGATGTCGCCACTGCGACAGCCAACGCGGGATTGCGCGCGGTCTGCGGTCAGTCCATCCTCAAATTCCCAACGCCGGACGCGGCGTCTTACGAAGACGCGATGGAGAAGGCGCGCGACTACGTCAAAAAGTGGAAGGGACATCCGCTCATCGTTCCCTCCATTGCCCCGCACGCGCCGTACACCTGCACCGCCGAAATCCTGCGCGAGACCGCCGAATTCGCGAGGGAGTTCGACATCCCGCTTCACATCCATCTCGCGGAGACGGCGTTCGAAGTGGACAACATGCGCAACGAGAACGGCATGCCCGTCATCCCCTACGTAAAGAAACAGGGCTTGCTCGATGCGAAAGTCATCGCCGCGCATTGCGTTCACATTGATCCGGGCGAGATCCGCTCGCTTCAGCATGCGCGGGCGGGCGTGTCACACAACCCGTCGTCGAATCTCAAACTCGCTTCGGGATTCGCGCCTGTGACCAAAATGCTCGAAGCCGGGTTGAACGTGGGCATCGGCACGGACGGTCCCGCCTCGAACAACGATTTGGACATGTTCGAGGAAGTGCGCCTCGCCGCGTTCATCGCCAAGGCTGTGACCAACGACCCGACCTCCCTGCCCGCGCCGACCGCCCTGCTGATGGGAACCCGCCTCGGCGCGCAGGCGCTTCACATCGGACACCTGACTGGTTCCGTTGCAACCGGCAAACGCGCCGACCTGATCCTTGTGGACCTCAACCCGTTGCACAACTCCCCCTCCTTCAAACGCTCGGCAGACAACGCTTACGCGCAGATCGTCTACGCGGGCAAATCCACGGACGTTAGCGATGTGATGGTCAACGGCAAATGGCTGATGCGCGATCGCAAACTGCTTACGGTGGACGAGGAGGAATTGCTGGCGCAGGCCGCGGACATCGCAAAGAAGATTGACGCATTCCTCATCGAACGCGAACAATCCGTGCTTTCGAAACTCATCGCGCTGGGCGGCTCGATGGAGGAGGAATCGTTCGAGGTGCAGGTCAAGGTCAGGATAACGGAGGCAGACCGCGTGATCGAGGCGTTGAAGCGGGAGGGGATCGAGGTCGTCCGCAAGCGGCATTACCGCGAACACGACGTCTATTTCTTCTTCGACGATCCATCCCAGGGACGGTTGCGATTCCGCGAGGACGATTTCATAGACGAGAAAGGGAATGTCACGAACGTGCGCGCGCGTCTGACACTGATCGGGCAGAAGCGTGAAGGGAAGTTCGAAAAAGAAGTGCTGCTTTCACGCAGTCGTTTTCTCGCGCCCGCCGCACAGTCGCTGCGTTTCTATCGCGAATACTTCAAGCCGAAATCGGAGATTGCAATCGAGAAGGACCGCCAGCGCTGGCTGATCAAATACAAGGATACCGAGTTCTTCGTCAATCTCGATCAGATGACCGAACCGCAACTCGGGTATTTCCTCGAGATCAAGAGCCGCACGTGGAGCCGGCGCGACGCGGAACACAAGGCGCAGTTGACGGGCGAGTTGATCGCCCTGCTCGGCGCATCGGGCGGCGAGACCGTGACGGAGGATTACATTGACATCGTGAGCGCTGGCTGAAACCGCGGACAACATGCAAACATTAAGTCGATTCCTCGCGGCGGTGTGCGCCGTCTCGTTTGTCATATCGGGCGCGGCGGCTTTGCTCCTTTTCAACGTGGAACGAAAGGCGTTTTCAGCAGAAACGTACAAACAGGCATTCGAGAAACAAAATCTTTACGAGCGGATGCCCTCCATTCTGGCAGCGACCATATCAACCTCCATTGTCAATGGCGTGAACTCACCCCTGACCCGTTTGCCGGTGAGCGATTGGGAGGCGAGCATTGCATCCATCCTTCCACCCGAGGAACTCAAAGCGCTTGCGGACAACATCCTCGACTCGACGTTCGATTACATCAACGGGAACACCAATTCGGCGGTCGTCTCCCTCCTGCCGATCAAGAGTCGGCTAACCGGCGCGTCTGGTGTGCAGGCGGTCACGCAACTGTTGCGCTCACAACCCAATTGCACTGCCAGGCAACTGATGCAGATCGCATTCGGGCTGTTGACCGGCGGCGAAATCCTCCTCTGCAACCCGCCCGCCGAGGCGCTGGGGTTGATGACACCGTTGATCGAAATGCAACTCCAGGTAATGGTGAGGACATTCCCGGATCAAGTCACGTTGATCTCCGGCGCTCAAAGTGGAACGCCTGACGACCCGCGCATTGAGTTGAATACGGCGCGGGCCCTCATGAAAATTTCGCCTCTTTTCCCGCTGGGCTTCCTCGTCGGCATGACGTTGTTTGCCGTGCGAAGCCTCGAGGATTGGTTGAAATGGTGGGGCTGGTCATTCCTCGTCACCGGCGGGATCGGTCTGTTCATTGCCCTGCTGGGATCGTCCGTGGTGGGGTTCATCCTGCAACTCATCCTGCTGAATCAGGGAGCGGGCTTCATCCCGCCGGTCCTGCTCTCGACAATGCGCGAGACAGTGGACGCGGTGGCGCGGCAGATTCTCGATCCGGTCATGGTTGAGGGATTGGTTTTATTGATGGTTGGCGGAGGGATGGTGATCGGCGTCCTCTTCATAACAAAGCGTGGAACAAATCCATCAAAAATCATCTGACCAGCACTGTAATACAGGGTCCTCAATTTTGGGGCGAGAGTCTAACGGCTTGAACCTGGATTTGTCCTACAACTCTGAAAACTGCAACCTTTAGTCATATGTTGTGTTTAACTGGTTACTGGCGCGCTGTGCTTTCAGTAACTCAACCCGGCACGCAACCGGTTTGAGACCACAACCTGGCTATTGGTAAAAACGGAGGAACAAATGAAACCATTAGAAGTACCCAATTTCAACACCAGCCTGCGGACGCGGACGCCAAACCCAAAGCGCGCATGGCGGATCACGATCTGGCTGGTACTGCTTGCGCTCCTTCTGATGCCATTTGGCGTCATGGCATCCACTTCTCTTGCAGACGCCGTCAGCACCTTCGCATACACAAAGAATATGCATCCACTGGGATTCACGGAGAAGTCTGTTCCGCTGGATAACACTGTGCCCGGAGCCGGCGTCTTCAACTCGGACCTGGCGTTCTGGGGAAGGCTGGCGATCCAAGGAACCTACGAGGGCTTCCGCGTCATTGATGTATCCGAACCCGACAACCCGGTCGAGATTATCAACTACACCGGTTGCACCGGCGGAACCACCATCGGGAACCAGGGCGATGTGCTGGTATGGGGCAACCTGCTCATCCGCTCGTGGAACTCACCGGTCTCGGCGGCTAACGCGCCGATTGCCACCTGCGGAGGTGAACTTGTAGGACAAGGCTTCGAGGGTCTCAACATTTTTGACATTAGCGACCCAACGAACCCGGTCCTTATCAAGAACTTGCGGATGGCGGCAGATACAACGCCGACCGGATGCGGCTCACACACCGCGACACTCGTGCCGGACCTCGCGCGAGGCAACCTCTACGTCTACAACAGCGCCTCGAGCGGAACCTGCCCGGGGATTGATATCGTCAAGATTCCACTCACAGACCCGGCGAGCGCGGTCTTCCTGCGGCGGGAGCCCTCGGGCCGTGGTTGCCATGATACCAGCGTGATTCTCGGTACTGTCAATATGGCAGTCTGCGCCGGTGGCAACGGATTCACCGTCTGGAGCTTTGATCCGAGCATCAATCCACCAGCGGTAGGGTCACTTGAAGATCCCATCCAACTCTATTCAAGATCCATCACCGGTGTCACAATTGGGCACTCTGCCTCCTTCACCTGGGATGGTAATGTGCTCATCTTTGGACATGAGCCGGGCGGCGGCGGTCAGGCACGGTGCCAGGCAACGAGCAGTGTTGTAGACCGGTCACTGTTCTTCTTCAAGGCGTCTGACGGGACATTGCTGGGGCAATTCATCCATCCAAGACCGCAGACAAGTCTGGAAAACTGCACCTGGCACAACTTCAACGTGGTGCCAACCGACAAACGCTACATACTCGTGTCGGGCAACTATCAGTCCGGGATCTCTGTAGTTGAATTTACCAACCCGGCAAACGCATTCGAGGTTGCTTATGCCGACCCCGCGCCGTTGGTCAATCCGAACAACCCTGCCGCCATCGAGCTTGGTGGTGACTGGTCAACCTACTGGTACAACGGATTCATCTACGAATCCGACATCACCCGCGGCGTGATCATCTGGAACCTGAGCGACAACGTCACAGCCGGTGCGATGAAGTTTGACCACCTCAACCCACAGACGCAGATGACTTCCTTCCCATTCAAGGGAACAGCATTCGGCAAGACTAAGGCTGCTGCGAACCAACAGGGATTTGTCATCTTTGGCGAGAGCGCGCCTGACGACAACAGCGGCGGAGGAGGCGAGGAGGACTTTGGCGGCGAAGACCATCAACACTAGCCGCATGTAGACTCTATCTACAAGCAACAGCGTGCCAGAGACCCACGCAAGGGAGGGCGGCTGAGAAGCTGCCCTCCTTATTTATTTGTGCAAGAGATTCAGCGGCACGCGTTCGCCACATGCTCCTCGAACGTCTCTGCAAAATTATGTAAGCCTGAACCGTCACATTTGGCGCGGAAGTAATAATACGGGCTCTCCTCGGGAAAGGCGACCGCGCTCAAAGCAGTCAAGCCGGGGTTGGCGATGGGCGTGGGCGGCAAGCCCGGGTAGAGATAGGTGTTGTACGGGGAATCAAACTGCAAGTCGCTGGCTGTGATCGGGTTTGTCCACCACGTATTACGGAGCGGATTGAAACCGACCGCATACTGCACTGTCGGGTCGGCGTCGAGTTTCATGCCGATCTTGAATCGGTTCAAAAACACCGAAGCGATCAACGCCGACTCTTCCTCCCGCACCGCCTCGCGCTGGACGATGGAGGCGAGCGTCACCGCTTCATAGACCGTGAGCCCCTGCCGGTTGAATCCGTTGCGCAGTTCGGAGTTCAGGCGCAGGGCGAAGTTGCGGACGAGTTCGGTGATCAATTCATCGGCTGAAAGTGTGCGAGGAAAAATGTAGGAATTGGGGAGCAGAAATCCTTCGGTCGAAGCCGCGCCGGATAAAAAGTCGAAACCGCCGGGAGGAGTCCGCGCGGCGGAGAGAAATTCCTCGGGCATGATGGACAAGCCGGAGGTCGGGAGCGAGGCGGCGATCTCCTCCATCCGCCAGCCGGGCAGGACGACGAATCGCACTTCCGCCGATGTCGCATCCTGCAATTCGTGGGCGATCTCGATCGGGGACATCGCCGCGCTGAGTTTGTATTCGCCCGCCTGAATGGACGTGTCCAACCCGGAATAGATGAGATAAGCGCGGAACGCCTCTGCATCGCGGATCAGCCCGACGACTTCGAGGTGATTGGCAATGGAGTTCACCGACTCGCCAGGCTCGATCTCGAACGACTGCTCCCTGCCATTTACATCCAGCGGGCGCGTGAGCAGACCGTCGTACCAAAGCAGCAAAGCGGAATATTGCACGCGCTGAGGGAGTGTAAGCGATGCCGCGGGCTGACCATAGATGCGCGCGGCTTGCGCGGGGATGGTAAAAACTGCGAGGAAAAGGCAAGTGGAAAGGAGGAGAAGAAGGAGGATTAAGAGAATTGGAAAATATTTACGCATTGGAGGAGGGTATACAAGTAGACAGGTACACAGGTAAACAGGTTACGCAGTACGCAACACGAATCATTTCCCCGCTTCGATGAACGAGCGCAGAATCATCACTGCGGCAAGTTCATCCAAATGACCGGCGCG
>CAYQOF010000083.1:0-11590 GCA_964419035.1 uncultured Anaerolinea sp. | reverse complement strand
GCGCTGGGAGGATAGAACCAGAAGGCAAAAAGCGGCGGGCGGGAAAACTTCCATAAGTACGCTTGACTCTCCCAACCCCCGGTGATACACTCACGCCATCTTATTCCACGAAAGGAGGCACGTACAAATGAAATCCGTCTCAACATCTTTCCAGTTCATTGTGAGCGCGCCTCCTGAAGGTGAAATGTAATCGCGGATTTTCCTTCTCGATTGATCAATCACCGCAGAGGCGACTCGCCCTGCGGTTTTTCTTTTATCCGCAGGCGCCGAATCCTTTTACCCTTTTCATCTGCGGTTGAACAATGAATACCAGCGAATACATTGATCTGTTCGACGAATTGGACGATCGGGAACAAACCGACAATTTCATAAACAAGGGGCAGCGCCGCAGGCGATTCCCTGAACGGCATTTCAAATACGTGCGTCAGCGAAATGCCGAATTCCTCAAAGGACAGGACGACTCGAGCCGCAGTTTCAATTTTACCTACACGGCCGCGCGCTTCGAGGAGCGGTGGCTGCTCGAGTCTCTGGGCGATTTCTACGAGCACAAATGGATCGCGGATGTGTTGCGCAGGCTCAAAGGGGGCAAGGAGGCGTCCGTATATCTGTGTCAATCTCATCCTGAGTCAGATGCGGGACTGGTCGCCGCGAAGGTCTACCGCCCGCGTTCGCTGCGCAACCTCAAGAACGACGGCATCTACCGCACGGGACGCACCGATCTCGACGAGGACGGCAATGCGCTCGTCAAGGACGCCGATGTTCAAGCCATACGCAAGCGCACGAACTATGGCGAGGAACTCCGCCATCAGTCGTGGATCGCCTATGAGTTCCAAACGCTCGAAAGGCTGCACGAAGCGGGAGCCGATGTGCCGAAGCCGTATGCGATGGAGAAGAACGCCATCCTGATGGAATACATCGGGGATTTCGACAACGCCGCGCCGACGCTCAACACTGTGACTTTGGATCGTGACGAAGCGCGTTCCCTCTTCGACCGCGTCATTCTTGACCTGAACCTGCTCCTCGACAATGAACGGATCCACGGCGATTTGTCCGCGTACAACATCCTCTACTGGAACGGCGACATCACGCTGATAGATTTCCCGCAGGTCGTGCATCCGAGACTCAACCCTGCCGCGTGGGCGATCTTCCAGCGCGACGTGACGCGTATCTGTCAATATTTCTCTGCCCAGGGAATCAAAGCCAACGCCCGCAAGTTGGCGGCAGATTTGTGGACATCACACGGACATAGGATCGTCAAGGAAGTTCACCCTCAATATCTCGACGCGGAAAAGAAGGAAGATAGGAGTCTGTGGGAGAAGCAGAAATACTGATCGCGATGACTGCTCGCTTATTACTGATTACTGATCACTTGAACCTTCCCCACAATCCATACCCCTCATTCCTGCGCTTCTCGCGCCTCTCGTGCTGTTCGTGGATTTGTTCGACGTGATCGGCTTTCTCCTCGATGGCGGCTTCGAGCCATAATCTGCCTTTCTCCGCCGTCGCGTGACTCCCGGCTCCATAAGCCCCGGTCTTCGTATCGTCGTCCCAGGGCGGGTTCGCAATGAGCGAGCCTCCCTCGATCCAATCCATGTAGTAATCTGGCGTGGCGACGAAATCGGTCTCGTCAACGACGCGTTCCATTTGACAGAGATCGGGGCGGAGGTGAAGCATGAAGGATGTTTCCAGTTCGCACGCGTGACCCATCCCGCCGATCTGCGACGTGCGATATTTCTTCAATGCCTCCGCGCCGATCCTGCCTGAGGTGTGGAGCCAGGTCGTCGCGCAAAAGATCCGCCGATGACGTTCACCCGCGTATTTGACGATGTTTACGAGGAACGACGTATTCCCTCCATGCCCGCTCATAAAGTAGAAGCGGTCGAAGCCGCGCGCAACCAGCAGGTCAATCACGGCGAGCCAGAAATCCTCGAAGGCGCGCCCGCCCGCGTTCAACGTCCCGGCAAAGGATGAACGGTGTGTGCTGACCCCATACGGCATGACGGGTAATGTGTAACAGCGCGCAGGCAGTTTATTAACAGCGCCTTGTGCTATTGCTTCTATAATGACAGTATCAACCGAGAGGGGCAGGTGACAGCCGTGTTGTTCCGTATGCCCGATCGGGATCAGGATCACTTTGCCGCGTTCGCTGTCGGGAGGTAATTGAGGAATGGGTAAATTGAGGCTTGGGTGGGGGGCTCTAAGGATGAATGGTGAATGATGAAGGATGAATGTGGATTGAGGGTCCAAGCCTTGTGGAGCAAGACAGTAGACGCGCGAGAATCCATCATCATGCAGGCTGTCGAGGAGGTTGGCAACATATTGCTGGAAGATCGGCTCCGGGATTTCGAGCCCACTGCCACGCCAGCCGAAAGGGAAGGCTGGCAGGAGTCCGATTCGGGAGGGATGGCTTAATTGGTCCGCAAGCAGGCCCAGGTCGTAGCCTGAACCGAGAGGCAGCACGAGCGGTGTGTCACGCGGCAGGTCAGCCACTGTATCCCAGGTCAGATCGTCGTAGTTGAAAAAGTCGGTCATTGGAGCGCGCTCCTCGATAAATTCTTTGGAAATGCGGTACCCACCCGCGTTTCCTTTTTTCATCACCAATCGCCCGCGTATTGAATGTGGTGCGGCTTTGCGATCTTTTCGATGCGCGCCCGCCTGAATTCCACGAGTTGACGGATGTGCAGGTTATCGTGCGCCACCCACGAAGCGAACATGTCGCCTGCGGTCATCGAACCGAATCTGCTTTTATATTTGATCTTCCAATCCGCCGTTTCCAGTCCTTTTAACCACACAAGGGATTTTTTCCGTTCCCTGAAGAATTTGGACTTCATCTTTTTGAAATCCTGCTCGTTGTACTTCCGCAGTTTGACCCATGCCTGCGGCGCGATGGGATGCCATCCCTCGTGCTGGCGATGCAGGCTCGCGTTGAGCGAAGTCGAAATGATAAAATCGAGATGCTCGCGGAAGTCTTCGCGTTCTTCATCGTACAGATGACAGACAACCTCGAGGATGGACCAACTCCCGCGGCTGGGTCTGAACTTCGCATCTTCCTCCCCGATGCCTGCCAGCAGAGCCCGGATCATTTCCGTGCTATTGACCAGTTCCTGATACAGCGTTTTGAATTCCATCGCAATCTCCAATCTCTGGTCTCGATACGGCGGCGGCGGCGGTCGAGTGGATGAAGTTCGTATCGAGACCCGCCGCCTACTCGACCATCTTTGAATGATCGTAAATTGTCAATCTGAAATCGTAAATCGCCCCACGATCCTCAAAATATCGAACCCCTCCGCAAACGGAACCTCCGCCAGCGCGCCGTGACGCACCATGATGGAGTGGGTCAGTGCGCTGTTGAAATAGTAACGGTCGCGATAGGTCTCGTATTTCGCCAGTGCCTCGATTTTCTTGTTCACATCCTCTTCGCTGACCTCGACGAGAAAATGGGGGAAAAAACCATACGAGGAACGCACAACGTCGAAACCCAACACTGTGATTCCTCGAAAGGCGCGCAATGCCTCCTCGGTCATGGTTTTGTGATCCTGGTGAATGTCCTGCCCTGAGTGAACGAAGATCAGATCGGGTTTGAAGTCCCTGCGGAGTTGGAGGAAATATTCGAGGATCTCCTGCCGCGAGTCGGGGAAGATGCGCGTGGTGAACTCACCGAACACGATCTTTTCCCTGGGAATGCCAAGCACGGACAAGGCTTCGTAGTGTTCGTTCACTACATTTTTCAATTCGGGATTCTTTTGATTGTCCGATAACGTGACGCACAGTACATCCGTTTGCTTTGCGATGCGGTGCAACAACGCGCCGCAGCCCAGTTCGATGTCGTCCGGATGCGCGCCGAGGAAGAGGACGCGTTTGCCGAAGAAGTTCATAATTGAGAGTACGAAACACGCAACACGCCCAACCTTGTTTCGTAGGGCGTGTTGCGTTGGTTTCTACTTTGTGGCGAGGATTCCGCCCACAACCTTCGTCATCACCAATTTGCCGTCTCGCTCGAACCAGCGTGAAGCCACCTCGGCGATCTGTCCGATCAACGCTTCGTATTCCTCCTTGCCGTTGAACATGGATGTCCACAGCTTGCGGTCTTCGCTCAACGAGGCGCGGACGTATTCGATGAACGGCGCGACCTCGGGGAAGGTGAGATGGTTCTCGAATTTGTGCAGTTCGGTCTTTGCGAAGAGGCGGTTGATCGTGTTGAAGATGTCGCCTTTGAAGCGCGAGGAACCGGGCATCGGCGGGATGGGTTTGTTTGTCGCCTCCTTGATGATGTCGTAGAACATCCGCTTGTTCTCAGGCAGCGGACCGGAGACGAAAAGCCGTCCGCCGGGTCTAAGGACGCGGTGCGCCTCACCAAACGTAAAGTCGAGGTTCGAGGCGTAGTAGATGGCGAACGCGCTGATACACAGATCGAAAGCGTTGTCTGCAAACTCGAGTGGTTTGTTGAAATCCAGGAATTGGAATTCGATGCTGGAACCCCTTTCTTTGTTCTTTGCGCGGGCTTTCTCGAGCAGTTCTTCGGAAAAATCGCCGCCGATGATCCTTGCCTGCCCCTTGGTGTAATCGTCGAATAGAAAACTCTGCTTGCCTGCGCCGCAGCCGATATCCAGAATGTTCATGCCGGGCTGGGGATCGAGCAGTTCTGTGGTCCATACGTCAATGTTGGCGGAACCGTATTTCTCGTGGATGTCAATGCGGGTGAGCAGATCCTTTGAAGTTTCCTGATAATTGATTTCCATTGGGTTCTCCTTGTGGGGGCGTCGCACTGACGGGACGTGGAGCCTGTCTCGGTGCGGGCGCCTGAGTTTGCGAAATGATTTGGCGCAGAGTGCGCCGCAATTGCGATTGTGAGATTATACCAAAAACGACCCAAAATTCAACTGCTGAATTTTGTCGGGCAAAAAAACGCGCCGATAAAGGATTCGATTTCCTCCTGGATTATTTTGCACACGAGGGGTATGCAATCCTGCACAGCCTCGCACATCTCCGCGCCCAGGGTCAATTGCCCGGCTTCGATGCCAATCAGCCGAATGGGGATGTCCGTTATCTTTCCCAGCAGACGCCCCATGCCGAGAGTTTCCGCCACGCCCCAGCCATGCGCGGACTTCGCGTCCGACGTAAATCTCGATAGATCTTTTTCCGTGAGACGATGAACAGTCCCCGGCGTTGCGGAACTTTGGATTGCATCCACGAGGATCGCAGCGTCAACGTCTTCCAGCAGATCGAGCAGCGCGAAGCCAGGTAATTCGCACGCTTCGACCCGGACCCCGGGCTTGCGCGCCGTTTCGGGATACTTTTCCCTCCACTGACGGATCGCCTCCAAGCCCGCGGCGTCGTCGCTGCGCAGGCTTTGCCCGATGCCGATCACCGCGACCTTGGTCATTTTTCTTCCACTTTCAATTTAAGGAAATGGGTGGCGCACGAGATGCACGGATCGTACGCGCGCACCAGATGCTCGGCTGTGAGCGTCGCTTCGGCTTCGGGCATGTCAATGATCTGCGGCGCAAGGACGAACAGGTCGGCTTCGATGCGCGGCAGATTTTGCGCGGTAGGCGGCGTGATCTTCGCGTACTGCACCAGCCCGTTCTCATCAATTCGATAACGATGATACAGAAGCCCGCGCGGCGCTTCGGTCGCGCCCGCGCCTTCTCCTGCTTTGAGCGTCAATTCAGCAAAAGGTGATCCCTCGGGTTTGTACTCTTTGACCAGCAGGATGGCTTCTTCGTACGCCTGTACCATCTCTATTGCGCGCGCGATCAGGGATTTGTATGGATTTCGGAGCGGCAGTTTGACGCCCGCCTCTTCCATTGCTTTGCGCGCAATGGGGAGGAGTTGCCCGTGATTGAGGTTCAGGCGCGCCAACGGACCTACAAGATAAGTATTGCTGTCAACTGTGTATCCATGCAGCGCGTTGGAATGTTTGACGTGCTTCTCGATATAACCCTTTTCGTATTCAGCCGTGGATAACCTCCGTCCGCTGGACGACAAAACGTCGCCTTCGATCACGGCATATTGATCAGGGTGATGCAGCGCGACGAATTCGTAATCAATTTCCAGGTCCGGAAAAGGAAGCGTGATCGCCCATTTGACACAGTCGAGCGCGGCTTGCAGTCCCCATTCCAGATCCGGGAGCAGGGTTTTGATCTGTCCTTCGTCGGGCCAGGAATAAAATCCGCCAACACAAACATTGACCGGGTGAACCGAACGCCCGCCGATGACTTTCAAGATTTTGTTGCCGATCTTCTTCAGCCTCAGCGCGTTTTTGACCACCTCCGGCGCGATCGCCGCCAATTCGAGCGCCGATTCCGTGCCGAGAAGATCCGGCGCTTGCAGCATGTAAATATGCAGCGCGTGACTTTCGATATACTCTCCGCAATACATCAGTCTTCGTAATGCCCGCACCTGCGGGGTGACCTTTATGCCAAGCGCATTTTCCAGCGCGTATGCGGAACTCATTTGATAAGCGACGGGGCAGATGCCGCAGATGCGTGCGGTGATATCGGGAACCTCCTGCAGGAAGCGGTTTTGCAGAAAGCCCTCGAAGAAGCGGGGCGGTTCATAGATATCCAGACGGACTTCGACCGCCTTCCCGTTTTGCAGACCGATGTATAAACCGCCCTCGCCTTCCACGCGCGCCAGCGCTCCAACTTCTATCGTTTTCATTTCGTCTCCTCGTTTGCGGCAAGCGTGTTTGCAGTTCGTTGAAATGCCGGCGCGTATCCGCTGACGCCGCGGAAGAGACGTTTTGTCTCACCGGGATAACGTTCCAGCATTTGTAATGTATCCGATAGCGATGTCATGTTCCCGTCATTGAAAGGACCGAAACATCCGTAACAACCTCTGCCATAGGCGGGACAGATTGCGCCGCATCCCGCCCGCGTGCCGGGACCGAGGCAGGGTGTGCCTTTATCCACCAGTACGCAGATCGTATTGCGGTGTTTGCATTCCAGACATACGGAATAAGGCGGCAAGTTGGGCTTGCGCTGATTCAATAGCGCCACGATGATCTCGAGCACCTGAGCCTTGTTGACCGGACAGCCCCATAACTCCATGTCAACATGAACATGTTCGGAAAAGGGAGTGGAGGTTTTCAGGTACTGCAGGTAATCCGGGCGCGGATAAACGACGCCGGCAAAATCATCTGCATCCGCGAAGTTGCGCAATGCCTGAATGCCGCCTGCGGTGGCGCACGTGCCGAGGGCGATCAGCGTTTTTGCCTGCGTGCGGATTTCCTTTATGCGTTCGATCTCGTGCTGCGTTGTGACGGATCCTTCAACGAACGCGATGTCATAGGGGCCGGGTTTCTGCGCGCGGGTGGCTTCCAGAAAGTATGCAATCTCGATGACGTTTACCAGGTCGAGAAGTTCGTCCTCCATGTTCAAGATCGAAAGTTGGCAGCCGTCACAGGACGAAAATTTGTAGACGGCAACTGTGGGTTTTTGATCTGCCATTAGAACTCCTCCACGTTGAAGAAAGATTCGAGCGCGTCGAAGCGAAAGACGGGTCCGTCCTTGCAGATGAAATAGGGTCCAATCTGACAGTGTCCGCACGCGCCTTGTCCGCATTTCATGTTGCGTTCCAGCGAAACGTAAATGTTCTCGTGCGGGACGCGGCGCGCCATGGCTTCATAGATCACGAAGCGGATCATGATCTCGGGTCCGCATGTCAGGACGGTGGTTGTGCGCGGGTCAATACGGAGCTGATAGAACCACATGGGAACCACACCGACGCGGCCGGTCCAATCTCCGTTGCCGCGATCCACCGTGACTTCCACGTCAATCCCCGCATCCTGCCAGATCTTGTATTCGTTCGTGTACATCAGGTCGGCGGGCGTGCGCGCGCCATAAAGCAGGGTCACCTTCCCATACTTCGGGCGGTTCTTTGCGATGTGATAAATGACCGGGCGCAAGGGGGGAAGTCCGATGCCGCCGCAGGCTATGAATACATTCTGTCCCTGCATTTCCTCGAGGGGCCAGGCTGTTCCAAATGGACCTCGCAAGCCGATCAAATCGCCTACTTGGAGGCGGCTGACGGCGCGGGTGACGTTTCCCACGAATCGGATCGTGTGCCCGACTGTGTTTCGATCTTCCATATCCGAACTGATGGAAATGGCGGCTTCTCCGTAACCGGGCACATACACCATGTTGAACTGTCCCGGCTGGAAGGTGTAGGCGGCTTGCACTTCCGGGTCGGTAAACTTGAGCCAGTACGTGGCAATCCCGTCTACTTCTTGAGTAATGGCGGTTACTTCCGCCCAATGAGGCTCGAGCAGACGATTTGCCTGTGTCGTTTGCAGTGTCTGGATCATCATTTGCCTGTCTCTCTTCTCAATGCGGGGATTTCTTCCGTCAGGTCAATTTTCGCCGGGCACCAGGTGATGCACCTTCCACAACCGACGCAGCCGAACGTTCCAAATTGCTGTTTCCACGTGCCAAGTTTGTGCGACAGCCACTGGCGGTACCTCGAACGGATCGTCGGGCGCGTGTTTCCGCCTGCCTGATAGGAATATCCCGGATTGAAGCACGAGTCCCAAACGCGTTCGCGGCGGGTCGTGTTGCCGTCCAGGCTCATTTCATCAATGGCATCCCAGCAAAAACACGTCGGGCAGACTTGTGTGCAGTTGGTGCAGCTCAAACATCTCTTTGCGACCTCGTCCCAATGCGGATGGTCGAGATTGTTCAGGATCAGTTCGGGCAGATCGGTTGTATCCAGTTTCCGGTTCATCTGTTGTTCTGCGCGGGTTAATTGATGTTCCACGCTGGTGAGAACGTAACCGCTGGCATCCTCGAATGGGATTCCGATCAACAGCCTCCTTGCCGCCTCGGAACCGATGGTCAACACAAATACCTCATCGAGTTCGGTAAGGGACAAATCGAAGCCTTCTTTCACCCGCGGACCTGTGCCCATGGAAGCGCAGAAACAGGTCGCGGCCGGATGGGTGCAATTGACAGAGAGAATGAAGACGCGTTTTCGCCGGGCGCGATAGATCGGGTCCGTAAAATCGGGCCGCATGAAAATATCGTCCTGGATCTGGATCGCATTCAGTTCGCAAGCGCGAACACCGATGAACGCATATTTGGGCGACTCCGCCTCTTCAGAGATCGTTTCCCAGCCTTTCCCATTCCTCCGCAACGCGAACAATTCCACGCGCGGCGGGAACAGGAACTGCTTCCATGAATGCGCGCCGGGGATGACGTCGAAGTAGCGGGAATGTCTTTCGCGGACCAGCCGAAATTGTCCAGCCTCCTGTTCTGTGCTGTAGCCTTCCGGAAGGTCCTCGAGGCTTTCAATCGGTTCGTAAACGAGGGTCTCGTTCTTTACGCGCGGACCGATCGGCAGATATCCTTCCTCTATCAAACGGGACAACAGCGAACCGAACGCCTGCTTTTCGATCGTGATGGTGGTCCCGATTTCCGGGAGGTGTTCAGTCGCCATGTTTCTCCTCCGGCGAAGCCAGCATGTCCAGCAACTGCAGGCGGGTGACCAGCAGACGGCTGGCGATGATATTCGTCAACCTGCGCATGACAAGGTATCCCAAATCGTGATCCTCTTCGCATGCGTGGCGCAGTCTCTCGGAATCGATGCCGGCGACCAATCCGCTCACGACCGCTACCGCGCCCGCGGTCCGTTTGCGCACGATGGGAACGACGCTCGACCATCCAAATACATCCCACGGTTCAACGGTGTAGATGCGCACTTTGCCGCGGTGCGGGACGAAGATGTCGAGCGCGACGCGTCCCTCGATCACAATATAGAGATAATCCTCTGCATCCCCTTCGCGGAAGAGGATCTCCCCAGCCTCCACACGCCGCAGGTGGGTTATTTCGGAAATTTTCCGCAGGTGTTCAGGCGCAAGGCTTTGAAACCATGGAATTTTTTTGAGTTCCTCGATCAATTCTTCTTGCTGATCCATTTGCATCTCCTTGGTTTTGTGAAGCGGATATTCTTCGTGCTATTCGTATTAATTGTACTGTTTTTCACAAGTTTCCCTAGTGCGTTACGTCCTTGCTCCGAAAGACACTTGTCATCCCATCCGCCGGGTTCAAATATGCTAAAATGCGAAGCATTCATTGGAGATATAGACATGAAGAAAATCATTCAGCCGGTAAAAGGAACGCGCGATTTTTATCCCGAACAGATGGCGCTTCGAAACTATCTGTATGAGAAGGTGCGCGCCGCGTCGCAGGCATTCGGTTACCAGGAATGGGATGGTCCGTTCATCGAGCCCATCGAATTGTACGCGGCAAAATCCGGCGAGGAATTGGTCAAGAAGCAATCGTTCACGTTCGAGGATCGCGGGGGAGACCTCGTCACGCTCCGCCCGGAACTTACGCCGAGCCTGGCGCGCATGATCGCCGCGCAACAAAACGCGTTGACATATCCCGTGCGCTGGTGGTCGTTCGGTCCGTTCTGGCGGTATGAGTCGCCGCAAAAGGGGCGCACACGCGAATTCTTTCAGTGGAATATTGACATGCTGGGAGTCGATTCGCCGGAAGCGGATGCGGAAATGATCGCCATCGCCGCGACCTTTCTCCGCTCGGTCGGACTCAGCCCGGAGCGGGCACTGATCTATGTGAATAACCGCCGCCTGATGAGTTCCCAGTTCGACGCGCTGGATATTCCTCTCGAGAAACGGGTGGACGTCTCGAATCTCATTGATCGGCGCTCCAAGATGAAGCCGGAGGCATGGGAGGAAAATGCCATCGAGATCGGTTTGAATCAAAGTCAAATCAAGGGACTCAAAGATGTCCTCGCGGATTACGAACTTTGGAGGAAAAGCGAGGGACTGACGCGTACCTTCGCGGCGCTCGAAGCGATGGGCGTGAGCGAATACATCAAATTCGAGCCGGGCATCATGCGCGGACTGCTTTATTACACCAGCACCGTCTTCGAAGCGTTCGATGTGACCGGTTCCGTCCGTCGTTCGATCCTGGGCGGCGGGCGCTACGACAATCTGCTTGCGGACGTGGGCGGCGATCCGCTGCCGGCGACCGGCTTTGCGATGGGCGATGTGGTGATCGGGATCGTCCTGCAAGAGGCGGGTCTTTTGCCTGAATTCGAGCCAACGCCCGCGTCCGTGCTGGTGACGGTGTTCGATGAGTCGCTGTGGCGGAAATCCCTGGTATTATCCGCGCAACTGCGGGATGCGGGAATCCCCACGATGGTCTACCCCGAACCCGCAAAACTGCAAAAGCAATTCAAGTTTGCCGATCGGATGAAGATCAAGGTCGCGCTGACGATCGGTCCCGACGAGGCGGCGAATGATTCGGCAGCGGTCAAAAGCCTGGGGACGGGCGAGCAGGTCACGGTCAGGCGCGAGGCAGTGGTGGATGCCGTCCAAAAGTTGTTGGGTTGAATCGAATCGTGGTAAAATCCTGCCGCTTCCCGGAGAGATCATCGGGACAGGCAATCGTGGAGCCTGTAGCTCAATGGCAGAGCGCCACACTGTGGATGTGGATGTTGTGGGTTCGAAACCCATCAGGCTCCCCAAACCGCCCTCGGTTGTGAGGGCGGTGTTGTTTGTGCAGTTGCCCCATCGGGGGGGATACTATGGGTTCGTCCTCTTCGAGGATGCTTCGCGAAAACCCAC
>CAYQOF010000082.1:0-11778 GCA_964419035.1 uncultured Anaerolinea sp. | reverse complement strand
AATTGGAAAGGCGCAAAACGGAACTTGAGGAGCAATTGCGCGTCCAATTTGCAGGTCAGGACCGCGCAGCCATTGCAAGTCATCCCGTTTTGAAAGTTTATGGGGAGTATTACAAAAGATTCAAGAAAACGTATCACATACAACTGCAATTGGAATCCATTGTTCTGAAAGGCAAGTCCATTCCAAGCGTAGCATCGCTGGTGGAGTGTATGTTTATGGGGGAAATGAAGAATTTCCTGCTGACGGCGGTCCATGATCTGGACAAACTGCAATTACCTCTGACTCTTGATGTCACACAAGGAACGGAACGTTATACGGTCATGCGCGGCGAAGAGCAGACTGTCAAAGCGGGCGACATGACCATCAGCGACCAGGCGGGAATCATCTCGAACATCATCTACGGTCCCGACTGGCGGACGCAGATCACGGCAGAGACGCGTAATGTCGTTTTTACGGTCTATGCGCCGGCGGGTATCACAGAGCAAGCCATCCTTCAGCACCTGGAGGATATGCGCGATGATGTGCTGGTCGTTGCGCCACAGGCGGAGGTGGGATTACTTCAGGTGTATGGAGACTGAGTCTGCCGAGAAGACTTTGCAGTCATGGCAGTGCGAGGGCGGGAGTATAATTTTTCCTGAGCGAACCATGCTCCCGTTTCATCAGATCGAGTCGTTTCTTCATCATACCCCTGTTCCCATGCAGGACATTGTCCTCGAACTCCGCAACCTCATCGCGGAAGTGGCGTCAGATGCAATGGAGGTCGTTCGTTGGGGCGGACTCAGCTATTTTCACGAAGGACGCGGGGGCATCGTCAGCGCGGGGATTTGTCAGATTGGGCTCCACGAGAATCACGTTCGTTTGGGGTTCATCCACGGCGCGTTTTTGCCTGATCCGAATCGTTTGCTCTCAGGGACACAGAAAGCCAAACGCTTTGTCAGGATCGAAACCTATGAAGACGCCCCATGGGACGATTTGAAGGAATTGATCGCCGCCTCTGCGAAATTCGATCCGCGCCTTCTCTCAGTCGGACAAGGGAAGAAAGCCAAATGACCTGATTCCAGGTTGATCGCCCAAAAAGGTGACAGTCACTTTACGCGCTCGAACTCTTGAAACACCTGATTTTCGAGTTCTGCTGAAATCTCCTCCAACGGCGGCTTGACCGACCAGCGCGGCAGTCCATGCAATCTGTGCAGCAATGCCTTCAGCGTCGGTGGGAAGGGCGGATATTTTTCGAGGATGTGTCTTTGTTTGTTCACGCGTTCCTGCGCCTCGGTTACATCCTTTCCCTCGTTCATCGAATCCCACACTTCGCGCAGATCGGGCGAGATCAAATTGGCGGGCGCGGTGATGCAACCCGCGGCTTTGTTCTGCATGGCAAGTTGCAGATAAGAATCGGTTCCAGTCAATACAACGAGATCGTAACCGAATTCATCACCGAGATTACGAGCCAGATCGGCATCGTGCGACGAGTCTTTGATTCCAGCGAATTGCGCAGGGAAGGCATCCTTCAGGCGCGCGAGCAGATCAATCGAAAAGCCGATCCCCGCCACGTTGGGGAAGTGATAGCCGAGAACGTATTTATCCGCTGGCACGGATTTTGTGATCACCTCGCTGAACCAGGCAAACAAACCGTCATCGGTCGCTTTGCGGAAGTAATACGGAGGCACGACCAGCGCCGCGTCGTAACCGAGATCGAAGGCGAGCCGGGTCAGTTCGATGGTTTCGGAGAGGCTCGGGGTCCCGGTGCCGGCGATGAGTCGGAAGCCGGGCAATTGATCGCGGAATTCGCGGGCGGCGCGCATCATCGCTTCGCGTTCGGTGGGCGAGAACGAAGGTCCCTCGCCGGTCGTGCCGAAGAGCACCGCGCCGTGACAGCCGCGCGCGGCGAGGAATTTCAATAAAACGGGAACAGACTCAAGGTCAAGCGATGAATCGTGTTTCAATGGAGTGACCGCCGCGGCGTACACTCCGGCGAGGGGATGAGATAGTGTCATTTTTTCTCTCCGTCATCTTTTTTCGTCGTCCTCTTTTTGCGGGAGGGTTTCTTGACGCCGCCCTCCACGAAGGCACGCGCCGCATCCTCGGGCATTTGGAGCGCGCTCCCCTCTTCCATCACGAGATAATGCTGGTGATCCAGCACCCACAGGTACAGGTCGCCTTCGGTCTTGCCGGGGAATTCCTTCAAGATGTCCGTCTCGCGGATCACGTTGACGACGGGCATATACACCGTTTCGTACCAGTGACGGATCGCCTCCTCCTCCGAGATGTCGCGCTTCCAATCCAGCCCCATGAAATAACGATGCACGGCGATGTGTTCCAACATGCGGTCGAAGCCGTCGGGGATGGTCAGTTTGATGTTCGCGTCAGGGATCAATCTGTCGAGCGATGTGCGTTCGAGGAAGTGTACTTTGTCTTCGAGGATTTCCAGGTCTTCGGGTTTGATATCGGGCGTGATGTTGACGCGGGTGGAACACTCGCGCACCTCGGCTTCGATGTAGAGCTGGCCCTGTTCGCGCGCCACCGATACGCGGTGATGTCCGTCCACCACGAAGTAGACATCGCCCACCTTGTAGAGAACGACGGGCGGCAGGCTGATATCCTGATAGAAGGCGCGGTTGACGCTTTGCCAGCGGTCGGCGAGTTTATCGGAGGCGGGGAGGAAGACGCGGTCGAACTCGTGATAGCGGTTCAGACTCCCCGCGATCTGATCCACACGAACGGTCTTCACTCCCCGATAAATGGGACCGCCGATGTGCAGTTTCTCCTTGATGTCGTCGTACGAGAGCAAAGTCGCGGGCTGACCGGAGAGAGTCGCCCAGACTTTGTTCATAAAGGCTTTGAAGCGCGCCCGCTGGAAATCCGCGCGCGCCTGTTCGGATATGTTATCGTTCAATGGTAAACCTCTACTATTTTGTATGGATATACGTTGATGATCCTGGTCTCCCTCAACAGGGTTTCAGACGCTTCGAGGTTGCGCCGGTGGAAGTGCGTGTGCCCGTGCAGGTGGTAACGCGGTCTGGCAATGCGGATGAGCCAGTTGATGGCTTTGAGTCCCCGGTGCGCCTGGGTGTCGTCGTCGTGGACGCCGAACGGGGGCGAATGTGTGATCAGAATATCGAGCGCGCGTCCGTAGTTGACGCGGTTCAGCCACAAGCGCGGCAACAAGCGAAAGGCTCTCAGATAGGCGTCTGCCTGCGTGTGTTGATTTGTCCCGTCGGGGCGGTAGCGGATGGAGCCGCCCAAGCCGCCGATCAGGAACGTTTTGAAGCGCGCCAGCCTCAGGTCCAGGTTCGAACCGCCTTCCACGAAGGATTTGACGTCGTCCGGGTTGTACGTCGGGTCGTGGTTGCCCGGCACGTAAAACAGGGGCACGTTCAACATCGAGACGAGATTTTCAAGGTATGGGTAGGGAAGATCGCCGCACCCGAGGATCAGTTCAATGTCGTTGAAATGACCGCTGTCGCAGAGACTGTAAAGGCGTTCGACAACTTCGTCGCTTACTGCAAGGATCTTCACGGTGGGCGTATTGTGCCGTAGAACGGGCTTCCCTGCAAGGGGTTTCCGCCCAGGCGCAAAAATATACGTACGAAATTGAAATCCTGCGCGCTTGTCGGGCGGTTGTCAAAGAAGGGACTGCAAACTATAATTCGCCGGAATAGGAGAAGGACCCTGGAAACCAGAATATTCCCTGACTTGTCCGACGATCAAGGCGGTGAAGGCTCCTCTTCGCCGCGTCAACTTCAGGCTGGCGTCACCCTTGCGAACCGGTATTCCATCCAGGAGGTTGTTGGTCTTGGCGGGATGGGTTCGGTGTACCGCGCGCGGGACATGCACTTCCCGAACGTGACAAAACTCGTGGCGGTCAAGGAAATGATCAACACCGCGCCGGACCCTCTCGTGCGCGAGACCATCGTCCAGAACTTCGAGCGCGAAGCCAACCTGCTTGCCACCCTGCACCACCCGTCCATCCCGCGCATTTACGATTACTTTTCCCTCGAAAGCCGCTCCTACCTGGTTCTCGAATTCATCCACGGCAAGGACATGGAAGCCATCATCAACGACACGAACGGTTTCCTGCCGGAGGAACTGGTGGTCACCTGGGCAATCGAGTTGTGCGATGTGCTGGACTACCTGCACAAACACAAACCCGACCCGATCATCTTCCGCGATATGAAGCCGTCGAACGTGATGGTCAATTCCAGCGGCGACGTGGTGCTGGTGGATTTCGGGATCGCCAAGGTGTTCCAATCCGGCACCAAGGGGACGATGATTGGAACCGAGGGGTATTCCCCGCCCGAGCAGTATCGCGGCGAAGCCACCCCGGCGGCTGATATCTATGCCCTGGGCGCGACCATCCATCATGCGTTGACGCGCCGCGACCCGCGCCTCGAGCCTCCGTTCTCGTTCGCCGAACGTCCGATTCGCCGCATCAACTCCTCCGTCTCCGCCGAACTGGAGACGATCGTAAACCGGGCGCTGGATTACGATCCCGCGAGCCGCTTCGCCTCCGCGTTGGACATGAAGGATGCGCTGGTCTCCGCCGCGCGCAAAACAGGCATATTGGTGCGCATGGGTCCCCAGACGGGTCCTGTGAAGACGACCGGTATCAAGCCGCTCTGGTCGTTCAAAACCGAGGACGAGATACGCGGCACGCCGACAATTTTCCAGGGCATCCTGTACATCGGTTCGTATGACAACAATCTTTACGCGCTGGACGCGGCGGACGGGAAATTCCAATGGAAATATCCGACCGACGGCGGAATTGTCTCACGTCCTGCGCTGACGGATGGAAATGTGTTTGTTGGCTCCGAGGATAAACGCCTGCACGTGGTCTCCGCCCGTTCCGGCAAGGTGGTGTGGACGTATTACACGGAGGGTCCGATCCGTTCGTCGCCCCGCATTGCGGAGGGACATGTATTCTTCGGCTCGGATGATAATCACATCCATGCGGTCAACCTCGTCACCGGGCGCATGGCGTGGCGGTTCGAGACCGTGGACTACGTCCGTTCGACGCCGTTCGTGATGAACGACCTGATCTATGTGGGTTGCGAATCCGGCGATTATTATGCGGTGAATTTTGGAGGCGAGTTAAAGTGGCGTTTCCGCGCGAAACGCTCCATTACCTCGTCCACGGTTGGCGCCGGGCAGACGATCTACTTTTCCTCCGTGGACGGCACGTTGTACGCGCTCGATCCGCGTAATGGCTGGGTGATCTGGCGGTTCCGTCTGGGCAAGGCATCCATCAGCACACCCTGTGTCGCGGACGATATGGTGTTCGTCGGCGCGGCGGATGGTTTCATCTATGCGGTGGAAGCCAAAAGCGCAAAGGAGGTCTGGCGTTTCCGCACGGAACATCAGGTGAACGGTTCGCCTGTCATCTACAAGGATTCGCTGTATTGCGGTTCAGTGGATGGCAACCTGTATTGCCTCGAATACCGCACGGGCCGCCTGCGCTGGAAGTTCGGCACGGAAGGCGCCATTACCGGCACGCCGCTGGTTTACGATGATGTTGTATACATTGGTTCGACCGATCACCAGGTCTATGCGCTGCTTGCATGAGAAGGAGTCCTTTTGAATAAATTTTTCCGCAAGTTATTTGGCGGCGGATCGCCCGCTACAAAGACCCTGGAGGTCGCCAATACCGCTCCTCTCACGGATCAGCAGTTGCAAGCCATTGTCAGCAACCAGAACCCGCGCTACGATCTTCAACAACTGATCTCTGCCGCCGGGCAGTCGGTCGGCAGGCAACGCGATCTGAACGAAGACAGCCTGCTTGCCATTACCACGACCATGGCGGGGAATTCAGGGAATACTCCCTTCGGCCTTTATGTCGTCGCGGACGGCATGGGCGGTCATCAATTCGGGGAGGTGGCAAGTAATGCCGCGATCCGCACTGTGGCGGGTTACGTTCTGCGTAAATTCCATCCCTATCTTTTCCAGGTCAAAGCGGATGCGATGGACGAATCCTTCCAGGAGATCATGCAAGCCGCCGTCAGCGAGGCTCAGCGCTCCATCCAGCGCGATGCGCCGGGCAGCGGCACGACCCTCACTGCCGCGCTGGTGATCGGTCAGCAGATCACGGTCGCGCATGTGGGCGACAGCCGCGCCTATTTCATCCACCCCGATGGAAGGGTCGAGCCGATCACACGCGACCATTCACTCGTGCAGCGCCTTCAGGAATTGGGACACATCACCCAGGAGGAGGCGGAAAACTATCCGCATCGCAACGTCCTGTACCGCGCGCTGGGACAGGGCGAGATCCTCGAACCCGACATTTTTACCCTGGCATTTCCACAGCCCGGTTATCTGATGATCTGCAGTGACGGTCTGTGGGGGGTGGTGGCTGAACAGGATATCCTGCGGGCGGTCACCGAGGCGCCCAATCTCCAACGCGCATGTCAAAACCTGGTCACCGCGGCAAACACGGCAGGCGGACCTGATAATATCAGCGTGGTGCTCGTTCAATTGATAGGGTGATGATGGTGGAGCAAAAGAAGGACTATTATTCCATTCTCGGCGTTCCGAGGGATGCCTCGCAGGAGGAGATAAAGCAGGCATATTTCGAAGCCGCGCAGAAACTGCATCCCGACAGAAATACAGCCGCGGGAGAGACCGAACTGTTCCTGGATATGCAACAAGCGTACGAAGCGCTTTCCAACCCCAAACGCCGCGCAAAATACGATGCCACACTGCCGCGGGAAGAAAAAGCAAGCCTGCCCTACCAGCACCGGGTCATTTACAGCCGACCGAACCTCGTGCATTTGGAAGAGCCGCAAATGCTCTATTTCATTCTCGATCTTGAAGCGCCTGCGGCAGCGCGCCGCATCCCCGCGCCGCCGATGAACGTCTGTCTTGTGCTGGATCGTTCCACGTCCATGCAGGGCGAGAAGATGGATGTGGTCAAAGCCACAGCCATTCAAGTGCTGCGCAATCTCAGGCCGCAGGATATCCTGAGCGTTGTCACGTTCAGCGACCGCGCCGAGGTCATCATCCCTGCTTCGCGTCATCAGGAGGAACGGACGCGTCTCGAGGCGAAGATCCAGATGATCCAGCCTTCCGGCGCGACCGAGATCCATCAGGGACTCGATGCGGGGGCGAACGAAGTAATGAAGAGTCTCGACGCCACACGCGTCAACCACATCATCCTGCTCACAGACGGCCATACGTACGGGGATGAGCAGGATTGTCTCGCGCTGGCATCGAAACTCGCCGGGCTTGGCATTGGCATCAGCGCGATGGGCATCGGCCGGGAATGGAACGACATTTTTCTCGATGTGCTTGCCGCCCGCACAAGCGGGAGCAGCGCCTACATTGCCGAACCGCAGGATATAAAGCGCCTTCTGCTCGAAAAATTCAATGCGCTTGCCCAGACCTATGCGGATGATGCCGCCCTGGATATCCAGCCACAGGGGGCGGATATCGAACTATCCTATGCCTTTCGCCTCCAACCCGATCCCGCCCCGATCCTGCTCGGAGAGTCGCCCCTCCGCCTTGGACCAATATTGCAGGAGACGTCCACTCGTGTTATTTTTGAATACATAATTCACCCAAAAGCGGTAAAATCGGATTCGGTCACTGTCCTGGATGGAACGCTGAAAGTATCCATTGCCTCCCAGCCTTTGCCTGTCCCTCCGTTGCGGATGCGCATTCGGCGGCCCGTATCAGACCCACCCGAAACTGATCCGCCGCCCGCAGAGATCGTCCAGGCTCTTTCACGCCTCATGGTCTATCGCATGCAGGAACGCGCCCGCAAGGAACTCTCGAACGGACAGGTTCAAAGCGCCACACGGCACCTGCAATCCCTCGCCGCCAATTTGTTGATGCAGGGCGAACGCAGTCTGGCACAGACCATACTGCTCGAGGTGGATAATCTGGAGAATAAAAACGCGCTCTCTGACGAAGGGAGCAAAAAGATCAAATACGGCACGCGTGCGCTGTTTCTTGCGCCGCACAAAAAGGAGTTGGTTTCATGATAATTTGCTCAAACTGCAAGCATGAGAACGTCTCAGGCACGCTGTTCTGTGTTGAATGCGGCGCGCAACTGAACGGGGTGGAGACTCTCACCACACAGGCGATCACACAGGATGAGATCTCGGAGGATCTCAGCAGGAAACAGCCGCGTCCCGAACCGCCCTCCTCGCCTGTCAACAGTTGGATTTCCCTTCACCTGATGGACAGCGGCAAGATACTGCCTCTCGCCTCGAGAAACGAGTTCACCCTGGGACGTCTCAGCGAGGGACAACCCATCATGCCCGATATTGACCTGACCCCGTATCAGGCATACGCCTCGGGCGTTTCGCGCCTTCATGCTGTGGTCAAACGCGATGCCAACCGCGTCCTCGTCATGGACCTTGGCTCCTCGAACGGCACCTACCTCAACGGGCGCCGCCTCAACCCGCACACGGAGGAAGCGTTGAGTCATGGCGACGTCATCGCGCTTGGAAAATTGAAGATCCAGGTCCTGCTTAGAAACATATAGGCGCCTGCGGAAAGGCTCAATCACATGGCTTACTCTGTCATCCTCCATATCGCCGGCGAATCAGCCGTGATTGGCGAGATCGAGGAATTGCCGAGAAACACCGATACGATCATTACGATCAGCAACCCCCGTCTGCGCGATGGCAAGGATATCCATTACATCGAACCGAACGTGGTCAAGGTGATTTGGCCCCTGGCAAAGATCACGCTGATCGAGGTGCTGGAAAGCGCAGAGGAAGAGAACCTGATCGGCTTTGTGAGGGAATGACATGCCCGAAGAGTTCGAGCGCCGCCGCATCCTCGTCGTGGACGACGAGGAACGCATGGTGCGTTTCATCCGCATGAATTTGGAGCACGACGGCTTTCAGGTCGCTGAAGCCTTCAATGGCAGGCAAGCCATCCAGAAATTGCGCGACGTAACCCCCGACCTTGTCTTATTGGATGTAATGATGCCCGACCTCGACGGTTTCGAAGTGCTCGAGACCATACGCGAGGTGAGCAATGTGCCGGTCATCATGCTGACCGCCAAAGGCGAGGAGGACGACCGCGTGCGCGGACTCGAACTGGGCGCCGACGATTACGTCACCAAGCCGTTCAGCCCGCGTGAAATGGTCAGCCGCGTGAAAGCGGTCATCCGCCGCACGGAGGGCGCGAGCGGCTCGATGCACGACATCATCGAAGTGGACGACCGCCTCAGGATTGATTTCGACCGCCGCGAGGTCTGGCTCGAGGGCAAACTCGTGAAACTCCGCCCGACGGAATACCGCCTGTTGTATCACCTCGTGCAGAACGCCGGCTGGGTCGTCACGCACGACCAGCTGCTCGTCAAGGTATGGGGATATGAGTATCGCGACGAACCGCATTACGTGCGTCTCTACATCAACTACCTGCGCCAGAAACTCGAGAAGGACCCCGCCAACCCGAGATATATCCTCACCGAGCGCGGCGTGGGCTATCGCTTCGTGGATTACAAGAGACAGAAGAATTAACCGTCATTGCGAGGAGCGTTTGTTGCGACGAAGCAATCTCCAACCTATGACGGGGATTGCTTCGCCCCTAGCAGGGCTCGCAATGACAAAGGTTTTTCATACGAATTTTTTATACAGAGTCTGCGTTTTTCCAACGCAGGCTTTTTATATTAAGGGCAGAAAATCCAACCCAATTAAGAAGGAGGTACCTATGTCCAACTTGATCCGTTGGGAACCCGCTCGTGAGATGATGACCCTGCGCGAGGCGATGGATCGCCTGTTCGATGACGCCTTCACACGTCCGCTCTCCCTGATGCGGGATGGCTGGTCGCTGCCTGCGATTGACATGTACCAGACCGATGATGAGATCGTCGTGAAAGCCGCCCTGCCCGGTATCAAAGCCGATGAAGTGCAGATCAACGTCACCGGCGATGTGCTCACCATCAAGGGCGAGGTGAAGCAGGAAGAGGAGAAGAAGGAAAGAGCGTGGCACATCCGCGAGCAGCGCTTCGGCGCGTTCGAGCGCTCTGTGGCTCTGCCGACCGAAGTGATGGCAGACAAGGCAAAGGCTGATTTCGAAAACGGCGTCCTGACCATCACCCTGCCGAAGGCTGAGGAAGTCAAGCCGCGCACCATCACCGTCAAGGCGAAATAAGTCATTCACTGTGGAGCGGGATGTTGACCCGCTCCACGCATTTAATAAGGGGAGGGGAAGAAATGTCGAAAACGAGGGCAGGCTCAGGGTGGGACCGACGCGCTCACTTTTTCAATATTATGGGTAATCTTGGGGTAAAATCGGGTCATGCCAAAGCAGCCCCCAAAACAACGAATTATCCTTGTGGATGATCACGAAGTCGTGCGGTTGGGATTGAAATCCCTGCTGGAGCGGCATCCGCAGTTCGACGTGATTGCCGAAGCCGCCTCGGCGCGTGAAGCCATCGAAAAGACCGAAATGCTGAAGCCGGACGTGGTGGTGATGGATATCCGCCTGCCGGGCACCTCGGGGATCGAAGCGTGCGAGCAGATCGTCAACAAGCATCCGAATGTCAAGGTCATCATGCTGACCTCGTACGCCGAGGACGAGATGCTGTTCTCCGCCATTCGCGCCGGCGCGTCGGGATACATCCTGAAACAGATCGGGAGCGACGATCTCGTAAAGGCTCTCGAGGCGGTCTCGCGCGGCGAAGCCCTGCTCGACCCGGCTGTGACCCAGCGCGTTTTTCAGGAGGTGCGCCGCGCTGTGAAGGAGGAGGAGGCTTCCGCCTTTCAGCACCTCAGCCAGCAGGAGAAGCACGTGTTGCTGCTGGTCTCCGAAGGGAAGACGAACCGCGAGATCGCCCGGCAGTTGTTCCTGGGCGAAGGCACCGTGCGGAATTACGTCTCGAGCATCCTTTCCAAGTTGAACGTGAACAACCGCGCCGAAGCCGCGGCATATGCAGTGCAGCACAATTTGCGGGAGTATATTTCGATGTAGGTTCACGGAATGTATATTCACGGAGTCGTCCCCGGCGGCTCCGTGATTTTGTTCAGGGAGAGAGCCATGCTTTCCTCCATCCATTTGATCGATGGCGATATCATCCTCCGCCCGTTCCATTTCGAGGACGCCCAGCCGTTGTGTCAGGCAGTGCGCGAGTCCCTGAAGGAACTCAGTCCCTGGATGTCCTGGGCAAATGAACAGTACACCGAGATGACAGCCAGGGAATATATCTCCATTGCGCGGGCGCGTTGGGAGGAGCGCACCCTCCATGCTTTTGCCATTACGCGCGGCAGCGGGATCCTTGGGGGCTGCACGTTGAGCAGCATCCATCCGGTGTATCAATTCTGTAACGTGGGTTACTGGGTGCGGACTGCCTGCCAGGGACGGGGTATTGCCGGGCGCGCCGCGAAACTTGCCGTGCGTTTTGCCTTCGAAAAACTGGGTTTGATCCGCGCCGAGATCGTTGTTGCAGTCGGGAATGACAGGAGCGCGCGCGTCGCGGAAAAGATCGGCGCGCATTACGAAGGCACCCTGCTCAATCGGATGGTGGTGGGCAAATCTGTTTACGACGCGCGCATGTACTCGCTTCTTCCCTCGGACTTTGGGCTGGCTGCGCGTTTATGATCATTTCCCGCTGACATGAAATACCGGATGAGATACCAAAGGATGAAAGGATTTCATGACACGATACGACGCAATCATCATCGGCGGCGGGCACAACGGACTGGTCGCCGCGGCATATCTTGCCCGCGCAGGCAGGAAAGTAGTCGTGCTCGAACGCCGACCCATCATCGGCGGGGCGGCAGTGACAGAGGAAATTTTCCCCGGTTACAAGTTCACCGAGTTTTCGTATGT
>CAYQOF010000081.1:10059-11944 GCA_964419035.1 uncultured Anaerolinea sp. | reverse complement strand
AACCGGGAGGGGATTTTTGTCCCGATTCCCGGGAAGCTGCCCCCTTCCTAAAATTCCTCTAAGGTTCTAACGCTAGTACTCGGACAATCTAAAACTGGAGGGCAAATTGCCCGATGTGTCGTTTGTGTCACCATCCAACTTAATCTTGTTGGAGTACTAGAATTTTCAAATGTCCCCATTGAACAAGGAATTTAGCGATGAATAAACTCAAGCCTTACTGGTTGATCTGGATTGCCGCTTTATTGCTCCTCAACGCCTGCGGGACGGGCGTCTCCGCCTCGCAACTCGCGCCGGCTGCTGTTCCCTCCTCGACAGCCACTTCGTCCCCCACGCTCACTCCCACTGATACACTCACTTCCACGCCTCTGCCCACGCCGACGCTTACCCCCCATCCGCTTGAAATATCTGCGATGCGGGCGCGTGAATATCCCGGAAGCGACATCGTCATCGAAACCGTCCTCGATCCCGGCGTGAACTACAACCGCTATATCGTTTCGTACTTATCGGAAGGGTTGAAGATCTACGCGCTGATGACCATCCCGAACGGCGCAAAGCCGCCCACCGGCTGGCCCGTCATCATCTTCAACCATGGATTCATCCCGCCCGATGTGTACGTCACCACCGAACGTTATGTCGCTTATGTTGACCTGATCGCGCGCAGCGGCTACATCGTCTTCCGCTCGGATTATCGCGGACACGGCAATTCGGAGGGCGCGGCGGGGGGCGCATACAGCAGACCCGATTATGTTGTGGATGTTTTGAACGCGGTCGCTTCGGCGAAACGCCACCCGGACGCCGACCCGAACCGCATCGGCATGTGGGGACATTCGATGGGTGGATACATCACCCTGCGCTCGATGGTCATTACGGATGATATCAAGGCAGGCGTGATCTGGGCAGGGGTCGTCGCTTCGTACCCGGACCTGCTGACGCGCTGGCGGCGCGGCACCGGCTCCTCTGTCCAACCGACCCCGTCGCCGCGTTCGTGGCGCTTTACCTTCCTGAACGAATACGGCACGCCCGAAGAAAACCCCGAATTCTGGAACTCGATCTCCGCCAATTCGTACCTGAGCGACATATCAGGTCCCCTTCAATTGCACCACGGCACAGCCGACACAAGCGTGCCGCTGGAATTTTCGGAACTGCTCTTTTTCGAGATGCTCAACGCAAACCAGTACGTGGAGTTGCACAAATACGAAAGCGACAACCACAACATCTCGAATTATTTCAGCGCTGCCATGCGCCGCACCATAGAATTCTTCGATAAATTCGTCAAATGAATCCATGACGGCGGCAACCGTCCCTGCGCGTGAGGCGGGGTATCGTTTAAATCCCATTCTTATTGTACAATTCGGGCATTCCGACACGATCAAGGAGAAAACATGACCGACCAGGCTAAATCCCAGACGGAATCCGGACCAAAACCCGCGCAGAAAGTCAGTTATCCGCGTGTTCCGCCCCGCCCTCACGCTTCAGTGCCGCCGGAGGATTACATTGCCGAACGGGTGAACGACGCCATCGCATGGTACGACAAAAGCGCGGACAAGCACAAGAAGTATTACCTGCGCATGCGGGCCGCGACCGTGATCGGCGGCGCGTTGGTTCCCGTCTTCGTCAACCTTGATCTGCCCTACATTGACGTGGTAACCACGATCACCAGCTTGATCGTCGTCCTGCTCGTCTCGCTGGAGAGCGTGTACCATTTTCGGGAACAATGGACGAACTATCGTTCCACGGAACAAAACCTGCGGCGCGAATATTTCCTCTTCACATCCAAGGGTGGAGCGTACGCGAGCAAGGAAAAAGGGGAAGCCTATCAGCACTTCGTCGAGCGCGTGGAGGAATTGATCGGCTCAGAAAGTTCATCCACGTTGAAGATCCTCTC
>CAYQOF010000081.1:7277-9959 GCA_964419035.1 uncultured Anaerolinea sp. | reverse complement strand
CCATCGTCATCGCCTTCGAACGCCTGACCTTCGATAACGGCTTGGAACTGCGCAAGGGTGAAAACGAAAAGCATCTGGAGGATGTGCGCCTGCCGACCGTCTGGAATCAAATCGAAGCCGCCATGTCGTACACAATGGGACTTCCGCTGCTGGCGATCGCCGAAGCGGACCTGCGCCGCGAAGGTTTTCTGGAGGATGGGTACGACTGGTTCCTCAATTGGGTGAGCCTGACGCCCGAAAGCCTGCGCCTGCCGGAATTCCAGTCTGCATTCGAGAGGTGGAAAACAGATGTAATGAGCCGCGCAAAGTGAACTCCATCCGCACCCCAATGCGCGCATGAACCGACTCGTCACCATCGTCGGCGCGAGCGGTGTGGGCAAGACCGCGCTCGCGCACGCGCTTGCCAAAACAGGCAGGTTTGCAACCGCCTACGAACAGCACGCAGAGCGTCCATTCCAATCACTGGCAAAACAAGATCCATCATATACCTTCGCCAATCAAATGGATTATCTGCTCCTGCGCGCGGAACAGGAGAGGGAGATGCGCGCCGCCTCGAAGACCGGCTTGATGGACGGCGGACTCGACCTTGACTTTCACGGATTCACCCGCCTCTTCCACAGCCGACGCCTGCTCAGCGACCCCGAATTCGATCTCTGCCGACGACTCTACGCGTTCATCCGCGCGGCGCTCCCGTTGCCGGAACTCATCGTCCGTTTGCGCGCGGACGAAATAACGGTGGCAAGCCGTTTGTCCGGGAGGAAGCGCATCAACATCGCCTCCGCAGAAGACACGGCGCTGTTCAGTTCATTTATGGATGAGTGGCTGGCGGGAGTCCCGTCGAATCAAATATTGAATTTGGATGTCACGGACGAAACTTTGGAATACAATCGAAGCGTGCAGATCGTCCTTCACAAACTCAACTTGCTCCCCCCGCCATCCCCGGCGGCGGGGACGCCGCCTTGAGCCAAAAATAAAAGAGCATCCATGTATACAACCGACATGTACGAAGGCTTGCTCGCAGAGACCACCACCATGACCGGCGCGAACGGCGACCTGATCAACGCATACTTCGCGCGCCCGCTCGGACCCGGTCCCCATCCCGCGCTCGTGCTGGCGCATCACATGCCGGGCTGGGATCAATGGTATCGGGAGATCACGCTCAAAACCGCGCTTCATGGTTATGTGACCCTCACGCCCAATCTGTACTTCCGCGCCGGTCATGGCACGCCGGAGGATGTCGCCGCAAAAGTCCACGCAGATGGAGGCATTCCTGATCACCAGGCTGTCGGCGACCTGGCGGGCGCGATGAAATATTTGCGCGCGCTGCCCTGCGTCAACGGCAAGGTTGGTATTTTCGGCACATGCTCGGGTGGAAGACACGCCTGGCTAGCCGCGTGCCGAGCGCCCGGCTTCGATGCCGTCGTGGATTGCTGGGGCGGACGGATCGTCATGGCAGAAGATCAGTTGAATGAAAAGACCCCCATCTCACCGTTGGATTACACCAAGGACCTGCCCTGCCCCATTTTGGGATTGTTCGGAAATGACGACAGCAGTCCCAGCCCGGAACAGGTGGATCAACACGAAGCGGAACTCAAGAAGCATGGCAAGACCTATGAATTCCACAGATATGACGGCGCCGGTCACGGTTTTTTCTACCACCACCGGCCTGCCTATCGCCAGGCGCAGGCCGTGGATGGCTGGCAAAAGGTCTTCGCGTTTCTGGAAAAACACCTTTCATGATAAATCTGTAACCGATCGTCATTGCGAGCGGAGCGAAGCAATCTCCCAGAGAATCGGACATTGCCAACCGTGTTGGAGATTGCTTCGTCGGGCTGCGTGCGCTTCGTCTTCGTTCACCTGTCGGCTCACTCCGCTCAGCGCGAGCCCTCCTCGCAATGACGGGAACATATTTTTGAGAGATACTTGGAATATGGAGTAATTTTGTATGTGCACCATGATCGTGGAAAAAGTAAAGATCGAAGGAAGCGGAAAGGGAACCAGCGGCTGGTTCAAACTGGAGGGCGCCAACGTCTCCTATGACCATCCTTTCAATGCGCCGTTCGAGCACGCCCTCAACATTGACTTTGTGAACGAATCGCAGGGACCCTCCGCCCGGGTTGCGGTGGAGATGAGCGCACAGGCGGCGCGTTCATTGGTCGAGACCATCCTGTCTGTGTTGGAGCAGGCGGAGGCGGAAGGACATTTGCATCCGTAATTTCCAATAGGTCACCGCGAGGACGATTTTCCCGAAGCAATCCCATGGTTTGAGAGGAGACTGCTTCGCGGCGCGAGGCGCCACTCGCAGTGACATGCACACAAGAAGGGACGGTCAGGGGCGTCGGTTATAATTACGGCATGACCCTCACTGTAGCCGTAGATATTGGCGGGACGCACATCCGCACCGCCGCCTATGAACCGGACAACATCACTCCTGTTGCGCACCAACGTACGCGATCACTGGCAGATGAACCGGGCGTTTTCAACCGTCTCGTTCAAGCGATAGAGGCTGTCTGGCAGAATGGGAACATCTCCGCCATTGGCATCGCCTCGCCCGGTCCGCTGGACCCGCACAGCGGCACGATCCTCGATACGCCGAACATACCCCAATGGAAGAACTTTCCGGTGGGTCCCAAACTCTCCGAACACTTTGGCGTCCCCGTCTTTCTCGACAACGATGCGAAC
>CAYQOF010000081.1:4749-7177 GCA_964419035.1 uncultured Anaerolinea sp. | reverse complement strand
GGCGATCTGTTGTTCAAGCCGTTCGAGGAAAGTCTTCGCAAACATGTATTTCATCCACATTATCTGGATGATCTCGTCATCACGAGAGCCGCGCTGGGCGATGACGCCGGTCTGCTCGGCGCGCTGGCGCTTGCGAGAATGCGCTCGCAGGAAATGAAGGTGGAAGGATGAAACAACGTGCGCCCATGCCGCCCTCCTGGCTGGCAACGAAGTGGTGGACAGCCGACAGGCAGGGATAAGGCTCATACAGCGGAATCAATTTTCGGCTTGTCCGGAACGTGTCGAATGTCCCGGAAAGCCGCGCTGAGCCGGGATCCCTGCGAAGCGATGTATCGTCATTCACAGAATTAGTCGGCAAGGAGTTCATATGAAAAAACTGAATGTGCCCGGCCCCAAAGCCCGGGCATTGATCGAACGCGATAAGAAGGTCGTATCGTCATCCTATCCGCGCGCGTATCCGTTCGTGATGGATCACGGAAAGGGCGTGGAGGTTTGGGACGCGGACGGCAACCGTTACATTGATTTCATGGCTGGCATTGCCGTGCTTGCCACCGGTCACGCGCATCCCAGGGTGGTGAAGTCAGTACAGGACGCGGCGGCGAAGTTCCTGCACATCTCTTCGGATTTTTATCACGAGGGCTGGGTCCGTCTGAGCGAAAAACTGGACGAGATCGCGCCGTTCGAGGAAAATGCAAAGACTTTTTTGACCAATTCAGGGACGGAGGCGGTCGAGACGGCGATCAAACTTGCCAAGTTCCACACCAAACGACATAATTTCATCGGTTTCTTCGGCGCCTTTCATGGGCGCACGATGGGATCGGTCGCCTTCACCGCCAGCAAGCCGCATTATCATCGCGGCTTCTATCCGCTCATGCCGGGCGTGACGCACGTGCCGTTCCCCGATCCGTATCGTCCGATCCTGCATCGCAAGATGGGCGAGGACTACGGCGAGACAATTGTGCGTTTCATCGAGGAGGAGATCTTCGATCACAACGTGCCAGGCGACGAGATCGCCGGCGTGCTGGTGGAACCGATCCAGGGCGAGGGCGGTTACCTCGTCCCGCCGGACGGATTCTTCCCCGCATTGCGCAAACTGTGCGATAAATATGGCATCTTGTTGATCGCCGACGAGGTGCAATCCGGCATGGGGCGCACCGGCAAATGGTGGGCGATCGAACATTGGGGAGTGGAGCCGGATATCGTCACTTCGGCAAAAGGCATCGCCTCCGGTCTGCCGCTGGGCGCCTGCGTCGCACGCGAGTCGGTCATGGATTGGCCCAAGGGCGTGCACGGCAACACATTTGGAGGCAACCCCATCTCGAGCGCGGCTTCGCTGGCAACCATCGAACTGATCGAGGAATCCTATCTCGCCAACGCGGCGGAGGTCGGTGAATACGCGCTCGACGCGCTCAAAGAGATTCAAGTGAGGCATACCTCCATGGGAGATGTGCGCGGCAAGGGCTTGATGATCGGCGTGGAATTTGTAAAGGATAAAAGCACGAAGGAACCCAACGAAGAGATCCGCAACATGATCGAATCCTACGGGTATGAACATGGCTTGCTGCTGCTTGGTTGCGGAAAATCCACCGTCCGTCTCGCGCCGCCGCTGTGCATTACCAAAGAGGAAATGGACGAGGGCCTGGAAATCTTCGAGAAGGTAATCACAATGGCAGAACAGGAACAGGGGTTGAGATAAATATCAAGAGTTATACCCAGGGCGGTCACAAATTGCGCTTTTTCAAAAGCGGGATAGCGCAATTTGCGACCGTGGGCATTATAGAAACTGATGTTACGCACCGTCCCGAAGGTTTGTTGCAGAGAACATGCTGAATCTTGAGAACCTTCGGGACGCTCTGCGTAAGATGAGTTAAAAAAGCAAAGGCTGTTCGCACGAAGGAACAGCCTTTGTTGATTCGATCCTTGAGTCTATTGCGCCGCACGCACATCCACAAGGACGGCGCGCACCACCACTCGCAGGAGGTAGATGCCCGACTTCTCATCATAGGTATCGCAGGTGACGAGGGTCAGGTACTGTTTGTCTTCGTGTCTGAACACACTGAAATCATCCGCCTGCACCAGGTCATTCGATTCGACCCTGTAGGTGTAACGATAGCCGGAGTTGTACACGAAGATGTACTCGCCAGCAGTCAATCTTTTCAAGCCGGAGAACATGCCTGGCTTTCCATCAGGATTGACAGCATGCGCTGTGAGAACGCTGTTACCCTTCCAGGTGGGATAGGCGGTTCCGTTCAACCATCCAGCCTGATTCTGCAGCCAGGATACATCCCAATTCCCATTCCTGAACTCGACGCCGACAATGGACGTATCCACTTTCAGCGTGGGGATCTGAAGGGCAAGACTGGTCGAAGCATAGGCTGGGCGTGAAGCGAGGTTCAGGTCCGTGACCACGTTGGGCGCAAACCCGGTA
>CAYQOF010000081.1:0-4649 GCA_964419035.1 uncultured Anaerolinea sp. | reverse complement strand
TTGGGAACGACCGTTACCGTATCCTGATTGTTTGCCGAAACCGGATCAATCTCGATGGCAGCGCTGACCTGCGCCGTGTTGACATACGAACCCGTCAGATTGACAGTTACCGTGATCGTCAAGGTTTCAGCGGCATTCACAGCCATATTGCCAACCGTCCAGACGCCGGTCACATTGTTATAAGTTCCCTGGCTGGCGACCGCCGAGACGTATGTAAAACCACTGGGCAACTGATCCGTCACTTCGACGCCGGTTGCGGGGTCAGGTCCAATATTTGTCAAGGTGAGCGTGAAGGTTATATTCGTCAGAGGGGTGGGCGTTGAGTTGCTCACAGACTTGTCCAAGGCAAGGTCTGCAACGGGACCCTGGAAGCTGGTAACGGTCGAAGTGTTATTGCTCGGGTTTGAATCTGTATAACCTGGCGGGAGGGAAACGGTCGCCGTGTTTACGAGATTACCGGTCGGGTTCGCGACCACGATGGCAGTCACCGTGTAGGTGATCGAGCCGCCAACCGGCAGGTTCACGGTATCTGTAAAATCAACAGAGTTGCTCGCCGCGCCGTCACAGCCGGAGGCTCCTCCACCGACGGTCGTGCAAACCCACGTCCAGGATGCGATGTTGGCGGGAATGGGATCGGATACGACCGCGCCGGTAACCGTCACACCGCTCAAGTTGGTTACGGTAACCGTATACGTCAAAGTGGCGCCGCCAGTAAAAGTCACCTGATTAACGCTCTTTATGATGGACAGGTCTGCAGTCAACAGTGTATTAATATCTGTTGATGAGTTGTTCGCCGTGTTTGTATCCGCGAAACCGGCCGGGGGAGTCACTGTCGCAGTATTTACCAGATCCCCGGTTGGGTTTGCAACAACGACCGCAGTCACTGTATAGAAGATCGTGCCGCCAACCGGCAGGTTCACGGTATCAGTAAAATTAGCGGAATTGCTTGCCGCGCCGTCACAGCCGGTGGCGCCGCCAGTCGCGGCTGGGGCGCAAGTCCACGTCCAGGATGCAATGTTCGCCGGGATCAGATCCGAAACCACCGCGCCGGTCACACCCGCTCCACTGAGGTTGGTCACTGCAATCGTGTACGTCACCGTGCCGCCTGCGGAATAACCGGCCTGCCCATCATCCTTCGTAATTGCCAGATCCACACTGCTCAATGTCAATGTATCGGTATCCGTGGAACTGTTATTCGCCGGATTGGTATCCACGTAACCTGCCGGAACAGCAACAGTCGCGGTATTCACCAGATCCCCAACCGGGCTGGCGACAACATTCGCAGTTACGGTGTAGATGATAATACCGCCAACCGGCAGGTCGACCGTATCAGAAAAATCAGACACAGAAGTTCCGGCAGCGGTACACCCGGATGCTCCGCCCGTCTGACTTGTGCAAGCCCAAGCCCAGGTGGATATATTTGCGGGTCTGGCGTCTGCGACAGTCGCGCCGGTAACTGAAACCCCGCTGAGGTTCGTGACAGTCACTGTATATGTCACCACACTGCCAGCCAGATAACTGGTCTGCCCATTGTCTTTCAAGACGGAGAGATCAGCACCCAGAACGGATACCGTATCCGAAGCGGTATTGTTGCCTTCATTACTTTCAGTGACCACACCGTTCGGGTCAACAACCGCCGTGTTCGCCAGGTCCCCGCCGGCAGTTGGGGTGACCGCGAACGTCACGCTGAATGACGCGCTGGATGGAAGCGTGACCGTCCCGCTCGCCGCACAACTCAGGGCAGTTCCGCTGATGCTGCAACTGATCGTCCCCGTCGGCGGGGTGGCGCCGTTGGTTACAGTCAATGCGCCCTGCGGATAATATCCCGCCGCGCCCGGCAACGCATCGCTCATGATCACTTGACCGGTGGTGAAAGCCGCCGCGCCAATTCCGTTGTTGCTCACATTGATCGTCCAGTTGAAGGATGAGCCCGGTTGAACGGTTCCGCCAACGTTATTCGTCTTCGTCGCGACAAGATCCGGCAGTTGCGCTGCGATCACTTCGATATCCTCGCCGGTGCTCGAGAGGGGATCGTATTCCGACGTTGTCGTCCCGGTCGTGACCGTGCGGGTCGGGTCGGTATAGGTCGCGGTCGCCGGGTTCTGATAGATCCCGGGAGTGACCGAGGCGGCAATATTGACTGTAAAGGTGATCTCCACCTGCCCGCCGCCGGGGATATCAAACGTGCCCCAAACCGGGGTTGACGTGCCAGCCGTCGGATCCACGATTGCGGTGCGCGTCGCGCCGCCGGTCAGGTCGATCGCAGAGGTCGAAGCATAAGTAAAGCCGGTCGGGAGGCTGTCAGAAATCGAGAAGCCGAGAGCCGTTCCCTGATTCGCCGGGATGGAAACGCGGATCGTATACTCACCTGTGGTCCCGGTCAATGTCTGTGTAACCACCGGTGTGCTGGTTGTTTTTACTGTCGTCGGGGTGGGAATGCACTCCGCGCCGGAAATCATATTGGGGGTGCTGGCAGGAGTGATGGTACCAACAACACCCGGGGTTCCCGAGGTGGAACCATAAGCATCGGGGGGCGTTGTAGCGTTACCGTTGGCTCCTCCAGCAGCCGAACGTGAACCCGCCGTGGCGCTGGTGTATACAACGCCGCCGCCTCCACCACCCCCGGGTCCATGACGATCATCGGGATCAGTTGCGGCGGGCCAGGCATCACCCCCATCCCCACCACCCGCCGCCACGGCTAATCCCGCCGGGAGTGTGGCTTGAGCCATCACCAACACGCTTCCACCTGCGCCGCCGCCGCCGCCGCTATCGTTGAGGACCTGGTCCTGCCCGTCAGCGCCATCAGCGTTGATTGTTCCGCTTCCAGTTACTGTCCCGGCGCGCACCATCACAATTCCACCGCCCGCGCCGCCGCTGCTCAACACCGGGTTATTATTATTGATCGTTCCAGCGCCGCCGCCGCCGCCCATCACCAGCCGCGATGGCGTAGCAGGAAATGTCGAACCTCCAAAGCCACCGATCGAGAGGTTCGAGAACCAGGAATTGCCTCCCGTGCCGCCTGCGCCGCCATTCCCGCCTCCCCCTCCGCCGGAATTTTCGTTATTGAAGACCGGGTTCCCGTCGGTACCGCCGCCACCCGCATTCCCAGGCGCGCCGCGCGCAAAACTTCCATCCGGGTATCCTTCGAGACCCAGATCAGTCACTGAAGTGCCGTTGAAAACAAAGCGCGGCGTTCCCGCGATCCCTTCGCCCTTCGATGCATTCAGCGTAACAGTTGACAATGTTCGATAATCTGTTGAGGCAAATGTACTACCGGGGCCAACGCCATCATAGTCTATCCCGCCCCCACCCCGGAAACCCAGTCCGCTGACATCAATTGCGTTTCCACCAAACTCTAAAGTGCCAGCTACATCGAGCGCCACGACGCCGCCAACACTGCCATTCCACGCCGGGGATGTGACAGTGCCGGTAAGGGTCGCGCTGGAATATTGCGGAACGCGCACCACCTGAAAACGCCGCTGTCCCTGACTCCCGGCGCCAACCGGATAGTCCTCTTGGAAGTAGGCGTTGACCAGCCCTGAACTGATGGACACCGACCCAGCCGCGACTGCGCTCGTAGCCACCACATACTCATACAAGCCGGCGCTGAAGTTGGTTCCCAGAATACCCGAAGCAGGATCGCCCGCGGCCCCATCGCCATACGCGCCGGTATTCGTTGAATTAATATCCGCGCCCTGCATCTGAATGACCAGCAACAAATCGCCCGGCTGGATGGGGACTGCCGCGCCGGATGGGCTCCCCACCGGAATGGAGGTCGAGCCAGCGGAAACATTGGCAGTGCCGGGATAATACGTGTTGACGATTCCCCCGATGGAAACAGGTCCATCCTTGCCCGGCACACCGCAGACAAGTTTATCCGCGAATACTGTTGTAACCCTCCATGGCGAGAAAGCAGAAAAACCAATTGCGAGAATAACCGCAACCCGGAAGAAGGTCAACCAGACTTTTACACTTGAGGACAGGATCGAGCGTTTCATAAGGATCAATTTCCTTTCTTCGGATTACTCAAATGGAATAATTTATTCTCTACCGTACAAACACGAGTGAAATTCCGTGCAAACTGCCGCTAGTACGGTAGAGAATAAATCCAAAGGGTTTTGGCTACCCGAAAGACACAAAAATATTGCCAGCCTTTCAATTTTGTAAGGCATTGTATTATTTCGGCGTCATTTTGTCAACAAAACAGCGGTATCACAGAGGTTACAAATTTCACGCCGGGGAAATCTGATCCATGCCAACCGATGATCGTCAAAGTCGTTTCCATCACCCGCAAATCTCAAAATCTCTTACATTTTACAAACACGCCGGTGATAAAATCTTTCCATGCTTCCCGATTTCCGCGTTCGGCAACGCGATTATCTGCTCGAGATTTCCCGCGCCCTGACCCAGGAACTCGACCTCGAGAAATTGCTTGCGCGCATCCTGCGCATCGCCATCGAAATGCTCGCGGGACAAGCCGGACTCATCGCTTTGAAAGAGGAGGGCTGGCGCGTCGCCGCCGCGCATGGGATTGCTCCCGCTTTTCTAAGTTATCTCACTCCGCTGCTCGCCGAGGAAAATGTCCGCGAACTGGACGTGCGCGAACTCAACCGCATGTTGAAGGAACTGACCTACACCGCCAGCATGGG
>CAYQOF010000080.1:7406-11949 GCA_964419035.1 uncultured Anaerolinea sp. | reverse complement strand
GGTGGTGAAACCAGCGAGGGAAATGTATTTGCTATCCCATCATCAACTTGGGACGATATTGCAACGCCTCCGCCAGATGCGCGGACTGGATATCTTCGCTCCCCGCCAGATCGGCAATCGTGCGCGCCAGTTTCAGGATGCGATGATACGCCCGCGCCGACAAATTGAGTTGCGTCATCGCGGCACGCATCAGGCTCTGACCCTCGTCCTGCAACCGGCAAAACTGCCGTATCTCCCCGACGCGCATATCGGCATTGCAAATGATGTCTGTGCCATGAGAGTCGAAACGCTGACCTTGAATATCCCGTGCCGCCTGTACCCTCTTGCGAATCGCTTCGCTCGATTCCCCCACGCGATCCGCGCTCAACTTGTCATAGTCCACGCGCGGGACTTCGATGTGGATGTCAATTCTATCGAGAAGGGGACCGGAGATTCGCTTCTGGTATTTGGTCACCATTGCAGGCGCGCAGGTGCAGGGTTTTTGAGAATCGCCATACCAGCCACATGGGCAGGGATTCATCGCCGCGATCAATTGAAAGTTAGCGGAAAAGGTCAACGATCCCTTGGCGCGGCTGATAGTGACAACCTTGTCCTCCATGGGCTGGCGCATCACTTCAAGGACGCGCGTGCCAAACTCGGGGAATTCATCCAAAAACAAAACGCCCCTGTGCGCAAGCGATATTTCTCCGGGCTTGGGGATGTTTCCGCCGCCGACGAGCCCCGCATGAGAAATCGTGTGGTGAGGCGCGCGGAAGGGACGATGCCGGATCAACGGTGTGCCCGGTGGGAGTTGGTCTGCGACGGAATAAATGCGTGTCACATCCAGCGATTCCTCGATGCTCATTTCGGGCAGGATGCCGGGCATGGCTCTTGCAAGCAAGGTCTTGCCCGCTCCAGGTGAACCGACCATCAGCACATTATGTCCCCCGGCAGCCGCGACCTCGAGCGCGCGTTTGACGTGTTCCTGTCCCTTGATCTCGCTGAAGTCAGTGGGGATGAAGAGCGGCTCGAGTTCGTCACTGCTCGAGGGTTGGTAAGGCTGAATTAAACGGCGGCCAGACAAATGGTCGTAAAGATCCGCAAGCGATTTGACGGGATACACTTCCAGGTTTGGGATCAAAGCCGCTTCGCCCGCGTCCACTTCAGGCACGAACATCCGCTTGAATCCGTTTGCCCTGGCTGTTGCCGCCATCGGTAGTACGCCGCGCGTGTGACGGACGACGCCGTCCAGCGAGAGTTCGCCGACGACGATCGTGTCTTCGACGACGTTGTGAGGAAGATAACCCGCGAGCATGATGACGCCGAGCGCGATGGGCAGGTCGTAGGCGGGTCCCTCCTTGCGGACGACGGCGGGCGCGAGGTTGACGACGATGCGATGACGGGGGAAATGCAAGCCCGCGTTCTTGACGGCGGTCTGCACGCGTTCGCGGCTCTCCTGCACGGCGGCATCGGGCAAACCGACGATGGTGACGCCAGCCATGCCGTTGGAATAATCCACTTCGACTTCGACGATGACTCCTTCGAGCCCGATGACGGCGCAGGAAAATACGCGTGCAAGCATGGCGGGAGTCTAGACGAGGCGGGAGGAAATGTCAAACAAAAAGACCCCTGGCGGAGTCTTTTGTTTTGCACATGCAAGTTCTACATGATGGGCGCACCGGCGTGACGCCTTTATCTTCCGCGGTTACGGGTGGTTACATCAAAGATGACCGCCGCCACCAGCACACCGGCACGGACGATATATTGGAGGGAAATGTCAATTCCCATGAGGTTCATGCCGCTCGTGAGGGAGGTCATCACCAGCGCGCCGATGAGGGACCCCATCACCTTGCCTACGCCGCCTGCCGGTGACACGCCGCCGATGAACGCCGCGGCGATGGCATCAAGCTCGAACAAGGTCCCTGCGGTCGTTGTGGCGGACTGGAGGCGGGACGCAAAAAGGATGCCGGATAACGCTGAGAGCATCCCCATCGAGCCAAAGACCACATATGTAATCTTCTTGACACTGATGCCGCTCAATTCAGCCGCTTCCGGGTTTCCTCCGACTGCGTAGATGTGCCGTCCAAGTACGGTCTGGTTGGTCATAAAGTGATACACAAGCGTTACGACCAGCACGATGACGGCTGTCCAGGAGAGCCCTCTGTAACCTGCGAGAACCCAGGTGATGGAGCCGATGAGCATTGACACAAACACCAATTGAAGGATGAACAAATTCATCGGCAGCACTTCAAAATTGTATACCTGCTTTTTTCTGCGGCTGTTGACCGAACTAACTACGAATATAACGATTGTCAGCAAACCCAGGAGCAGGGTAAGCTTGTGAATTTCCGGCAATAGGGTGAGTCCCGGGATATCGGGGATGAAACCATTGCCGATTGCGTTGAAGGTCGCGTGCGGAATAATGATGGTGCCTGTGCTGACCGTCGAAAGGAGGAGCGCCCCCCGGTATCCCAGCCAGCCTGCCAGCGTGGCGACAAACGCGGGGATTTTCATCTGCGCGACCAGGAAACCCGTTAATAAGCCCGCAAGGATGCCAAATGTCAGTACAAGGGCAATTGCCGCAAATACCGGCAAGCCCCAGAATACCATGGTGATGGCAGCCACCGCGCCGAGGAACCCGGCAAGGAACCCGACGGACAGGTCAATGTGTCGGATGACGATCACCAGGGTCATGCCGACAGCCAAAACAGCAACATAACCCGTCTGGTTCATCAGATTGCTTATGTTGCGTGACGAAATGAAGAGACCGTTCGTCGTGAACGTGAAGATTGCCATGATGACGAACAGGGCAATGAACATCCCATACTCGCGGATGTTCTGGCGCAAAACTTTCTGTAAATCCCTAACGAACGACATTTTCTGCCTCCTCAATTCGTTGCAAGTTGCATGATCTTTTCCTGAGTCGCTTCCTCGATGGAAAGTTCGCCGCTCACCCTGCCGGAGGAAACGATATACACCCTGTCGCTCATTCCAAGGATTTCAGGCAGTTCGGAGGATATCATGAGGATGCTCATACCTTGTTCCACCAGTCGATTCATGATGGTATAGATCTCGAACTTTGCCCCCACGTCAATGCCGCGCGTTGGCTCATCCAGGATCAGGACACTGGGTTTGACGAAAAGCCATTTGGCGACGGAAACCTTCTGCTGATTGCCGCCGCTGAGGTTTCTCACCTTTTGTTCCAAACTGGGCGTCTTGATATTAAGGGACGTCTTGTACTCGTTGGCAACATTGACCTCAGCGTTATTGTTGACCACATACCGCCTCGATATTTCCCTCAAATTTGCAAGCGTGATATTCTGTTTCACGTCCTGGATGAGAATGAGCCCGTCGCCTTTCCTGTCCTCGGTGACATAAGCAATGCCTTCCCGGATCGCCTCCTGCGGATGATTGAACTGTTTCCTCGCGCCCTTGACGACCAGGTCTCCGCTGATTCGATAGCCGTCCGGGTTTCCAAAAATGCTCAAGGCAAGTTCCGTGCGTCCCGATCCCATCAAGCCTGCAAAGCCCACGATCTCGCCCTTTTTTACCTTGAAATTTACTTCGCGCAGAATGGTTCTTCCCAGGGCTGGCGAATAGCTGGTCCAATTCCTGACTTCAAGCACAACCTCTTCTGTTTTCTTGCGCTCTCTTTTTGGGTAGATGTTTTCGATCTCGCGTCCCACCATGTTCTTGATCAGCGCGATCTCAGTGACCTCGCGCTTCTCGGCATCCAATGTGCAGATGGTCTGACCGTCCCGCAGGACGGTAACCGAATCAGCAATGGAGATCACCTCCTTCAATTTATGCGAGATCAGGACGCAGGTCACGCCGTGATTCTTCAGGTCACGCAACAGATTGAAGAGATTTTCGCAGTCGTCCTCGTTAAGCGCGGATGTGGGTTCGTCCAGGATCAATAATTTGACGTCCCTGCTCAACGCCTTGGCGATCTCGACCAGTTGCTGTTTTCCGACGCCCAGTTCTTTGACCTTCGCCTCAGGGTTGACGTTGAGGCGGACCTTCTCCAGCATTTCTCCCGCCCTTTTGATGGTTTCGTTCCAATCGATTCTGGGCCCATTGCTGATTTCATGCCCAAGAAAAATGTTCTCATAAACGGTCATCTCAGGGACAAGCGCCAGTTCCTGATAGATAATGGCAATGCCTGCCTTTTCGCTGTCGCGGATGCCTGAAAATCTCTGGACATCTCCCTCGAAGACGATGTTGCCGGTATATTCCCCGTATGGATATACCCCGCTCAAGACCTTCATAAGAGTTGATTTGCCCGCCCCGTTCTCGCCGACCAGGCAGTGAATCTCCCCTTTGGCCACCTGAAAACTTACATTGTTCAGGGCTTTCACCCCGGGAAATTCCTTGGTGATATTCCGCATTTCCAAAATGGGAGTTGCCATGGTTTGCTCCAAAGATTCAGGTTTGAAGCCGATTATACAGGAATAGTGGCGGACAAGTCCACCACTATTCCATTCGATGTACAGTTCTTATGGCAGGCCGGTGAAGTCGCTGGCGGGCCAGTAGCCGGAGTCGATCACAGCGGCTTTGACATTGT
>CAYQOF010000080.1:5195-7306 GCA_964419035.1 uncultured Anaerolinea sp. | reverse complement strand
CATTGTTGTCGGATGCCGCGCCCGCATACAGGTACAGCGGGTTGCCGGCGCCGCTTGCCTTGTCAACGAGGTACTGAGCCTGCGCCGCGCCGACAGCGACGCTGTCGAACGTGACGTAGTAGTCCACTGCATCGGTATCGCGGATCAGGCGGTCATAGGAAATGACTTTCACGCCTGCGGCTCTGGCGGCTTCCGCGGCGGCGGCAGCGGCGGTTCCATCGTGAGGGCAGATGATGAGGACTTTGATGCCCTTTGCGATCAATGCCTCAACGTTTGCCTTTTCCTTGGCGGAGTCGCCCTGGCTGAAGAGAATTTCGACTTCGTAGCCGGCAGCCGTAAAGGCGTCTTTGAAGCGGGTCTCATCCTGGATCCAGCGCGGTTCATCCTTCGTGGGAAGCACAACGCCAACGGTCCCGGATATGCTCGGTGCGGCGGCATCCAAACCTGTGAAGTCGCTGGCGGGCCAGTAGCCGGAGTCGATCACAGCGGCTTTGACATTGTCCCTATCCACAGCGATCACTTCGGACGGCTTGGCGGGAACGTCAACCTTGCCGTTGTTGTAGGTGTTGGTCTGCGGGGGAGTCTTCCCCTCCAGGTATGCAATGGCGGCGCTGATCGCATCCGCGACCAGGGTGCGGACATCCTTCAGCACGGTCATGGACTGCTTGCCGTCAATGATGTACTGGACCGAAGCCTTCTCGGCATCCTGACCGGTCACCACGTAACTGGCAACGTCGCTGTCTGCCGCGAACGCATCGGCGATCGCGCGGGCGGTTCCATCGTTCGGGGCGAGAATGAACACGTTGCCCTTATCGGCGGCGGTCGCCACGGTCAGATTTGCTTCTGCAAGGGTCTTGGCGGTGTTGAAATCCCAGTTGGTGGTGATCTGACCGATGATCTTGCCCATCTCGTCGCGGGTCAGGCTTGCCTTGTTCTGCAGGGCAACCGCCTCGCTGGAGTTCTTGATGACGAATGTGCCGTCGGCGATCTTGGGCTGCAGGACGTTCCAGGCACCCTCGAAGAACAGGAAGGCATTGTTGTCGGATGCCGCGCCCGCATACAGGTACAGCGGGTTGCCGGCGCCGCTCGCCTTGTCAACGAGGTACTGAGCCTGCGCTGCGCCCACAGCGACGCTGTCGAACGTGACGTAGTAGTCCACCGCATCGGTGTTGAGGATCAGGCGGTCGTAGGAAATGACTTTCACGCCTGCGGCTCTGGCGGCTTCCGCGGCGGCGGCGGCGGCAGAACCGTCATGCGGTGTAATGATGATCACCTTGACGCCCTTGCTGATCAGGGTCTCGACGTTCGCTTTTTCCTTGGCGGAGTCGCCTTGGCTGAAGAGGATCTCCACCTGGTAGCCAGCCTTCGTCAGTGCGTCCTTGAAGCGGGTCTCGTCCTGGATCCAGCGCGGTTCATCCTTCGTAGGGAGCACGATCCCAACTTCCAGCGCGGTTCCTGCCGGCTGCTCCGTGGCTTTTGCGCCGCCACAAGCGGATAACACCATGGCGGCAATGAAGAATATCGCCATAATGTTGTACAAAGTCTTTTTCGACATTTTTTCTTCTCCTTTTGGTTTCATTTCTCAATTTCCAGTAACTGCAAAGGGGATTGATCCTGCGCCTCACCTCCTTTCGAGGATGAACGACAAAAAAAGCGAAGCGACCCGTTCACGTAAACGGAAGCGCTTCGCCGTCAGATGTCTGTTACGAATTGTTCCTGCAATCATATTTTGAGGGAAATCCACTTCCACGCTGTGAAAACAGCGTGGATATCCTGAGGTACGTAAAGCGTATGGAATTGGTTCAGTTCCCCTTCAGTATATGTTATTGCTGTGTGGTTGCATATTGACCAATTCCCCCATTTTTAGTTCTTACCCCCTGTTTTTATTAGGGGGAATCCCTTAAATCCCCGTGGAAGTGGAAATCAACGGTAAAACATTTTCAGGAAGTTGTTTCGGAGGCGGCGACGAGCGGATACGGGCTGGGAATCTCCACCTGCAGGATCGTGCCGCTCCCCTTCGATGACTCGATGTTCATCGAGCCGCCCAGCAGCGCCACCCGTTCACTGATGCCCACCAGACCGAAGTGCTTGCTCACCGAGAGGGAAGCCAG
>CAYQOF010000080.1:0-5095 GCA_964419035.1 uncultured Anaerolinea sp. | reverse complement strand
CGATAATTAAAACTCAGCAGGTCCTGGATGACCTGATCGTGCAGTTCACGCGCCAGCGCCTTGCGTTCATCCTCGCGTTCGGTGATCAAACGCCGCTGGGTCGCCTGCAGGGCGGCATTCAACTTATCCAGGGCGTTGACCTGGTTCCGCAGGCGTTCGAACAATTGCCGATTCAGCGTGGTACGGGCTTCGAGACTCTCCTGCAGGGAAGCCTGGGCGCGGCGCAATTCCTCCGCCTGCCTCTGGGCGTCGTGATAACTTTCCAAAGCCCAGATGAGCGGGGAAACCTGCTCCTGGCGGGACGATCCGACGATCAATTCCACGATCTCGCGCGGGGTGGATTCGGCGGTACGGCGGTCGGCGACCAGCCTGCCTTCGTACAACACAAGGATGCGGTCTGTGACGGCAAACAAATGCTTGAGGTCGTCACTGCTGATGATGACGGATGTCCCTCGCGACGCCAGGTCCCTGATCTTGTCGTGGAGGATCTTCTGGCGCTGGAAACTCAGGACTGGGATGATGTCGTCAAGGAGCAGAAGCCGGCAGGGTTTGTAGAGGGTCCGCATCAGCATGACGATTTGCCGCTGTTCGTCGGTGAGATTGCGCACTTTTTCGTGGGCAAGGTCGGGCGGGAGGTTGAACTCTGCCAGCAGGTTTCGAGCCGTCTCGAACATGCGATCCCAGTCAATGATCCCCAGGCGGGAAACTTTCATGATCTCGCGACCCAATAATATGTTCTGGGTCACGTTAAATTGTTCGACAAGCCCGGTCGTGCGGCGTGTGATCCCGGCGTCCGCGCCTCGGTTGAAAAAAGTGTTCAGGGAGAATTCGAATTGATTGACCGGGCCGGAAGCGTGATGAACTGTTTCGATCCCGAGTTTTTGCGCCTGCAGACGGTTTGCAAAACGACGGGGAGCGCCGGCAAAATGAATGGCGCCATAGGATGGCGCCATTGCGCCGCTCAATAGACGGAATAACGTTGACTTGCCCGCGCCCTGCCTCCCCACAAGACCCACCACCTCGCCCTGCGCCAGTGAAAAGGTCACGTTCTTCAGAACGGGCAGGCGGTCGAAATTCTTCGACAGATTTTCCACGCGCAGAAGCGGTTCGTCCATGAAAATATTGTAACCCAGTTTGCCGGAGGTTGACGGAAATGCCGCGTCACTTATGGCATAATTATTCCATGCCGCCCATACGAGTCCTGCTGGCAGACGATCACACCGTAGTCCGCGCCGGTTTGCGGGATGCGTTGAGAGTCCTGCCTGACATTGAAATCATCGGGGAGGTCGGAACCGGACGTGAATTAATGGAGGCTCTCGCCCGCGTCCACCCGGACCTGCTGGTGATGGATGTAAATATGCCGGACTTCGATCCGGTCTCAGCCGTCCAGCAGATCAAATCCAAACGCCCGGATATCAAGATTCTGATCGTCAGCGCGTATGACGATGAGACCTACGTGGTCGGGCTCCTGAATGCCGGGGTGGACGGCTACCACATGAAGGATCAGCCTCTTTCCGATCTGCAACTTGCGGCGCAGAGGGTTCTCAATGGGGAACGCTGGATTTCCAGCAGTCTGGTCGGAAAACTTGCCACCCGCCGCGCGTCTCCTCAAACTCCAGCCATGCCCTGGCTGACGCGCCGCCAGCGGGAACTGCTCCGCCTGCTTACGCAGGGCGCGGATAATCGTCACATTGCCCTGTCGCTTGACCTGAGCGTCAAGACCGTCGAAAACCACCTGACCGCGTTATACCGGGTGTTGGGCGTGGATAGCAGGCTCAAGGCGGTTCATTATGCCCTGCGCCACCCGGAACTGCTGGCGACGAGCGGGCAGGAGTTTTCCAACTTCACGACAACCGGCATGGAACCTGACCTGACCGTGCTGGTCGTGGACGATAATCCCCGTTATCGCCAGCAGCTCTGCCGCTTGATCGGAAAGATCCATCCATCAGCGCTCCTGTATGAAGCCGGGAACGCCGCCGAGGCGTTGAAACTGGGGGAACGGATACAGCCGCAACTCGCGCTCATTGACGTGGTGCTTGAAAACGACGACGGCATTCAATGCGCGCGCCGCCTGCGGACTGTCTCGCCTTCCACGCGCATGGTGGTGATCAGCGCGTACCCCGACCGCGAATTCAGGAGGCAGGCGCTATCCGCCGGGGCAATTGCATTTCTGGATAAAAAGGATTTCGATATGGCATCCGTTCGGCAGGTGATCGAAGACGCGCTCAGATAGCGATCAGGAACACCAGATCGTTGACGTTCGTCCCCGTCGGACCGGTGCGGATCAAGTCGCCCAGCGCGTCGAAAAAGGGATACGCGTCATTCCGGGACAAATGGTCTGCCGCGCGCAGCCCAAGCCTCTCCGCCCTCCGAGCGGATTTGCCCGTCACCACCGCGCCCGCCGCGTCGGTGGGACCGTCCTCGCCGTCGGTGGCGAGGGAAATCAACATGATATTTTCCACATCTCTCAATTCATCCACTGCGGCTAAAGCCAGTTCTTGATTCCGCCCGCCTTTGCCATCGCCTCTTATTGTGACAGTCGTCTCCCCTCCAGCAATCAGGCAAAACGAACGCGGTCTTTTAGATATTTCATCGCGTAATCGTTTTGCAAGTTCTTTTCCAACCTCACGCGCCTCGCCCTGCAATTCACTCGTCAAGACTTCGGAATCGAACCCTTCACGTTTCGCCTGCTCCAGCGCTGCTTGCGCGGCGAGTTCGTTGTCGCCAACAATGATGTTTTGCGCGCGTAAATAATCATAATCATTGATCTCTGGTTGTTTCGAACCACGGAGACAGCGAGTCACGGAGATTAAAGTTTCTCTGTGTCTCCGTGACTCTGTGGTTTGGTCGGAAAAATATTTCTCGATAATTTTCAATGCATCTGCTCGTGTCGTCGGGTCTGGAACTGTGGGACCGGAGGCAATCGCTTCGAGCGGATTCCCGATCACATCCGACAAAATCAAACTGATGATCTTTGCCTTCGTCGCGCGCGCCAAGCCTCCGCCCTTGACGCGGTCCAACCGGCGGCGAAGCGTGTTGATTTCGTCAATGCGCGCGCCGCATGACAACAACAAAGTGGTTAGCGTTTGCATATCTTCGAGGGATATTCCCTCGTGAGGTGCGGTCATCAATGCCGAACCTCCGCCTGAGATCAAACAGACGAGCGTATCATTCTCATTCAGCGAAGAGACGAACTCGAGCGCGGCTTTGCCTGCGCGCAGCGAGTCTTCGTTTGGGATGGGATGTCCGCCCTCGATAACGGCGAACAGGCTCCGGCTCGATTGAGAGGCGTGCTTGCTGATGGCGAGCGCGCTCGAGAGTGGAATCGCTTCCGCAAGAGCGGTCAGCATCGGGATGGAGGCTTTTCCGATCCCCAATCCATGCACAGCGCCGGTAAATTTTGGGAGATGTCTTTTAACAGCAGAATATGGATCAACCGCTTCGAGCGCGGCGGACAGGATGCGCAGAACGCGCGGATCGGTGAGGCTGTGCGTCGCGAAACGATGTGCATCCATGTCTGGTATCATAACAGAAACCGCGCAGCAGGCGTTCTCCAACGCCGGTGATGGAGAGAATATGTCGAAACCGAAAGTGTTTGTCACTCGCATCATCCCCGACAAGGGATTGGACCTCGTAAAGGATTTTTGCGAAGTGGATTTGTGGATGGACGAATTGCCGCCCAGCCGCGATGAGATTTTAAAACGCGTGCCGGGCGTGGATGGATTGTTGTGCCTGCTGACCGACAAGATTGACGGCGAGGTGATGGACGCGGCGGGCGCGCAATTGAAAGTGATCAGCAATTTCGCGGTCGGGTTCGACAACATTGATGTGGGCGCCGCGACCACGCGCAAAATTCCCGTCGGCAACACGCCCGATGTTCTCACCGATGCCACCGCCGATTTCGCATTTGCGTTGATGATGAGCGCGGGACGCCGTATCCTCGAAGCCGGCCGTTTCGTGCGCGATGGCAAATGGAGGACGTGGGGTCCGATGCTTTTGCTCGGCAATGAAATTCACGGCGCGACGCTTGGTCTGGTCGGGTTTGGTCGTATTGGCAAGGCAATGGCAAAACGCGCGCTCGGTTTCGAGATGCGCGTGATCTATTACGACCCGGATGAAAAGGAGGCTTACCCTGAACTCAACGCGCCGCGCGTGGACTTCGAGTCCCTGCTCGCGGAATCGGACTTCATTTCGCTTCATACGCCGCTGACGCCTGATACCCGCCATTTGATCAACGCCGAAGCCCTGTCAAAAATGAAGCCGACAGCGGTGCTGATAAACACCGCACGCGGACCTGTCGTTGACCATGACGCGCTGTATTCAGCCTTGAAGGAGAGACGCATCTTCGCGGCGGGACTGGATGTGACCGAGCCCGAACCGCTCCCAGCCGATCATCCGCTTCTCACGCTGGACAATGTAATTATCATGCCTCACATCGCCAGCGCAAGCACCACCGCGCGCAGTAACATGTCATGGATGGCGGCAAGGAATTTGATCGCCGGGCTGAAAGGGGAGAGGCTGCCGAATTGCGTCAACCTGCAGGTGTATGAAAAGAATACAGAGTCCCCTCTCCCTTTGGGAGAGGGTTAGGGTGAGGGAAAGCAAGACCTCCCCGATTGCTCGAGGAGGTCTTTTGATTCCACCTGCCAAACTGTTTGCGCCTACTTGTGGATGACGATGCTTCCGCCGCCGATTGGCTGGTCAGAGCCGTTGTCGTAAACAATGTACTCGACGCCCGCCTCTTCGTACCAGATCTTGATGCGGAATTTGTCGGGATTGCCGTCCGTCGCAGTAAGCATGAACTTGTATGAGCCTGCGCCGTTGATCGTGCCTTCGCCCTTGAACTGCGCCTTCGAGCCAGCCACCACGAGCCACTCGTAACTGACGCTCTGGAAGTTCAGGTCGCCGGCTTTGAATTGGAACTGGGTATTCCCATTGGGCACGGTTGCGCCCTTCTTGTATTTGGCAACGAAGCCGAAGTTGGCTTTGCCCGTCAGCGATGGGTCGGCAGTGTACGCGCCAGCGGGTGAGTTGATCCAGCCGCCGCCGGTCACAAATCCGCCGTTGGGATCGTAGACGACGACGAATTCATAGG